>CACOIM010000005.1 GCA_902627325.1 uncultured Prochlorococcus sp. | reverse complement strand
GACCATATAACTGCATATCAGATTTATTTCTTAGATTAAAATAAAACTCATAATTAAAATTTTTCTTAGCTAACCTTTTTTGATCAAAATTTCTCTTTCCTACTTTATTAAAATCTTCTTGCAGAACAATATTTAGCTTGCGAGCATCTATATTAAAAACCCATTTCCTACCAAAAAAGGATCTTAAAGGCATAAACCTAACTATAATATTATCTGCTTTAAGCTCTGATCCATCTGTTTGGTTACCAATAATTTTTGAATTATCTAGTGAAAAGCCTAAAAAACTTAAACCAGCAAAACTTCCTAAATCAACTTTTTTATTTATGTTTAGACCTATTTGTTGTTCTAGATTATTTTTTTTCGAGTGATAAATATTTTTTGATATTTCTTCCAAACCGTTCAAGAAGGAAAAACCCACCGCAAATATTGCAGAAACAGTAAGTAATTTTTTATTTATTCTAGAAGATTCATTCTTTTTCAAAATAGAATCCTAAAATAGAGTAGGCTATCAAAATATAAGAAATTAAAATGATTAAGGCCAGTCAATGTCTTTTTTTGAACTATTAAAATCTACCCCCAAAATATTTGGTGTTATAGGAATTATACTTTTCTTGATAACTGTTATCACATTTTTTTTTAATCTAAAAATAAAATTTCGTTTGACAGGAGCAACAATTTTTTCTTTTTTATTATCTTTGTTTAGTTGGGCTTTTTTGCAAAGCTATACTGAAACCGTCAAGGTAGAAGGAGCTGTTTATGCTCCAATAGTCTATGATAATGGTACGAATTTAATAATAGCCAAAGCGAATAAAGGTTTTGAAGGGATTTCAGTTGAACCAACATTAGAGCAGATATCATTAAATCTAAAAAGAGGAAGTAGATCTGGTCAAAAAGTAAAGATAAAAATCAGAGCTATTGAAAAGATTTCCGAAGGTATTAGTAAACCTATTGTTCTTGGCGAAATTGAAAAAAGTTTTTTAATGCAATCAAAAACTGATGAGTAAGATTAGTGACTTGGAAATTCTTCCTTCAAACTTTAGACATGAGAAAGAATTTCTAAAAAGTAATAATTTGAATACTTGGGAAAGCATTCACAAATTAAATGACATGAATATAAGTCACCTTCTGCAAAAGAAATCTTTATGTACAGAAAGTAGATTAAAAAAAATTAGAGCAATAGCACTATTCATAATCGAATTAAATTTGACACCTCATCAAGCCTATTTACTTTTGCATGCAGGTATAGGGTCTTTAAAAACTTTATCAACATTAAATCCATATTCTTTAAAACAAAAGATAGGTAGACTAGAGAGAAGAATGGGAGTTAGAACAAAGTCAGATTTAAATCAAAAAGTATTAAAAGATTGGATTAAAAAATCAAAAGATCTTGTTTAGAGTTTTTTTTTGTAAAAGATTTTTTTTATTGTAGAATTTAATAGGATTAATAATATGATCAAAAATTCTCTTTATTTCTCAGTCTTTTTTCTACTAAGTATGAATATTGTTCATGCTCAATCTAATCTTTTGGAAAGCGTTAAGAAAAATCCAAAAGATGCAATAGAAATGTGTAATAAATTTAAGGAATTAAATAAAAGAGGTATTTCAGCTAGTTCCGATGAAGCAGTGAGTTACGTTTCAAAAAAAAACAAGCTAACACCCGTTAATGCAGAAATCCTTTCTATTTATGTAATAGGTATACATTGTCCGAATGTGATGTAACTGCATATGATTTCGTCTAAATATTTCGATACTCATATGAAGTTATCTGATGGGGTTAGGTTGATTTCAAGAATTTGGCTTCCTGATAAAGAAGGTCCTTGGCCTGCTTTATTAATGAGACAACCTTATGGAAGAGAAATAGCTTCAACGATTACATATGCCCACCCAACTTGGTGGGCCTCCAAAGGATACATGGTTGTAATTCAAGATGTGAGAGGTCAAGGAGATTCAGAAGGAATCTTTAAAGGTTTTTACCAAGAAGCTAATGATACCTCTGAGACACATGAATGGGTTAGATCACTAAAAGAATGTAATGGCAAACTAGGTCTATATGGATTTTCTTATCAGGGCCTAACCCAACTAACAGGTAGAGATCTAACAAAACCTCCTGATTGTTTATCCCCTGCGATGACAGGTTTGGATATAAAAAATCATTGGTGTTCTGATGGTGGTGCTTTTTGGTGGCATAACAATATTACATGGGGCTTGCAAATTGCAGCACTAAAAATGAAACGCTGCAAAAATAAAGAAGGATGGATAGCAATAAAATCAGCGCTAGATGAAAATAGACATTTATTCAACGGTTTGGAATTAATACAAAAATTTGATCCAGATAATTTTATTATTAAATGGATAGATGTTCTTGATGAGGAAAAAGATTTTGAAAAAATTAAGTTTGTTGATTCTTGGTTAAGGCAGCCGATGCTTATTATTGGTGGAATTTGGGATCCTCACTTGCGTGGAGCTTTAGATCTTTACAAACAGTCAAAGAATATTGGTGGCGATCCTGAAATAATTATTAGTAACTCATCACATCTAAATTGGTGGAAAGATTCACAAAACACTCTTTTGAATTTCTTTGAAAAACATTTAAAAGAAAATGAATCAACAGTAAAAGTAACCAAAAAAAATAAAATAATATGGAATGTCTCTCTCAAAAGATGGGAAAGCATTGAACAGCTTCCATTAAATTATGAGTTTGGATTAGAAAGTAATGGAAATGCTAATTTTGAAATAAAAGATGGAAGTTTATCAATGAATTCAAAGAGTTCTGGATTTGTCTCAATTGTGCATGATCCTTGGCGCCCAGTACCATCAGAGGGAGGACATTTAGGGAAAAATCCAGGCTTATTTAATAGAATTAATATAGATAAAAGATTAGATGTAGCAGTTTTTCAAACACATTATCTGAAAGAAAATATACACTTATCCGGCATTCCGACATTACATGCTTCTGTAACATGTGATCAAGAAAGTTTTGATATATGTGTTGCATTATCACTAATCAGTGAAGGAGAAGAAATTATTAATCAATTTACCACTGGATTTCTAAGAATTAAAAAAAACATTAAAGATACTGAAAGGGACTATACAATCAAATTACACCCAACAAATATTTCTATTACGAAGGGGAGTAAATTACGCTTATCACTATCAGCATCTGCGTGGCCAGCAATTGGAGTAAACTCTGGTCACAATAAAGTTAGAGGTGGAAATACAAGTATTGATCACAAAATCACCACATTAAATTTCAATCTAAAAAAATCAATTATGAAAATCAATCCATTTTTTAAATAATTCTCATAAAAATACTAGAAAATTTGATAAGCTTAATCCTTAATAACAACCAGTCATGACGAACACATTACAAATAGACTGGATTAAATCAGAAGCCTTCAACCTTGAAAATTGTTGCAATGATAATCCTTTAAATATTTTAGGTCCACATCAAATTCAAAATTCATGGGTTATTAGAGTTTGGATGCCGGAGGCAGATCAAGTAAGCATATTATTCAAAAATCAGGAAGTTGCCACAACTAATCCAAATCACAAGTGGCTTTTTGAAGCATATGTCCCAGAGGATCCTCAATCTAATTACTCAATTAATGTATTAAGAGGAGGCATTAAACATACACAGTTAGATCCCTGGGCTTTTAAAGACGAATGGATGGGTGAGATAGATAGGCATCTTTTTGCTGAAGGGAATCACCATCACATTTGGAAGAAGATGGGGGCACACATCACTGAAATGGATGGCAGTAAAGGAGTAATGTTTTGTATTTGGGCTCCCAACGCCAAAACTATCTCAATTATTAGCGACATCAATTCATGGGACGGTAGACATCATCCAATGCAAAAAAGATTAGGTGGAATATGGGAACTATTTATGCCTCTTATGAACGAAGGGGATACTTATAAATATGAGATCCGAACTCAAGAAGGTCATATTTACGAGAAGTCTGACCCATATGGTTTTTTACACGAAGTTAGACCTCAAAATGGATCTATAATTTCAAAGTTAAATAATTTTAATTGGAATGATAAAACATGGATTAAGGATAGAGATTCTAGTGACCAATTAAATAAGCCAATATCTGTTTATGAAATGCATCTTGGTAGTTGGATGCATGAATCAACTGAAAATTCATATGTTGAAAATAATGGATCCAGAAGGGAACCAGTTCCTGCGGCTGATCTAAAACCAGGATCAAGATTATTAACTTATCCTGAATTAACTAAAAAACTGATTCCATACGTTAAGGAAAGAGGTTTTACACATATTGAGTTAATGCCTATCTCAGAGCATCCCTTCGATGGTTCATGGGGATATCAGGTGACGGGTTGGTATGCTCCAACAAGTAGATATGGTACCCCTAATGAATTTAAGGAATTTATAAACAAATGTCATGAAGAAGAAATTGGTGTAATACTAGACTGGGTTCCAGGACATTTCCCAAAAGATAAACATGGCCTTGCTTTCTTTGATGGATGTCATCTTTATGAACATGCTGATCCAAAGATAGGTGAACATAAAGAATGGGGAACTCTAATTTTTAATTACAGTCGTAATGAGGTTAGAAATTTCCTAGTAGCAAATCTTGTTTACTGGTTTGAAGAATTCCATATTGATGGGATAAGAGTTGATGCTGTTGCATCAATGTTGTATAGAGATTATCTTCGCCCTGATGGAGAGTGGATAGCTAATGAAAATGGTGGTAATGAGAATATTGAGGCAGTCAAATTCCTTCAACAAGCTAATCATGTATTATTTCAACACTTTCCTGGTGCTCTCTCAATTGCAGAAGAATCAACCACTTGGCCTATGGTAACTAAACCAACTGATGTTGGAGGTCTTGGTTTTAACTTGAAATGGAATATGGGTTGGATGCATGATATGCTCGATTATTTTGAAATTGATCCATGGTTTAGACAATTTCATCAAAATAGCGTCACCTTTTCTATTACTTATAACTATACAGAAAACTTTATGCTTGCTTTAAGTCACGATGAAGTAGTTCATGGTAAGAGTCATTTGCTTCACAAGATGCCAGGTGATGATTGGAAGAAATATGCAAATACGAGAGCTCTACTAACTTATATGTGGACGCATCCTGGCAAAAAAACAATTTTTATGGGGATGGAATTCGGGCAGAGATCAGAATGGAATGTTTGGGACGACCTTCAGTGGGAGTTGTTAAAATTCCAACCTCATTTAGGTATACGAAATTTAGTTGATGATCTTAATAAACTCTATAAATCTGAACCGGCCCTTTGGAAAAATGACTTTGATCCCTACGGATTCCAATGGATCGATTGTGAGGATCGGTCTAATTCTGTTATTAGTTTTATGAGAAGGGAAACAAATACAAATGAATGGTTAGTAGTAGTAGCTAACTTTACTCCTAATTTACATGAAACCTATAAGATTGGAGTTCCTTTAAAAGGCTTTTACAAAGAGATATTTAACTCTGATGCGTCCCGTTATGGTGGAAGTAATCAGGGTAATATTGGTGGAAAACTTACGATAGATTTCAATATACATAACTACGAAAATGCATTGGATCTTACCTTACCTCCTCTTAGCGTAAGTATTTTTAAATATTTGCCCAATATATCAGATTAAATTTTTCAATAGTATTTATTTATTTAAATTTAAAGTGATTTTGATCATCTTCCCGTTGTAGTATTTTTAAGTTAAAGTTTTTGATTTATTTAAAAACATTATTAATAATATAAATGGGAAAAGATTTACCGTTGCTTCTAAGAACCGCTTTAGGCCAGAAAGTGGAAAGGCCTCCTGTTTGGATGATGCGTCAAGCTGGTCGTTATATGAAGATATATAGGGATTTAAGAGATAAGTATCCAAGCTTTAGGGAAAGATCTGAGAATCCAGATTTATCATATGAGATTTCAATGCAACCTTTTCATGCTTTCAAGCCTGATGGAGTGATACTTTTCTCAGATATTCTTACACCTCTTCCTGGAATGGGGATAAATTTTGAAATAGTGGAAAGTAAAGGTCCATTAATTGAGAATCCTATAAGAACTTTTGAACAAATAAAAAACTTGAAAAAATTAATTCCGAGTGAAAGTTTAAGTTTTGTTGGAGATGTACTTACCAATCTTCGAAAAGACATTGCAAATAGATCAACACTGCTCGGTTTCGTAGGTGCCCCTTGGACGCTTGCTGCATATGTGGTTGAAGGGAAAAGTAGTAAAAATTATTCCATTATAAAATCGATGGCTTTTAGAGAGCCTGATTTACTGCATAATCTCCTTGATCATTTTGCAAAATCCATAGGTGAATATTTAAAGTATCAAGTAAAATCTGGAGCTCAGATTGTTCAAATATTTGATTCTTGGGCAGGTCAATTAAGCCCTCAAGATTATGATATTTTTGCAGGCCCTTATCAGAAGAAAGTTATTGATATCGTCAAAAAAGAATACCCAGATACTCCCATCATATTGTATATATCAGGCAGTGCAGGAGTAATTGAAAGGATGGCTAGTACTGGCGTTGATATTATTTCTTTAGATTGGACAGTAGATATTAAGGAGGCTTCTAAAAGGATTCCTAATAATATTGGCATCCAAGGTAACGTAGATCCTGGAATACTTTTCGGCAATGTAGATTCCATAAGAAATAGAATAGATGAAACCTTTTCAAAGGCTCAAGGTAGAAAATATATTCTTAATTTAGGACATGGAATTTTACCTGGGACCCCAGAGGAAAGTGCAAAAACTTTTTTTGAATACGGAAAATCTCTACATTATTAAATCATTTTGAGAAATAAAAAACTATTAATTACTGGCTCAAATGGATGCGTTGGACAATATCTAATAGATTGGTTTTTAAAAAATTCTAATTATCGACTATTTCTAATGGTAAGAGATCCTAATAAATTACCTGTATCAATTCAAAAAAATAAAAGAATTACCTTATTAGCTTGCGATATTAGAGATTGCAAAAAATTCAAAAAAGAATTAAAAGAGATTAATTACTTAATCCATACAGCTACAGCTTGGGGAGGAAAGAAAAGAGCATATGAAGTCAATGTAACTGCATTTGAAGAACTTCTTGGATTACTCAAAAAAAATATATTAGAAAAAATAATTTATTTTTCAACCGCGAGCCTACTAAACAATAAAGCAGAATTAATGCGTGAATCATTAATTTACGGTACAGAATATATTCAAACAAAATATCAGTGTTATGAAAATCTTAGAAAAAGTTCATTTGCAAAAAAAACATGTGTAGTATTTCCCACATTGGTATTTGGAGGAACTCTAAAGGGGAAGAGTAGGTATCCAGTAAGTTATTTAACAGAGGGACTCAAACAAGCAAAACGGTGGCTTTGGATTGCAAGATTTTTAAAAATTGATGCAAAATTCCATTTTATTCATGCTAAAGATATCGCACAAATATGTGGATTTCTAATAAAAAGTACTGATAAGAGTGATTATGGATTTAAACAATACATCCTAGGTCAAAACTTCATAACTATTGATGAAGCAATCCTTACTCTTATAAAGAATTATGGAATCAAAAGATATTTTGCACTAAAGATTAACAAACCAATTATAAAGTTTTTATTAAAAGTATTGCCTATTCAAACTACAAGTTGGGATAACTTCAGTATTAATAAATATAATTTTGATCACAAACCCATTGCAAATCCTGAGACCTTTGGGTTAAAGAGCTATGCAAAATCACTTAAAGACATTCTTAAGTTAGCAAAGTTACCAAGATGTAATATCAATTAAAATTCTCACGGGTTGGTCACTAAAATCTTGTAAGATATATTAAAAAGAAATTTTAAATTATGTTACGTTCATTTTTTGCAGGATTTTTTGCAATAGTTCTTTCCTTAGGTTTAGGAATCTCCTCAGTATCAGCTGCAACTGTTGAAGTAAAGCTTGGAACAGATGCCGGCATGTTAGCTTTTGAACCAAGCACTGTTAACATAAGTGCAGGCGATTCAGTTAAATTCGTTAATAATAAACTCGCACCACATAATGCAGTTTTTGATGGACATGAAGAGTTAAGTCATGCTGACTTAGCTTTTGCTCCTGGAGAATCTTGGGAGACGACTTTTGACAGTGCAGGTACCTATGAATTCTATTGTGAACCTCATAGAGGTGCAGGAATGGTTGGAAAAGTAATTGTCGAATAAAATTTTTTAAAAAATTACTTAAGTTTTATGAAATAATTTAATAATCATAAGCTTAAAATTCAAATGAATATAGTTCCAAGTGCATTTTCTAAAACTGCTTGGAACTATTTTCTTTATGCAAAAAAAATTGCTTATCAATTTTCTCATCAAAATATTGATTCTGAACATATATTTTTATCAATCCTTCATAATGATAAATCTGTAAAAAAGATACTTGAGCTAAACGAATTAAACTTCAAAGTTATAGAAGGAATTGTTTTGAAGAAAATAAAAAATAAGGGTAAAATGAAAGACAAACAAGATACTCTTTTTATAGGTGATACCCTTCATAAAGTTTTTCTAAAGGCAGATGAAATTAAAGTTAATTCTAGAAGAGTAGTAATATCAACAGAGCACATCCTACTGGGATTAATTTATGATAAAAGTATTGGACATTTAATTTTAAACAAAAAAACTGTTCCAGAATTTCTCGATTTCCTTCAAAAGATGAATAAAGATAACCCAATCGAGCCAAAATTAGATCAAAACAATGATTCATTGGAAAAGTTTGGAGTTGATCTTACAAAATCCGCGAGAGATGGAGTCCTAGATCCGGTTATTGGTAGAGATGAAGAAATTAGAAGAACAATACAGATTCTTAGCCGAAGGACAAAAAATAATCCTGTTTTAATAGGCGACCCTGGAGTAGGGAAAACTGCAATCGTAGAGGGGCTAGCTCAAAGAATTATTAATGGTGATGTCCCTTCCTTGTTGCATAATCGTCAATTAATCTCTTTAGATATGGGCTCTCTACTAGCAGGCGCAAAATACAGAGGAGAATTTGAAGAAAGGTTAAAAGATGTTTTAAAAAGTGTCAAAGATTCTGCAGGTAAAATAATTTTATTTATTGATGAAATTCATACAGTTGTTGGAGCTGGAGCAAGTGGTGGATCTATGGATGCCAGCAATCTCTTAAAGCCAATGCTTGCAAGAGGTGAATTAAGGTGTATAGGAGCTACAACAATTACTGAACACAAACAAAATATTGAAAAAGATCCTGCATTAGAAAGAAGATTTCAGAAAATTAAAATTAAAGCTCCTTCTGTTGATGATACTATTTCTATTTTGAGAGGGCTTAGAGAAAAATATGAGGTACATCATGGTGTA
This sequence comes from uncultured Prochlorococcus sp., assembly GCA_902627325.1. GTDB lineage: Bacteria > Cyanobacteriota > Cyanobacteriia > PCC-6307 > Cyanobiaceae > Prochlorococcus_A. The sequence continues at coordinate 45,860 of CACOIM010000005.1, read as the reverse complement.
AGGATATCAGACAATGCTTTAGTGGCCGCTGCAAACCTAAGTGAAAGATATATTAATGACCGCTTCTTACCTGATAAAGCAATTGATTTAATTGATGAAGCAGCTTCAAGATTAAATATGGTTATAACTTCTAAGCCTGAGGAAATCGATGAAATTGATAGGAAAGTTTTAAAGCTGGAAATGGAAAATTTATCTTTGAAAAGAGAAACAGATTTTTCATCATTGGAAAGGTTAACTAAAATTACTAATGAGTTAAAAAGTCTAAAAGGAAAACAAAATGAATTGAATCTTCAATGGAAAAAAGAGAGGGCAGATATCGATGAAATTAGCAATATAAAAGAAGAAATTGAATCAACTCAATTACAAATTGAACAAGCCAAAAGAAGTTTTGATCTTAATAAAGCGGCAGAATTAGAGTTTGGAACTTTAAATGAATTACAAAATAAACTAACTATTAAGAGTAAAGATTTAGAAAATGATTATAAAAATGGCAATAAAAGTCTTTTGAGGCAAGAAGTGAATTTTTGTGATATCGCCGAAGTGGTATCTAAATGGACTTCAATACCGGTTAACGATTTAAATCAATCCGAAAAAGAAAAACTCTTAAAACTTGAAATCAGTCTTAAAGAAAAAATAATCGGCCAAGAAAAAGCTATTAATTCTGTTGCAGATTCTATTAAAAGATCAAGAACAGGTCTTAACGATCCAAATAAACCAATAGCAAGTTTTCTTTTTTTAGGTCCTACTGGAGTTGGAAAAACTGAGTTAAGTAAAGTTACGGCTAATACAATTTTTGATTCATCATCTTCAATTATCAGAATAGATATGTCTGAATATATGGAAAAACATTCAGTAAGTAAAATAATAGGCGCACCCCCAGGATATCTAGGTTTTGAATCTGGAGGACAATTAACGGAGGCGGTACTGAAAAACCCCTACTCATTAATCCTTCTTGATGAAATTGAAAAAGCTCATAAAGACATTCTAGATATACTTTTACAAGTTCTTGATGATGGAATTATTACGGATGGCCAAGGTAGAACAGTTAGTTTTAAAAACTCAATTATTGTTCTTACCAGCAATCTCGGAAGTCAATCTATAAATGATTTATCAATAAGGAATGAAAACCAACATGAAATTAAAAAAGTAATTGATGGAGAACTTAGGAAATTTTTTAAACCTGAATTTTTAAATAGATTAGATGAGATTGTGATTTTTAATAATCTTAACAAAGAAGAATTGGCTAAAATCGCAAAAATTGAATTCAAAGATTTAGAAAAAAGACTCAATAAAAAAAATTTAAAATTAGAAATAACCAATGATGCTATAAATATTCTCGTTGATAGAAGTTTTGACCACATATATGGTGCAAGACCTCTAAAAAGGATAATAAAAAAAGAAATTGAAACAAAAATTGCAAATAATATTTTACAAAATCAATATTTGAAAAATAATCTTATAAAAATCTATGTAGAAGAAAATAATCTCATTATAGATTAATCAGACTTAATTATTTAATTGGCAACATACCAACTTGGCACGCTCTCAAAGCAAGCATTATTAAATTCATTTTCCCTTGACTCTGCTTTATAGCAACAAGTTCTCCCATTATCTTTAGTTTTCAAATAATCATTAGCCCAATGCCAAATCATTTGAGAAGAGAACTCCATTCCTACGTTATCCATTATTCTTAAGTCTAATGCCTTTAATTCATTAAGTTTCTGCCAGTGTGCTAATAAAGGATCATCTTTATTTATTAAAAAAGTATGATCAAATTGGTCTTTTAATTTCTTTTCAAGAGGTTTTAAACTTGAGAAGTCTACAACAAAACCATTAATATCTAAGTTTTTTGCGACAAACCAGAAGGTGAATGATCTCGAATATCCATGTACAAATTTGCAATGTCCCGAATGTTGCCACTGTCGATGAGAACATGGAAAGTTATGATAACTTTTACTGCAAGAAAATTTTGAGGAATGAATAGACATTACTTTATAATTAGATGAAATTAATTAGGACAAAATAGTCAAGACTTAAACAATTTAAACATAATGACTTATACAAAAAATTTCGCTTTAAATGATCTTAAATTTGATAAAGATGGGTTAATTACAGCCATTGCACAAGATTGGTTAGACGGAACAATTCTAATGCTTGCATGGATGAATAAAGAGTCGCTTAAAAAAACTATTGAAACTAATCAAGTTCATTATTGGAGTAGATCAAGATCTGAGCTATGGAGAAAAGGAGCAACAAGTGGGAATACGCAATTACTAAAAGAAATTAGATTTGATTGCGATAGCGACTCCTTAATTATTTATATAGAACAACATGGAGAAGGTGCCTGTCATACAGGTGAAAGAAGTTGTTTCTTTAATCAAATCACTAAGACTTCAGAAGGGTTTGAAAAGCAAAAAAAATCTTTACCATTGTCTAATGTATGCTCAGAATTATTTAATACCCTTAAAGAGAGATCATTATCTTCAAAAGAGAATAGTTATACAAATCAATTGTTAACAAAAGGTAGCAATACAATACTGAAGAAAATTGGAGAAGAAACAACTGAATTTGTAATGGCATGCATGAAAAATGACAAGAACGAAATTTCTAATGAGGCTGCTGATATTATTTATCACCTTCAAGTAGCTCTCCTTCACAGGGGTGTTGATTGGAGGGATGTTCTTGAAGTCTTAGAATCTAGACGAAAATAAAAGATTATGGAAATTTAAATAAGGAAATTGTTTAAATAATAATTTATTAATTAATTATTAATTAATTATTACATGTGTAGCATATTATCGATTTGAGCTTAAGTTAAAAGAAATAACTTTAAGGTATAAATCTTGAGTTCACTAAGCGATTTTCTAGGTGAAATTGGACGCCATCAACTTTTGACCCCAGAGAAAGAACTCACTATGGGAAGAAAAGTTCAAGAGATGGTTGTTTTAATAAATAGATGTCAGTCTGCTGGAGGGAAAGGACCTGCATGTGAATATTCTGAAGGTGAGAAGAAGACTATAAGGATTGGTGAAAAAGCAAAAAATGCGATGATCACAGCTAATTTAAGACTTGTTGTAAATCTTGCTAAACGTTATCAAGGGAAAGGGCTTGAATTGTTGGATTTAATACAAGAGGGTACTCTTGGTTTAACAAGGGCAGTTGAGAAATATGACCCATCAAGAGGGCATAGATTCTCAACTTATGCTTACTGGTGGATTAGACAAGGATTAAATAGAGCCTTATCAACACAAAGCAGAACTATTAGAATTCCAGTTAACATAAATGAGAAATTAACAAAATTAAGATCCGCTAAATCTAAGTTAATGCAAAGTAAGGGTATACCTCCTACAAGTTTAGATTTAGCAGAAGAGATGAAAATCACTAAAGAGGAAGTCGATGAATTATTATCATGCGAGCTTAGAAGTATAACTATAAGCCTTCAAGGTACAGTCAAATCTAAATCAGACCCATCAGAATTGGTCGATATATTGCCAAGCGAACAAACACCTCCAATGGAATTAGCAGAGTTAGCTGAAAGGACAGCTTCTGCTTGGAAATTATTGGATAAAGCCAACTTAACAGAAAAAGAAAGGAAGATTGTTAGCCTCAGATTTGGATTAGATGGTTCAAATGAATGGAGGACTCTCGCAGAAGTCGCAAGACATATGAATTGTAGTCGAGAATATTGCAGGCAAGTTGTGCAAAGAGCATTGAGAAAGCTCAGAAAAGCAGGAATCCAAAATGGCCTAGTTGATAGTTTAAGTTAATACAAGTGGCTAGCATATTCTTTATAAAATGAGCAACAATTCATATAAATCTAATCAAAAGATATATGAAGCTGAAGTTATTGAAAGTTCTACTATAGATTCAAATATAATTCTCAAAATTCTAATTAAAGCTGGTAGATCAATCGCTAAACCAGCATTAGAGGTATTAGAGATGGCTATAGACCCCTTAACCCCAACGAATGTTCGAATATCTTTGATGGCTGCCTTAGCGTATCTAATAATGCCATTAGACTTATTCCCCGACTTTATGCCAGTAGTTGGCTTTAGCGATGACTTTGTAGCTTTAACGGCTGTCTTGAGTATTTGGAGTAAATACATGACTCCCGCAATTAAAATTAGAGCAGAGGAAAAACTTAACAAACTTTTTCCTTTTTAAATCATGAATAAATTATCTTCACAAGAAGAGAAAGAATTGATTGCATTCGTAAAAGATTGGCTTAGATGCCATGGATATTCTCAAAAAGATTTAGCTGCACAATTAAAAATTAAATCTAGCAGAACATCTGAAATTATAAAAAAACTTAGAGATTTACATAATAAAGGAGGAATTATTAATATTGCAAAAAACTTGATAAAAATCGAGCAGAATTGGTTAAGTACTAAAAATAATAATAACAATAAAGAGAATAATAATGAAGAATCTTCTTATTCAGAAGAAGAAAACACACAAGGATATAATCAATTGAATTTTAACTACAAGTTAGATTTAGATGAATTAATGGATCAAATGGAAAAGGATCATAAAATCAATTAGATACATAATTATAAAATTTATTAAAGATTAATTTAGTCAATTCTTCTAAAAATTATCAAATTAGATTATTTATCTTAGTAAAAGAAATCCTATAAAAACATTTACTAAATTAATAATTAGTAAATAATCTTAACTAATAAATATAAACTTAATTGAGAATAAATAAATGGCTTATAAAGCTTGAATCCATGGATAAACTTCAAGCGATATCCATATTCCTTTTTCCCAATATATATCTTTCTCTAATAATTCTCTTACATCTTTTTCGTTATTAGCATTAAAGATACCAAAAAGATATCTTGTACATTTAGTAGGTCCTAAAGTAATTAAAATGTTTTGTTCTTTTAATTTTAAAAGCCTATTCAAATGATCATTTCGAAATTGTTCGCGTTTAGTAATTGCATCTTTACAATATTGACCCCATACTACAAATTTTTCCATAATTTTGATAACTAATTGATTAAATTCATAATTAATAATTGCATATAATACACACTAATTGCTATGTTAATTAAGTAGATCTTTTTATTACTTATTATGCTTACTGGTAGTGATCTACTTGCTAAAGTTAAAGAGCTTGGTGACGTTAGCAAGTCAGATCTTGTTCGCTCTTGTGGTTATGTTTCCACAAAAAAGAATGGTAGCGAGCGATTGAATTTCACCGCTTTTTATGAGGCACTGCTTGAAGCAAAAGGAGTTAATCTTGGAGATTCTGGAGTTGCTGGAATTGGCAAAGGCGGAAGAAAATTAAGCTATGTAGCAACTGTTCAAGGTAATGGAAATCTTTTAATTGGTAAAGCTTATACAGCTTTGCTTGATTTGAAAGCAGGGGATGAATTTGAAATTAAACTTGGAAGAAAGCAAATAAGACTATTACCTGCAGGAGAATCAGAAGATTAAATAAAATTTAATATTCAAAGATATAATAAAGTCAACTTAAAATTTATATTACTGTATCGAGAAAATAAAATTTTTTAATCTTTAATTTTTATGGGTTTTATTATTTAATTAATCTAAAATTTTATCCGCAGCTGAGCGCATCTCAGAGCAAAACTCACCTAATTCATTTACTATTTGAGAATATTTACTTTCAGAAATTCTTTTAACAAAAGCGCTTCCAATTATTACTCCATCAGCCCCCCAATTCCGAACCTTGATAATATGCTCGGGAGTTGAGATTCCAAATCCAACTGCTATGGGAGTTGAGCTTATTTCTTTTAATTTCCCTATAAGATTCTCAACACGATTTTCAAGATTATTCCTCTCACCAGTTACGCCAGTAACGCTAACAAGGTAAGTAAATCCTCTTGTCCTGCTAGATATCATTTTCATTCTTTCTAATGGCGTTGTTGGAGCTATTAATAATATTAAATCCAGATTAAAATTATTAGCTATTTGTGAAAATTGCGTTGTTTCTTCTAGAGGCAAATCTGGAATTATTATGCCTGCCGCACCAACATCTGAAGCGATTTCACAGAATCTTTTAAAACCAAAACTTAGCAGAGGATTAAAGTATGTAAAAAGTATTACGGGTATATTTAATTTACCTTTTAAAGTTTTTAACAACTTAAGCACTTGTGCTATTGAAGTGCCAGATTTTAGAGCTCTTGAAGCTGATAATTGAATTATGGGTCCATCTGCAAGTGGGTCACTATAAGGGATACCTAATTCAATAAAATCGGCCCCTTTTTCTTGTAATTTTAGCAAGATATTATATGTAATATCTAAAGAAGGATCACCAGCCATCAAAAAAGGCATTAAGGCAAATTTACCTTTTTTTCTCAATTCATTAAACTTTTGATTTATTAATGACAAATCCTTATGTAAACGTATTAGTAAATATCATGGCACAAATTAATAAGTATACGTTTATTAATTAAAAAATTTGTTATTTTTCATCTAATTCTTCAAGCAATTTTTTTTGTTCATCATCGGAAAGTGATTCAAATTTCTTTTCTAATTTCTCAGCAAATTTCTTTTCGTATACTTCTCTGTAACGTTTTCTTTGTTCCATAAAAGTCATATTTCCATTTATAACTCTCAATAAATAACTAAATACCCAAATAAGCACAATTGTTATCAATATTAAATTAGAAATAGAACCTGAATTTATCGTACTCAAGCCAAAAAAAGGAAATAATTTATAACTAAAAATACCTAATATTGAGAAAAACAGTCCTACCTGTAAAACTTTTAACTTAGTCAAACAATTTACCCCTTATTCTCTCCATTTAATCTGAGATTTAAAAAAGGAGAAAACAAAATTAGTCCTGGAAAAAAAAGAAAGACTAAACCATAAATTCCTAATCTTTCAAATTTACCCATAACATTCCATCTATTATTCATCCAATAGAACAGTGACAAAGGAACAACTGCTAAATAGATAGTTAATATAAGAACATAAGCTCCTAAAGTTAAAAAAGGATTATTCAATAAATTTTCCATGCAGAAAAAGATTTTACAAATAATACATCAAATATAACTATTAAATTCTAACATTGTACTTCAACTTGAAAAATCATGGGAGTGGAGGGACTTGAACCCTCACGAGCTAAATCGCTCGACGGATTTTAAGTCCGGCGCGTCTACCAATTCCGCCACACTCCCAAGTGGAATTTGCGCTCTTTAAGCGTAGCGAAAAGTACTGAATTTAACCATCAAAAATTTGAATATTTACACTTTTCACAATTAAACTATCAAATACAAGAAAATATTAAAAAAAATTTAATTACAACTTTAATTTCCAGTTCAGTGTTTCTGAAGAGTGGAATGGCTTAATCTTTCCTAGAACTTTATCATTATCCTTTATTCCAATAAAATCTTTGATTGTATGTGGTTCATAAATAAAAGTGATTTTTTCATTATTCGTAGGAAGATTATGATATTTAGGTCCATTTAAGCTCGCAAATTTTTCAAATTTATCAAGGGCATTCTCCTCTTCAAAAATCTTTAAATAACTTGATATAGCAACTGGGGCATTAAATATTCCAGCGCAGCCACAAAAAGCTTTCCATTGTCTTAGGTGAGGGGCAGAGTCAGTTCCTAAGAAAAAGCATTCTTCACCACTTGTAGCAGCTTTTATTAGAGAAGCTCTATTAGACTCTCTTTTCGCGACAGGCAAGCAATAGAAATCACTATTTAATCCCTCAAGAAACATAGCATTTCTATTAATGTGTAAATGATGAGGGGTTATAGTTGCTCCAATATTATTCTCTTTAACAAAATCAACAGCATAAGAAGTTGTAATATGTTCCAAAACAATTTTTAATTTAGGAAAATGTTTAATTATTGATGTCAATTCTTCATCAATGAATACCTCCTCTCTATCAAAGATATCAACAGTGGGATCATTGACTTCACCATGAATTAACAAAGGCATTTTTATTTTTTCCATCAACTCAAATACTTTATAGATATTCTTGATATTTTTTACTCCATAACTTGAATTGGTAGTCGTATTAGCTGGATATAATTTTGCTGCAAAAAATATATCATTTATATATCCGTTCTCAAGTTCATTTAATGAAATATTATCAGTTAGATAAATTGTCATTAGAGGATGAAACTTAGCTTTTTTAGGCAATGCAGCGTATATTGAGTTTCTGTAAGAAATTGCTTGCTCAGTAGTAGTAATTGGGATCTTTGTATTTGGCATAATAATTGCTCTACAAAAAAGATCTGATGAAAATTTAATGATATTTTTTAATATAAATCCTTCCCTTAAATGCAAGTGCCAATCATCAGGTTTTATAATAGTGAGCTGTTTCAAGATTTTAGTCTTTAGTAAATTTTAACAGTAAATTTTTTTTAACAATCATATATACATGTTTGTAGATAGATTATATTTTTATTATGTGGAAATCTTTATAAATAATTTTAAATTAGTTTAAAAATGAGTGAATTTATAATCCCTATAGTTGAAATTTTTATAGGAATTATTTTACTTTTTGCTGGAGGCGAATTTTTTATTCAGGGATCAGTCGCATTATCATTGATGCTTGGTATCCCTCAAATTGTCATTGGATTAACTGTAGTTGCATTAGGGACAAGTTCACCTGAATTATTAGTTAGTTTGAATTCTGTATTAAAAGAAAGTGATGGTCTTGCAGTTAGTAATGTCATTGGAAGTAATATATTTAATATTCTCGTAGTTCTAGGAATCAGCTCATTAATTAGACCATTAAAAGTTAAAAGCAGAATAGTTAGACGTGATGTTCCACTTTTAATTGCTATTTCTTGTGCAGTTTGGGCGATGTCATCTACAGGATTATTAACTTGGCAATCAGGAATCTTTCTTATTTTTTGTTTAATCTTAAATACTATTTGGGAAATTAATACAATAAATGAAAAGGATGAGGACACAAAAACAGCTGAACCAGAAATAAATGATTCAATTTCAAAAAAGAATAAATTCAATATATTTGGAAAGTTATTACTTGGAATTTTATTACTTGCTTTTGGTTCAAATATTTTAGTCAATGGATCGAGGGACTTAGCATTTTTGATTGGAATAAATGAAACGATTATAGGTCTTACTATTGTAGCGACAGGAACATCACTGCCAGAATTAATAACTTCTATAGTTGCCGCCATTAAAGGCAGGACAGATCTTGCGATAGGAAACGTAATAGGGAGTAACCTTTTAAATCAGCTCTTAATACTTGGTAGCTGTAGCCTCTTCTCTGGACTTGAAGGTTTAAAAATTAATAGTGATTTAATTAGAACCGATCTTCCAATAATGGTTTTAACAACTTTTGCATGTATGCCAATATTTTGGACAAAAGGTAAGATCACAAGAGCAGAGGGATTTATTCTTTTAAATATTTATAGTTTTTATATTCTTGATAAAATATTGATATTAAGTAAAATTGAACTGATATATGAGTTTAGGATATTCATATTTATTTATTCCACTGTATTGCTTCTTATTTTATTTACTAAAAATAAATCTAAAATAATTGGATTTGAATCTAATACATAGTTACATATTCCTCAGATATTGTGGGATGCAAAGCCATAGTTGAATCGAATTGTTTTTTGGTCACTCCCATACTTAGAGCGATAGAGGCCATTTGTATTATCTCAGCGGAAGAGTCACCAAACATATGGCATCCTATAACTTTGTCATTTGATTTATTTACAACTAACTTTAGTAAGCATTTTGAATTTATATTTTTAAAAGTATCTGACATTGGTTTAAATTTACATTTAAAAATTTTAATGTTTTCACTACCGTATAAATTATTTGCCTCTTTTTCTGTTAAACCTACAGTGGCAATTTCTGGATTAGAAAAAACCGCTTTGGGTATATATTCAAAATTAATTGACCTTTTTAAATTGCCATAAAAATTATCGGCAAAAACTCTTCCTTGCTCTATAGCAACTGGAGTCAGATTTGGTCTATCAACTACATCACCAATAGCAAATATATTTGATTGGTTAGTTTGATTAAATTCATTTACTTCTATAAATTTTCCATTCATTTTCAATTTTAGTTCTTGGATGTTTAAAGAATCTAGATTAGGCTCTCGCCCAATCGCATAAAGAAAACTTTCCGCATTCAATTTTTGCCCAGAATTCAAAATAAAATCAAAAAATTCCTCTTTTTTTTGAATTTTTATAAGCTCATCATTAAAAATTAATCTAACACCTGAAGATTTCATTGTTTCTTTTAATGAAGAAGATAAATCCAAATCAAAACCATTTAGCAGATTATTACTTCTTAATAACTGGGTAACATGTATTCCTAAATTATTAAATATACAAGCAAATTCACATGCAATGTATCCACCTCCAATAATTAGTATTGATTTTGGTAATTTTTCTAATTCAAATATGTCGTTACTAGACCAAGAAAATTCTGAACCTGGAATATTTAATTTTATTGGTTTACCCCCTACTGATATTAAAAATTTTTCACCACTAATAGTCTTTAATATATTTTTTTTATCCGAAGTGATAACATCTAATTCATTTTTATTTTTAAATCTACCCCATCCTTTAAAAATACTAATATTTAATTTTTCTAAAGCATTCAAATGTAACTCACTTAATCTATCCACCTCATTCCTAATACTTTTTAAGAGATACTTTGAGTTAAAAGAAAGTTGCTCATGAGTTAAGCCATAACCGTTTGAATTTAGTATATTTTTCCTTGAATTAGCAGCATATACCATTAATTTCTTTGGTACGCATCCTCTGATTACACATGTTCCACCAATCTTATCACCCTCAATAATACAAACTTTAGCTCCGTATTTTGCTGCTCTTTTTGCAGCAGCTAATCCCCCGGAGCCAGCTCCAATTACTATTAAATCAAATTTTTTATTCACTGTTTTTTTTTATTATCATATCTTAAAAAGAACTAAAAATGCCCCTAAAAAATATTCTTTCTTGGGAAGATTTATCAGCTTTACAAGCTAATGATATTGATAGAGTCAATGGTATTACAAATTCTTACTCAAATTTAAGACTATTTGGCCATAAAGAATCGGACTCAAATTTAATCTTTTATAGAGATAGACACGCATGGTGTCCATATTGCCAGAAGATTTGGCTTTGGTTAGAACTAAAACAAATTCCTTACAAAATAAGAAAAATAAATATGTTTTGTTATGGGAAAAAAGAACCTTGGTTTTTAGATAAAGTAAAATCTGGTAAATTACCTGCTATTGAATTAAATGGAAAATTAATAACTGAAAGTGATGAGATAATTTATTTTTTAGAGAAAGAGTATGGTTTTTTAGGGACTTCAATAAATGCTAATGAATTCCAAGAGACGAGAAATATTGAGAGAGATATTTTTAGAAGTTGGTGTGATTGGCTTTGTAGGAGAAACTCTATATTTTCTCCAGTTGATATCAGAAAGATGAATTTCAAAAAAAGTCTTCAAAAATTAGAACTTTTAATAGAAAAATCAGAGACTGGATTGATTGATCCTTTTTATGATTCAAATGGAATAGTAAAGCCAGGAACAGGAGACATAATTTTCATCCCTTATTTAGAGAGAATAAATGCTTCACTTTGTTATTACAAAGGTTTTAATTTAAGGATTGAGTCCCCTCTAATTAACAAATGGTTTTCTCTTCTTGAGAAGGAAAAAGTTTATCTGGGAACTCAAGGAGATTTTCATACCCATTCACATGATTTACCTCCCCAAATGGGCGGATGTTTTAAGGAGGTAAATGAGAAGCAGCTTAATTTTTCCAAATCAATAAATAATGGGAAAGGGTTAGGTAATTTTGAATTAAATCAAGAAATTTGTGACGATTACTACTCAAGATTTGCCTTAATGAGAGTAATTAAGCATAAAGAAAAGATAATAAATGTTAATCCTACTGATAATGAAGTATTTGATATCGCATTAAGATCGGCTCTCACCTTCATGGTAAATAATGAATTAAATATTCCCGAGAATTGCTGCGGTAAAGGATTAAGGTATTTAAGGGATCGCATTTCAGTTCCAAGAGATATGCCTCTGCTCTCAGCAAGGAGACTTAGACAATCCCTCGAAAAAATTGCATCCTTTGATAAGTCTAACGAGACATATCCAATACCTTTTAATCACAGATATGATCAAAATCCTAAAGATTTTAATTAGTTTTGATTGAAGATCTTATAAATTCTTTCTTGAATCGATTTGTAATAGATCTCTTACTTTCTGTACTTGACTTGCAACACTTGGGTCACTAGATAACTTCTTTTCAACTTGCTCAATTGCATACATTACAGTTGTATGATCTTTTCCACCAAAAGCATCTCCAATTCTTGGAAGACTTAAATCTGTTCCGTGCCGCATTAAATACATACCAATTTGTCTTGCTTGACTAACAGGCTTTCTTCTACTTGAACTTGTTAATTCATCTGAAGAGACATCAAAAAACTCTGAAACCTTATCTATTACCTGCTTAGGAGTGACCACAACTCCTACGCTATTTGGATCAAGCATAGGTGCTATTGATTGAACTGTCATAGGTAAACCAGTGATTGAGGCAAAAGCTACTGCTCTGGTAAAAGCCCCTTCCAACTCTCTAATATTTGAAGTAAATCTTCCTGCAATAAATTGAATTAGATCTCTCGGGAGATTCATTTTTTCATGTTCTGCTTTTTTCTGTAAAATAGCTACTCTAGTTTCAATATCAGGTGGTTGAATATCAGCTATCAGGCCCATCGAGAACCTTGAAACCAATCTTTCCTGCAACTTAGGGATTTGACTAGGAGGCCTATCACTCGCAATAACAATTTGTTTACCTGCCTCATATAAGGCATTAAAAGTATTAAAAAATTCTTCTTGAGTATATTCTTTACCCTCTAAGAATTGAATATCATCAATTAATAGTAAATCCGCCGATCTATATTTATTTTTAAATGCATGCATTCCATCCTTTCGTATAGATTGGATTAGATCACTACTGAATGTTTCAGTAGAAACATAAAGTACTTTTGCTTCTGGATTAATTTCAACATGATAATGACCAATGGCTTGCATCAAATGAGTCTTACCTAAACCTACTCCTCCGCAAATAAAAAGTGGATTAAATTCTCTTCCTGGCGACTCTGCAACTGCCAAAGCAGCCGCATGAGCCATCCTACTATTTGGGCCAACAACAAATCTATTAAAAACATATCGTAAATTTAAGCAAGGAGATATTTTTGATTTGTTATGAATAAATTTTTGCTGATTATCTGAATTCGCAGGAGGATTACTAATATTATTTTCACTCGAGACATTTCCTGAATTAGATTCTGCATTACTAAAATTTTCAGATTTAAAAATAACCTTTACAGTTTCACCACATACTTTTTCTGCTGCTTTTTCTATGGTCTCACAATAGTTTTTTCTTAACCAATCACTTGAAAAGGTATTTGGAGCAATCAACGTAAGTAATCCATTCTCAAAGCAACTAAATTTAGCAGGTCTTATCCAAGTCTCATAAGAAGGTTTACTTAAATTTGTTTGCAACGATTTTTGAACTTCTGCCCAAATAAGATTTTTAGTTTGCACAATATTTGTCATGTAGATATTCAATCTAGTAGTTTTTTTGAAATTGGCTATTATCTCATTACAAGTTGAAGCGATTTTCAAAAATTTTTAACATTAATGTGATTGGATAACAAATAAATGTATATTTTTAACCTGTTTGTAAATATATAATATTCATAATTTTTAAATGTTAGCGTGATTAAAACTTTGTTGATAATAATGGTCAAGTGGCCTAGATTTGGAAGTTGCAAGACAAGATTATCTAAAGATATTGGTAAAAAAAATGCTTTAAAAATTCAAAACAAAATGTTGAGTCATACCTTATCTGTATCAAAAAATGTAAAGGAAAGAAAAATTGCAGAGGTCAGAATGGCTATTACTGGCATGGGTTTTAATAGCAGTCGAAGATGGTGTAAAGATCTTGGAATTAACAATTTCTGCTTTCAAGGCGAAGGTTGCCTTGGAGAAAAAATGAAAAGACAAATATATAAATCTCAAAGGATTTTAGGAACTTATCAGAAGAAGAATATAATTTTCATAGGTACTGATTTACCAAATTTATGTCATTTAGATATTGTAAAAACAATTTCTAAGTTAGAAAACAAAGATGTTGTTATTGGGCCTTCAAATGATGGCGGATATTGGCTTATTGCCTTTTCTCAAAGATTTATTTCTAATAATAATTATCTACCATTTATCAATATTAAATGGAGTAGCAATGTCGTTTTAAAAAGAACTATTGATAATTTAAATCAACAAGAAATAAATATTGATTTTTTAAATACTAAAATTGATATTGATACGATACATGATATTGATAAAAGAGGATAAATCAATTATAAAATTGTCAATTATTATACCAACTTTAAATGAATCAAAAAGATTACCATTACTACTTTCAGATTTATCAGAAATTAATAATAAATCAGAGATCTTAATTATTGACTCTAATAGTAAAGATAAGACAAGAGATATTGCTTTCATTAATGGTACAAGATTTTATAAAGTAAATAAAAAAAATAGAGGCTTGCAATTAAATTATGGCGCCCAAAAAGCACAGGGGGAATGGCTTCTTTTCATACACGCAGACTCAAGATTAAAATTAAACTGGTCGAGAAAAATTGAAGATATTTTAAAAAGAGATTCAAATTTTATTTATTATTTCAATTTTAAAGTTAATAACAAATCCTTCACTTATCGATTTCTTGAATTCTTTGTTAATTTAAGATGTTTTTTATTTAAAACTCCCTATGGAGATCAAGGCCTTTTAATTAGCAAAAAAAATTTTAAAACTTATGGAGGATTTAAAAAAATACCCTTAATGGAAGATTTTGATTTCATTAGCAGAATAAATAAAAAAAATTTAAGGTCTTTAAAAACTCCTATCTTCACGAGTAGTAGAAAATGGGAGGAAATAAATTTTGTATGGCAATCTTTAAAAAATTGGCATTTAAGAAGATTAATGCTTAAAGGTGTCTCTATTAATAGAATTTACAAAAATTACTACAAAATTCAGAAATAGTCAGTTTGCATACCAAAAAGCGCATTTAGTACTTTTTGGTTCCAATGTCCAACCTTGATTCTTATAAAATTTTATTACTCCAGAATCCGCAAAAAGAGTAACTTTAGAAATTCCTGTTGCTTTTAATTTATTTAATAAATATTTCATTAATACTTTGCCTAAACCAAGTCCTTGATAAACAGGATTAATCGCAACATCCCATATTGTTGCTTCTAAAATACCATCACCAGTACATCTTGCGAACCCAACAAGTCTTGGGAATTTATCATCATGACGCCATACACCAACGACAAGTACACTAAACTCGAGAGCTCTTTTAACTCTTCTCATTGGTCTTCTGCTCCATCCAACAGTTTGAAGTAATTGATCAAGTTCAATTAAATCTAGTTCTCTAAATTTACTACATACAAAAATAGCTTCATCATTTTTAACCTTAAAGTCAAATGAATCTAAGCCATAATTTTCTAAAAGGATATTTTTATCTAAAACATTAGATTTTTTTATTGATGTTCGATTATTTCTTAAAATCATTAGAAATCGGCAAATCCCTTTTCTTGAAGTTCTGAGAGTTGAAAATATAAGCCTTTTTTTTCTTTTAGTTCTTGATGTGTACCTTGTTCAACAAGAGAACCTCCCTTTAAAACTATAATATTATCTGATTTTTCTATAGTCGCTAATCGATGGGCTATTACTAAAGCCGTTCTATTCTCTAATATATTATTTAGATCTTTTTGTAGTGTTGCTTCTGTTGTAGGGTCCATAAAAGCAGTTGCCTCGTCCATTATTAAGATACTCGGATTTCTTATTGCGACACGAGCTACAGATAATAATTGTCTTTCTCCAGAGGAGAGATTCCCTCCTCTTTCTCTTAAGGGAGTTTGAAGTCCATTTGGCAGTTTTTTAAGTAATTCATTCAAGCCAAGTTTTTGACACAGGATTTCTAATTCTTTATCTTTTATGTCAGAACTTAATTTTAGATTTTGAGCAACATTGCCGCTAAATATAAATGTATCTTGAAGAACAACTCCTAACATATTTCTCAAATCTATTAGAGGGATATTTTTGATATTAATATCATCTATCAAAATTTCGCCCTTTTGTGGTTCATATAATCTACATAGCAACCTTATTAAAGTAGTTTTGCCTGATCCTGTTGGACCAACGAAAGCAATCCGTTGTCCAGGATTAACTTTAAAAGATAAATTCTTGATTACATAATCGTTTTCCTTATAAAAAAAAGATACATTTTTAAATTCAATTTTACCTTTAACACTAGTATATTTGACTTCATCTTTTTTTATAATTGTGTCCTTAATCTCAATCTCTTCCTCTAATAATTCATTAATTCTTTCAATAGCTGTTAATCCTCCTTGAATCTGAGTAAATCTCTCGGCTAACTGCCTTAATGGTTCAAATAGTCTTTGAGAATAAAGTATAAAAGTTGTAAGAGTTCCTAATCCTATGTTCCCTGATGTGACTAAATATCCTCCAATTGCGAGTACAAAAGATACTGCCGCAAGAGATATCCATTCAATAAATGCAGATATACTACTGTCATAAAAAATGGTCCCATTTACAGCTTTTCTGTAGGATTCTCCAGTTCTACTAAATCTATTACTATTAATTTCCTCTCTTCTAAACATTTGTACAACTTCTAATCCCTGCAAATTTTCTTGAAAATCAGAATTAAGCTGTGACAACTCCTCTCTTACTTGATAATTTGCTCGCCTATAGCGTTTTTGCAGCCATATAATGAAGTAAGAAACAGGTATTTGAGTCAAGAGAAGAATTATAGCTAAGCCTTTATCTATTGATAGCATTGTCAATGATATAACAATCAAACTAACAAGATCAGCAATTACTCCAACAGCTCCACTACCAAAAACCTCAGACAGAGCGTCAACATCATTAGTTAATCTAGTGAGCAACTTACCAACAGGCATTTTATCGTGATACCTTAGAGATAAAGATATCGAATGTGAAAATAATTCTCTTCTAATTCTCGCCGTTAATTTCTGTCCTACTGCCTGAATATTGTAAGTCTGATAACCTTGAAGGATTAACCTTAAAAGAACAGTTACAAAAAGGCTAATAATTATGAGATTTATTGATTGGCCAATAAAAGTTTTACTGAGCCATACATTCGAACTTTCATTTTTCAATATTGTAATTGCTTGACCAACAAGAAGTGGCTGAATCGCTCCCGCGAAAGCAACTGGGATAAGGATAATAACAATTAGATATAATGTTTTTTTATCATTAGTTAAATATCTACCTAACCTTTTAATTCTTTTAAAATCCTTAAAAAACATTAAATTTAATTCTTTGTTGCACTACATGATTCTATTGCCAAAATCACATCTCGGAGAGGGGTATTATCAAGCCTTAAAGATAGTGGATTAGCAATTAAACGAGCAGTTGAATAATAGATATCATCGATCTTAATTAAGCCGTTTTCTTTTAAAGTTTTACCAGTAGCAACCAAATCAACTATTGCTTCAGCCATTCCTGTAATAGGACCCAACTCTACAGACCCAGTTAAATGAACTATTTCCACTGGCATATTAAGTTTTTCAAAGTAAGAACGTGCAGTTTTAACAAACTTACTTGCTACATTGCAATTAGCTGGTAAATCAGTTGGCTTCGAATAACCACTATTATTTTTCACAGCTAAAGACATATGACATCCACCAAAACCTAAGTCTAATAATTTTGCAACTTTAGTGTCAGATTCCTGAAGAACATCATATCCCACTATTCCAAGATCGGCTTGTCCGTAACTGACATAAACAGGTACATCACCATTTCTCACCAATAAAGCTTTTGCTTTTCCGCATTTTGAATAAATAGTTAAAGATCTATTATCACTTAATAAAGCTTCAGAGAAATCCAAACCAGCTTTTTTAAATATTAAAATCGAATCTTTTAACAGAGCTCCTTTTGCTAAAGCTATAGTAATCATAAATGCCTTTATCTTTCCTCTAAGCTTCTCTAATTCTAAGTTAATAATGACAATAAATAAAGAAAAAGGAATATTTGGGATTCCCGTTCTTGAAGATAATGTTATTTGGATCTGGGAAGAAAATACATCTGCTATCGTTGTTGATCCAGGTATTTCTGAACCGGTTATAAATTGGATAGAAAGTAGAAATCTTAAATTAGAATATATATTTCAAACACATCATCACCATGATCATATTGGGGGAACTCAAGAATTATTGAAAAAATGGCCAAATGTAAAAATTATCGCATCAAAAAAAGATAAAAAACGTATTCCTCTTCAAAATATCTCATTAAATGATGGCGATCGCATCAAAATATTAAAAAAAGAGTTCCAAATTATTGAACTAAAAGGGCATACAAGTACACATATATCTTTCTACTCTAAAGATTTTGAAAATCCAATTTTATTTGTCGGAGATACATTATTTTCAGGAGGTTGCGGAAGGATCTTTGAAGGCACCAATCAAGAAATGTACAATTCATTAAAAAGAATATTATCTTTACCAATAAATACGATCATTTATTGTGCTCATGAATATACGAAATCGAATCTGCTATGGGCTCTTGATATATATCCCAATGACAAATTAATTAAGAAAAAGCTTGAGGAAACTAAAAAGAAAATCTTAGCAAAGAATTTAACTATCCCAACGACTTTAGAGGAAGAAATGCATATTAATCTTTTTTTAAAAGCAAAAAGTTTAAATGAATTTAGTTATTTAAGAGCTAAAAAAGACTCTTGGGTATAGATTATTAGAACTAGTCAAAAATTAATGTCTTCTCCAATTCCTATAAAAACCAATACAGCGCCAGATCCAGTTGGACCATATAATCAAGCTATTAAAGCTGGTCACTTTATTTATTGTTCAGGTCAAATTGCTATTAATCCTAGTAATAATCAAATAGATTGCTTGGGAGATATAAAAGGAGAGACCACTCAAGTATTAAATAATTTGAAAGCAGTTCTAACTGCCAGTGGAGCCAGTCTAAAAGACGTTATTAAAACAACTATATTTCTAACAGACTTAAAAAATTTTCAAAAAGTAAATGATATCTATTCTGAATTTTTTCAAAACGAACCTTCTCCTGCTAGAGCTTGTGTGGAAGTATCTTCTTTACCTAAGGGTGTATTAATTGAAATTGATTGTGTAGCATACATTCCTTAATCCCAAAAATTATGTAGAAAGTTATTATTAGCGCCAATTTTGCACCATAGTTGTTTAGATTAAAACTTACACGGAGATTTATCTATGACAACAGCAAATTTAAATATAGATGAATTAGAAGCTGGTTATCCGTTATTTTGTAAAGCTCTTAGATTATTAATTTTAAAGGGTCGAACAATTAAAGAGATCCAAAGAACTGTATGTTGGGGACATCTTGAAACACTTAATAGATGTTTACCAGGAAGATACAAAGCACCATCATATTTAATGGCATTAATAAAAAGAGATATTGAAAAACCTGATAAATATTAATTTATTTACTCTGACATCAAATTTGTAAATTTCTCATTAATTTTTACTGTAAATTCTCTTTCCTCTACTGAAATTTCTTCAATATCTGGAAGTATTGTTATACTCACAAATTTAGTTCCAAAACTAATATTTGGATAAATTTTGTTTTCTTTACATAAGGAATCAATTTCTTTCATAAATTTACTTGACTGTTGGTAATTATCAAATTCAAATCTCCTTTCTAATCTCAAAGGAGATTTTTTTTCGTCCCACATTTATTTTTCATTAATCAACTTTATTTTAAATCTAAAAGAGATTTTGACAAACTCAAAAGGATGACTTTTGCTCAAGTAAGTTTTAAGCGTCCCAAAAATCAATTATTCCACCAATTGTTAGATCCGTAATTGTATCTGGATTATTAGGGCAAGCAAATCTTGCAGCTGTTCCAGTTGTAGTAAATACATAATTTCCTTCTCTTGCCCCGACAGGATCAACTGCAACTAATTTTTTTCCTTTATTATTTTGCAATATTCTCAAATGCATATGTCCCAAACCTTCAACTCTTTGCGTACAAACCAGTTTTCCTAACACTTTCATTATTTCCAAAATAACTATCTCCGCTACTTTTGAATATTATCTGGATCCCAGTGATCGATAATCCCAACAATTGTTAAATCACTTGGATATGATTTACTACCTGCAGCTTCCCTTGCAGCAGAGCTTCCTACACAAATCACCCAGTCTCCAGGTTTGCATCCAACAGAATCTACAGCAACTTTATTACTAGAGCCATCTAAAACAACTTGTAAATGTTTATGTTCAAAACCAGGGATTCTATTTGTTGAAACAAGTGGTTTTATCACTTTGCAAATAAGCATAATTAATGAGCCTCCTTTGTTTTTTTATCTAAAGACATGCTAATTATTTGAGCAGAATCAGTTTTGTCTCTATCTCTTATTGTGAGACAGGTATGTAACAAACCTTGATCCACTAAATCTTTATATCTAATTGATATTGCATTATTAACCCTATCACAATCTTTAATCGCTCTTTCTTTTGCTCCAGGAACTTTTCCTGAATAATCAAACCTAATTACGATAGGGATTGGTAAATCCTCTGAGACATTTAAACCTGAAAATATTTTTATTCCTACATCTAAATCAGGAGCTCCTTCCTCGACAGTATCTAGATGAGAGAAATAGGTAAGGTTTCTTAAATGAACTTCTTTGAAACCTATACCTACACCTATGAATCTCTCTGCATGTCCAATATCTTCATATGACCCCTTGTGAAATGACTTAACGTAATCAATTTGAGAAATATTATTTTTAATAATTTTATAAATGAATTTTTCCATTCCTTTAAGTTGATTCTCAGATGAATATTTAGAAATGAGATTACAAATTTCTCTCTTTGAAGCCTCTTCGGATTTATCTATTGTTGAATTATAAATATCCATAGTTGAAATTGTATGTTCTAAACTAATCTCTCCTTCTTTTGAATTTAAATGAATTTTTAGAGCATCTGTATCTGTATCTAATCCAATAAGCATTAAATCTACAGATGCACCACAACAAAAGCTATTTTCAACAGACTCTTTGAATGCCAATAATTTATTAAGTCCTTCTTGAGCTGCCAATTCATCATTACTCCCGTGGGCAGCACAACCCTGATGAAGAGGATCAACAGAGCTAAAGTGATAGGTAACTATTTTTAAATATCTCGTATCTTTACTGGCAAGATTGGGCAAACCTTCTCTGTATCTTTTATGCTCTGTTTTAATCCATCTATTAACAGTGTTCTCAACATCAAAAAGGGCTCCAGCATGCGATCTTCTTCTAACAGAACTAAATGGAATTCTTAGTACATAAGCAACAGTATGAGCAAGTCTTCCATCAGAGCAAGGTGTTATATCTAAAAGATGAAAACCACAATCCATGAGAAACTTTTCAAAATCTTTGGCCTCAGTGCTACTTGCTGCACCACATAAGGGATCATTTTTGAAAAAATCATCACTAAATTTTTCATGCTGTTTAAAAACACACCATGCATATAAACCTCTCATATCGAGAGGTTTAACCCAAGATTTATCTAAGATATGGGTGGGTAAATCTATTCCTAAATTTTTTTGAGATATTTCTTGGGCATTTTCAAGAAAATCTTCATTATGTTGAATGTAAGCAATTTCCTTTAATGTAGAAACGATATTGTCAAAGCTTCTTTTTGTCTTTTTCTCATATTCATAAAGTTTATTATTTTGAATAGTGTTACTTAGAGCATGTTTCTCATTGGATATATTTATTAATTTATTTTTATCAGAGACCGTTTTAATATTTTGAGAGAATGATTTCAATGGTGCCGTAGGTCCCAAAGTGAAGTTCTTGGCTTTAGCCAATCCTCTTAAAACCATTTTTTAGTTATCCTCTTGCTCCACCAGAGAAGGTTACAAGCTGCCCTTCTCTAGTATTACCACTTGATCCAGTAATAAGAAAATCAGGCTCTTTCATCTTGTCGTTTCTTTTTATTTCCATTGGAGGCATTGCACTTGTAAAACCTGCTCTAGATGGATTTCTCCTTCTTGATGAAGCCCCTTCGGTTCCTGTAACGCGATCTCCTCTATCCCAGTCATCACCAGTAATATTAAGACCAGCAGATTGTCCTTCACCTGTAATACGAGAAAGCGCTCTCTCTTTTGATATATCTACATCTTCAATATCTTGCTTTGGTTTCAAAGAATTTAATTTATTTTTATCGAATCTGAATTGTTCAGTTCCTGTAACTTTATCTATTGCCATATCAAAGGGACCTGTAATATTTGATCCACTTTCGTATTGATTGCCTGTTACTGAGTCACGTGATTTTTCAGAATACCTATCTCTAGAGGGAGAATTAACTGAGAAATCATCCCAAGTATTATGTTTTACTTTTTCATTATTTGCATAAGATTGAGTTAAATTTTGATTAGAGCAATTGGAATTTAACTGATCTCCTCCGACATAAGGCGTTCCTGTAGGATTTAAACAAGCTCCTTTAGTCGCTCCAGTCATTTGCCCTCCAATACCAGGCTGTTTTCCAGTAAGGCGAGCATTCGAACTATTTCCTAAATAAATTTTACCTTTTCCTCTTAACTCATTTTTTGCATTTGAATCACAATTATTTTCTAGTTGTTCTACACCTGCATATGGAGTACCAGTAACATTTTTACAAGTTCCAGGCTCATCACCAGTGACATTATTGGATCTTCCGGTCATAGTTCCACTAATGTAATTATTATTTTGAGAAATACTTAAACCTACCTTTCTAGGTTCTGGAGAAGGCTTTGACCCGCAGAAACTCTCAAATTGCTGTGATCCAATATATTCATCTCCAGTAACATTTATACAACTACCGCTTTCATTACCGGTCATTCTTTCTGATCTTCCTACTCCAGTACCAGTTACTAAATTCCCGTTAAGAGTATTATGAGAACCAACTTTCTCATAAGATTTGCCATCAGGTAATGGATCTGCGCCAAGATACTGATCACCTGTTAGCTGATGACCAGATCCACTCTCATCTCCAGTAACAAGAGTTGATCTCCCTGGCAATGAACCAGAGACATGCTGACCATCTAAAGTTGTACTATGTCTTATTTTTGAAGGAGTTTTACTTACACCTCCACAATAATCTTGAGATAAGTTTGCGGAAACATATTCTGTACCAGTAAGATTTTTGCATGTCCCGGGTTCATTTCCAGTGACTAAAGTTGACCTACCAACTTCATTTCCAGTAACTTTATTACCAGAAGTAGTTGAACTTACATTAATTTTTGAAGGCTGAGTATATTTTAATTCTGAATTACAAAATTCATTAATAACTTCCGTTCCTAAATATTGAGTTCCGGTAATATCTCTACAAGTGCTTGACTCATTTCCTGTCGTTTTTGAGGACCTATTAGCTTGAGTGCCTGTAACAGTTTGACCTGAATTTGTTCCACTTTCACCAACTTTCCAATGAGCATCTACTTTTTGTTTAGCGCCATTTCTATTTGGACCACAAGGTCTACATTTGCCATTACCTTTTATGGATGAAGCACCAGTTTTACTTCTCAATTCACGCACTCTCAATGCAATTTCTTTACTAGAAAGGTCAGGATCACCTCTTCTTGCTAATGAGGCAGCACTTGGATTTTGCTTTATAGCTGATTTACCATGCTTAGACTGTGCCTCTCTTCTAGCTAAAACAATATCTCTGCTTGTATTAGTGATTACTTTTTTCTTTGGTCCTATCCTTCTTTTTTGATTTACCTTTTGAACAGACAAAGAGGTTTCAACTTTTACAGTAGTCTCAGGTTTATCAACAAAATTTGCAGAAGTTTCATTATTCTTTTTTGAAACAGATTCTGACCTTGTTCTATCAGAGGAATTCATTGCTGGTTTACCATGAGTTGATAAGGCCTTCCTTCTTTGAAGAACAAGTTGTCTACTTGTAAGAGTTGAGTTTTTTTGAGGAATATGACGTTTTTTTACAGGATTATTATTTTTTGAAACTACAGAAGACTTTTTTACGACAACAGTAGGACTTAATCTCGCATCTGATGCAGAGCGAACCCTATCTTGCTTTGAACTTGATTTGGCTAGTGATTTTTTCCCTCCATCACTCATAGCAATTCTTCGTTCTAATGCAATTTGTCTACTTGTTTTTTTTGTCATAGTCTTCAAATAAAAAATTCTTAAAAAGTCTTTCTCCAAAAAATCAATTTTAATTTTATGGAGAAAGTTATTTAGGTGCTCTGATTAGCGACCTTGGAAAACGACAAACGCTGTACCTTGGCTTTGTGTATATGCGTCATAACCGATTATTCTTACATGATGATCAGGATATGCTCGGTGGCATGCTTCTAATTCACTTACGATAAGGTTAAGATCTTTTTCACCAAAGAAAGGTAATTTCCAATATGACCAATAAGTTTGCATTGAACCACTTGGATGGACATGTTCAATAACAGGACTCCAACCTTGAGCAATTATGTATGCAATTTGATCATATATTTCATCCTGGGTCATCGGTGGTAAGAAACCGAATGTTTCCAGGGTTGCTACCGTTGCGTAGTCGCCGACTGTGCTCTGGAAAGGCATA
The DNA here is from genome assembly GCA_902627325.1 of uncultured Prochlorococcus sp. GTDB lineage: Bacteria > Cyanobacteriota > Cyanobacteriia > PCC-6307 > Cyanobiaceae > Prochlorococcus_A. The sequence goes on along the minus strand of CACOIM010000005.1, from coordinate 21,235 downwards.
ATAAAAAATTTGTAAAATGTTTTGAAATTTAAGATTCAAATCAGAGGGTAAATATATCCCTCTGATAATGAGAGCTAGTTTTGAACGTCAAGCTTATCGACAGTATCGAATTCAAACTTGATTTCTTTCCATGTTTCTAAAGCAATAGCTAATTCTGGACTATGCTTCGCAGCTTCCATAAGGATGTCTCTACTTTCTTTTTCGATTTCCCTACCAGCGTTACGTGCTTTTACACAAGCTTCAAGGGCAACTCTATTGGCGGCAGCTCCAGCAGCTGAACCCCATGGGTGTCCATGTGTTCCTCCTCCGAACTGAAGACAAGAGTCATCTCCAAAAATCGCAAGAAGTGCAGGCATATGCCAAACATGAATACCACCCGATGCAACTGCGAATACTCCAGGCATTGATCCCCAATCTTGATCAAAGAAATTACCTCTAGATCTATCTTCAGGAACGAAAGATTCTCTTAAATTATCAATAAATCCAAGAGTTGTTTGACGGTCACCTTCAAGCTTTCCTACAACTGTTCCAGTATGTAGCTGGTCACCACCTGAGAGGCGAAGACACTTAGCTAATACACGGAAATGTATCCCATGTTTTGGATGCCTATCAATAACAGCATGCATAGCTCTATGAATATGGAGAAGCATTCCATTATTACGACACCAGTTAGCTAGACCAGTATTTGCAGTAAAACCACCTGTTATGTAGTCGTGCATGATGATAGGCATATCAAGTTCTTTAGCGAACTCAGCACGTTGGTACATCTCCTCAGGAGTTGTAGCTGTACAATTTAAATAATGCCCTTTAACTTCGCCTGTTTCTTGCTGAGCAAGTTTTACAGCTTCAGCAACAAATTCAAAACGCTCTCTCCATCTTTGGAAAGGTTGAGAATTAATGTTTTCATCATCTTTTGTCAGATCGAGTCCGCCTCTTAAGCATTCGTAGACAACACGACCGTAGTTTTTACCAGACAAACCTAATTTAGGTTTGATGGTACAACCAAGTAACGGTCTACCGTACTTATTAAGACGATCCCTCTCAACTTGTATACCGTTTGGAGGTCCGCCACATGTCTTAATGAAAGCCATAGGGAAGCGAATATCTTCCAAACGTAGATGCCTTAGAGCTTTAAAACCAAATACGTTACCAACTAATGAAGTTAGTACGTTTGTGATAGAACCTTCTTCAAATAGATCCAAAGGATAAGCTATAAATGCATAGAAAGATTCCTGATCTCCAGGAACATCTTCTATTCTGTAACAACGACCTTTATAAAATTCAAGGTCTGTTAATAACTCAGACCAAACAGTGGACCAAGTACCAGTTGATGATTCTGCTGCAACCGCTGCTGCAACTTCCTCCCTGGGAACACCTTCCTGACCTGTGCATTTAAAGCACGCTAATAGGTCAGTGTCTAGGGGCACATATTCAGGAGTCCAGTAGGTGTCTCTGTACTCCTTAACCCCAGCGTCATACTTCTTACTCATAGATACTCCTTAGGTTTTTATAGGGAAATTGTTCAAAAGCCTTTTGCTTTTAATTATCTAAAATTAGTCCTTTTGTCCAAGGAAATTTCCATTACCTAAAGCAGGTTCTACTTCTCTATGAGGACGAGCAATAATGTGAGCAGCTACTAGGCCATCACCAACTCTTTCACAAGCATCAGCACCAGCTCTAACTGCTGCGTTTACTGCTCCAGTTTCTCCTCTAACTAAAACGGTTACATAACCGCCTCCAACAAATTCACGACCAATAAGGCGAACTTCTGCTGCCTTTGTCATTGCGTCTGCTGCTTCGATTGCAGGTACAAGTCCGCGTGTCTCGATCATGCCGAGAGCGATACCCATTGTTTCTGTAGCCATTGCCTACTAATTACTAAATGTGGAATGTTCATATCGAAGAATGATCTATTGAGGCCTTAAAAGTCAAGCATTTTTACCTAAAATTCGATTAATGTTTTTACTATGATATATAAGTTCAGCTTATCACCCTTGATATAATTGATAAATTTCTCCTTAACAATATTTGGTTAGAGCATCAAAACATACAGTTGTGTTAATAAAAAATTTACATTAACTTAACCTCGTACGAGACAGGCCCTGTCTGCTCAGGTGTGGAATGTTCAACCTTTCCTGTCTCTGTATCAATCTTTCAGTTAAGATAAATAATATTTATTTTCGCAAGTTGAGTAAAACAAGATTAATTATTGCTAGCGGCAATTTAAAAAAAGTTTCAGAAATTTCTGAAATGCTTAATGTTTTAAATTTAGAGGTAATAAAACAGCCTGATTCTCTAAATGTAGAAGAGACAGGCAAAACATATTTGGAGAATGCATTACTAAAAGCAAAAGCAGCTTCTATAAAGACAAACTCATGGGCTTTGGCTGATGACTCAGGATTAGAAGTTGACTTTTTAGAAGGCAAACCAGGTATTTTTTCAGCAAGATATGCCAAAAACAATTCTGAAAAAGTAAAAAAGCTATTAAATGAACTTGGAGATACACCATATAGGAGTGCAAGACTTATTAGCTGTATGGTCCTATGCGATCCAAATGGAGAATTAGTTAAAGAATCTACTGGAATTTGTTGGGGAGAAATTCTTAAAAAGCCAAAATATCCTGACGGAGAATTTGAATCAATTTTTTGGGTTAAAGAAGCTAATAGAGTATACGGAGAGTTAAATGATTCTCAATTATCAAAATTAGGAAGCAGAGGGAAAGCTGCCAGAGAGCTTGCTCCTTTCCTAAAAAAAGAATTAGGTTTAAATTAAATTTTAATAATTAGATATTTGTTCAATAGCATTAATAGATGCTGCTGCCGCCTCCTCAACATCGCCTTCTTTTCCTGCTAAAGTTAATCTACCAAAAGCTCCAACAGCTTTAACATCAACAACAGTTATATTTGAAGCCTTTTCTGCTTCATTAGCTGCTTTTAAGACATAACCTGCTGGCTCAGTTTCAAGAATAAACATACTCATACCTGATTGAATCATTGAGCCACTTCTATTTTGTCTGTTAATTAATACTGAATGATCAGGTGTTATCGCTCGAATAATCTCGGTCCAACTTGTTGTAGGTTTTGTTCTTTTTCTTACTTCGCTCCCAATAGCGTCCAGAACAACATCTCCAGAATGTAAAACAGTACTTTGGTCCTTATGGTAGAGAGCAAATGAACCAAATTCTCTTTCCACAATCATCTGGCCTAGACGAACATTACTAGCTTTTAAAGCTATGTCAGTAACCCTATGGATCGCCATTCCAGGAGAAACTTCCATCCATAAGCATGAATCTCCCGGGATTGGCAAAAAACCTCTGCTTACAGTACCCATATAAGCAGCTAACTGCGGCTGTAAAGAATCAAGAAAAACATATGTTCTTAATTCAATCTGTTCTACTTGGCTTGCTTGCCTCGAAACTAATGACTTTTCTGAGTCAGTCGTAATAAATCCACCAGCATTCGCCTGAGATTGGATCTCAGAGCCTGTAACTACAGTACGTTTATTCTTTCTGTCTGCCCTATTTAAGCTAGATGTTGGTTCCATTCATGAGACTATAACTTATTATCGATCCATTTTTCTATTAAATTTACTTGCATAGTTCCTATGAACCGATAACTTCAATTTAAATAGTCTCAAAATTATGGCATCTTCTCAAAATAAATCAATCAGTTCAACATTAGGAACAGAAGAATTAACTACAGACAAAACTCTCGGATTAGTTAGTTTAAGTTTGATGCAGAAATTATCTCAAAAAGATCCTACATTTAGCTGGCTTACAGGTGAAGATTCTGAGAGTAAGAACCTCAATAACCTTAGAAATAGACTTGAATTAACAGAACTAGCAATAAAAACAGGTGCGCCTTTAAGCACTTCAGAAGTTTCAGTTTTGATGGGGGCTAAACCGGGAAAATCTAAGGTCGAAAGAGGAGGTTTATTAGCCACAAAAATCGCAAGGAATGTTTGGAAAATCTCTAAGTTAAATGATGAAAATAATTATTGGAGAAATTAAAATTGCACTTTTTTAGATCAAAAAATTTAATCATTTGCGTTTTTAAACATTCATATAAGTTTTTAAAATATATGCAATTTGTAAGAGAACTTAATCAATTACTTTCTTTAAATTAGAAATTTATGCATGCTTTAGAAATAAGATCCAAAACTTATTGAATGAATAAAGTAGTTTTTAATAAAGAAACTGGACCAAGAGAGGTTTTTTGTGGATTGACCTCAATAGTTTGGTTGCACAGAAGAATGCCTGATGCTTTTTTTCTTGTAGTTGGTTCAAGAACATGTGCTCATTTAATCCAGAGCGCAGCAGGAGTAATGATTTTTGCTGAACCAAGATTTGGGACAGCCATATTGGAAGAAAAAGATTTAGCTGGTCTTGCAGATGCTCATGAAGAGCTAGATAAAGTTGTTAACGATCTGATAGCAAGAAGACCAGAGATAAAAACTCTTTTTCTTGTAGGCTCGTGTCCAAGCGAAGTAATTAAACTTGATTTAGCAACAGTTGCAGAAAAATTAAACAAGAAATTTTTGGGTCAAGTTCAATTCTTAAATTACTCAGGTAGCGGGATAGAAACAACATTTACCCAAGGTGAAGATGGTGCTCTAAAGGCTTTAATCCCATTAATGGATTCTACCGATGAGGAAAAATTATTAATTGTTGGGACAATTGCCAATAATGTAGAAGACAGATTTAAGAAAATTTTCAAAAATATAGGAATAAAAAATGTTGAAAGTTTTCCGCCAAGACAATCTACAGAGTTACCTAAGATTGGAACGAAAACAAAAGTTTTATTAACTCAACCGTATTTAAGTGATACTGTAAGAGATCTACAACACAGAGGTTGCGAAATTATATATGCACCTTTCCCACTTGGAGTTGAGGGAAGTACTAAGTGGATATTAGCAGCTGCAGATGCTTTTAAAATTCCAGCCCTTAAAGTTCATGAAGTAATAGCTCCGCTAGCAAATAGGGCAAGACAAGCAATTGAACCGCATAAAAAGATACTTAAAGGGAAGAATTTATTCCTTTTACCAGAATCACAACTAGAAATATCCTTAGCAAGATTTTTACACAATGAATGTGAAATGAACCTAATTGAAGTTGGTACTCCTTATCTGAATAAAGAATTAATGGAAGAGGAACTTAATCTTTTACCTGAGAATACAAAAATAGTTGAAGGCCAGCATGTAGAAAAGCAATTAGATCGTGTAAGAGAGTCGCAGCCTGACTTGGTTGTCTGCGGCATGGGATTAGCTAATCCTTTAGAGGCAGAGGGTATACATACAAAGTGGTCCATTGAAATGGTATTTAGTCCAATTCATGGAATTGATCAGTCTGCTGATTTAGCAGGATTATTTTCTAGACCATTAAAAAGGAATCAAATACTGACAACCAAAACCTTAGCCACTCAAAAATAACAAAATCATGGAATTAACTCTTTGGACATATGAAGGCCCTCCACATGTCGGGGCGATGAGAATTGCATCCTCAATGAAAGATTTGCACTACGTACTTCATGCTCCACAAGGTGATACTTACGCTGATCTCCTTTTTACAATGATAGAAAGGAGAGGGAAAAGGCCTCCAGTAACATATACAACTTTTCAGGCAAGAGACTTAGGTGGTGACACGGCAGAATTAGTTAAAAGAAATATTTCAGAGTCTGTGGAACGCTTTAAACCAAAAGCACTTTTGATAGGTGAGAGTTGTACTGCAGAATTAATACAAGATCAACCAGGAGCACTTGCAAAAGGTATGGGATTTGACATCCCAATTGTTAACTTAGAATTGCCCGCTTATAGTAAAAAAGAGAATTGGGGGGCCTCAGAAACTTTTTATCAATTAATAAGAACTTTATTAAAAGAGGCTGCTTCAGAAAATAGCAAAATAAGTCCACAAAGGTGGAAGGAACTGGGTCGAAGACCAAAAGTAAATTTATTAGGGCCGACTCTTCTTGGCTTTAGATGTAGAGATGATGTAATAGAAATTCAGAGAATCCTCTCTGAGCAAGGTATAGATACAAATGTAGTTTCTCCTCTTAATTCGAGTCCAGATGATATTAAAAGATTAATTGACGCGGACTTAAATATCTGTTTATATCTTGAAATTGCAGAAGCTTCATGTGAATGGCTTAAAAGAAATTTTGGAATGGAGTATACCACTACAATCCCAATAGGAATTGAGAATACAATTAATTTTATCAATGAAGTACATAAAAAATTAGATCTCCCTTTAACAAATAAAGACGAGTTAGAAAATAAATCAAAACTTCCATGGTATTCAAAGTCAGTTGATTCTAATTATTTGACAGGCAAAAGGGTTTTTATTTTTGGAGATGGAACTCACGTAATTGCAGCCGCAAAAATAGCCAAGGAGGAGCTTGGTTTTGAAGTAGTAGGATTAGGCACTTATAGTAGAGAGATAGCGAGAAAAGTTAGAGGAGTCGCAAAAGATTTAAATTTAGAAGCACTCATAACAAACAATTACCTTGAAGTCGAAGATGCGATAAAAAAGACATCACCTGAATTAGTTTTAGGAACCCAAATGGAAAGACATAGTGCTAAAAGACTTGGTATACCATGCGCAGTTATAAGTACACCTATGCATGTTCAAGATGTGCCAGCAAGATATAGCCCTCAAATGGGATGGGAAGGCGCAAATGTAATTTTTGATGACTGGGTACATCCATTAATGATGGGATTGGAAGAACATTTAATTGATATGTTCAAACATGATTTTGAATTCGTTGATGGCCACCAAAGCCATTTGGGACACACAGCTGTTAATACTGAAGAGAATAAAAATAATTCACAAAACATCGAGTCATGCATTAAAGAAATAATTTGGACGGACTCTGGGAAAGCAGAATTAACGAAAGTTCCATTTTTTGTTAGAGGAAAAGTAAAGACAAATACCGAAAAATATGCCTTATCAAAAGGGCTAGTAGAAATTAGTGATGAGACTCTTTACGATGCAAAAGCATTTTTCAGTTAACTCTTACATAATATGTAAAACTAAAGCATGAGTATTTACACTTAAAGTATAAAGAATTACTCTAAAATGCTCTTTTATATCCTTGCTTTTAGAAGTTTATTATTAATAAATAAATATTTATTTATAAATATATCCAAGGTGGCATTTACCCTGTAAGAATGAATATAAATAAGATAATTTAAGCTTAAATGACAAGTACAATAAATAAACATCTTGATGGAGAAGGAAGTGTTCAAGTCAAGCAAGACCCAAAAGTTAAGATAGAAGAGGGAGCTTTAGTCATAGCTGTTTATGGGAAAGGGGGAATTGGGAAATCAACAACATCTTCAAATCTCTCTGCCGCCTTTTCAAAATTAGGGAAAAAAGTTTTACAAATTGGTTGCGATCCCAAGCACGATAGTACTTTCACCTTGACACATTCGATGGTTCCTACCGTTATAGATATTTTAGAAGAAGTTGATTTTCATAGTGAAGAGCTTAGACCAGATGATTTTATGTTTGAAGGATTTAACGGGGTTATGTGCGTGGAGAGTGGCGGCCCTCCCGCAGGAACAGGATGTGGAGGATATGTAACAGGCCAAACAGTAAAGCTTTTAAAAGAACATCATCTTTTAGAAGATACGGATGTAGTTATTTTTGATGTTTTAGGAGATGTTGTTTGTGGAGGATTCGCCGCACCTCTTCAACATGCGAACTATTGTTTGATAGTGACTGCAAATGATTTTGATTCAATTTTCGCAATGAATCGAATAGTTTCAGCAATTAAGGCAAAGGCAAAAAACTATAAAGTTAGATTAGGAGGAGTTGTTGCAAACAGATCAAAAGATACAGATCAAATAGATAAATTCAATCAAGAGGCAGGTTTAAAAATCATGGCTCATTTTAAAGACGTTGATGCAATTAGAAGATCAAGACTAAAAAAATGTACTATTTTTGAAATGGAACAAACTGAAGATGTAATTGAAGTTCAAAATGAATATTTATCTCTTGCAAGAAATATGTTGGAGAATGTAGAGCCACTAGATGGCAATCCTCTGAAAGATAGAGATCTCTTTGACTTATTAGGTTTCGATTAAATTAAATACTTAAGATTATTTTAAGCCAACCAATTTCATAGATAAATCCCAAGTTTTCTTTGAAAGTTCAGGATCAATTATCCTTTTTGAAAGTTTCTGAGAAAATACATTCCCAACTAATTTTTGTCTATTTCCCCAACTCCAATGAACTCCTGATTGAAACAGATCACTATCTGTTGCGACCGAAGCAACTCTCTGACCAGCTAACTTTTCAGTAACATAACCTTTAGTAATATATTTCTGAAATAGTGGAAATAGTAATCTAAAAATCCAAGGAGTATTCCTAAACAACTTGCTATTAGCCACACAACCAGGATAGAGGGAATTACATATAATTTTTTCAGAAGAATATCTTTTGGCTAATTCTTGAACCGTTATCATATTGCATAATTTACTATCTTTATAAGCTTTCCCAGGCTTAAATTTCTTTCCATTTGCCATACTTATTGGAGAGAGGAAACCTTTTTCAAAACCAGCCAAATCTCCTAAATCAGCAGGCGCTGGGATGGGTATTTTTCCTCCTAATTCAAGATAATTTGCAGTCACAGTTCCTAAAATGGTGACTCTCGGAGTAAATAAAATATTTTTTCCATTCAAATTAATCTCTTTATCAGAATTAACTAAATCATTAATTAAAAGATTAATTAACAAAAAGTGACCAAAATGATTAACTGCCATTGAATTCTCAAAGCCCTGGACAGATCTATCTGGTCTCCTCAATCGTGGTTTATAAACAGCCGCATTACAAATAAGTATTTTTAATGCACCTTTAAACTTTATTGAAATTTCTTGAGCACCTTTCCTTACTTGATTTAGATCTGATAAATCAATTTCAATAAAATTTATTTTGTTTAAATCATCTTTACCTAAAAACATTGATGCTGCATCGATAGCTCTCTTATTCGAACGATTTATCGCAACAACCTTCCAACCAGAACTTAATAAGGGTTTTAGGGTATTTAATCCAACTCCAGATGTAGTCCCCGTAATAAGAACAACCCCTTGTTTAAACTTTTCCACTAGCAATAAGCCTCACTAACACTTTCGATAATGCAAATAAAAAGTTCAATTGCATTAACGCCATATTACTCTCATAACGTCACGAGATATCATTTGATCTTGATCCTTCATAAATCTTTGCTGACCTTGAGGGGACAATAAGTTATCAAACCTATTTGTTAATTTTTGAAATCTATCTTTTTCATATAAATAAGAATCTTTAATTTCCTTTAGCCTCGACATTCTCAATTGTGTTATGTTTACTATTTTAATCAAACTTATAAAAGATAATAAAAACAAACAAATTTTTAATAGTAAATAGGTTGATGTTAGTAGATTTTTTTCTTTTTTTTTGACTACATTTTTCTTATGAAGTTCATCCTTATTTAAGAAATGAATAACTTTTGATCCCTCAACATATTTATTTAAAATCATGTGATGAAGACTTTAGAAATTTAAAGAACTTGTTTATATATTTATTAATAACATATAAAAATTAAAAGCCAAATTTAAATATTCTTTAAAATTAAATAATATAAATAATATTAACTTATAGTAATAAAATTTTTTATATTAATTAAGATAGAAATTCACAATAAATGATTTAAATAGTTAGTTAAACTTATAGACTTAAAATATATCATTAAAAAATTTTAACTATCATCTAAAACATATTTTGAATTATAAGAAAAAAGCATTAATTATTTCAACCATTAAAACATCAGGTCATGAACAAATGTCTATTGATATAGATTTACTAGAAAAAACTATTTTAAATAATAATATTCTTTTTACTTTAAGGTTTTACTTATGGGAAGGCAATTGGATTTCATTGGGTTTTCACCAAAAAGAGTTTCCTGAACATTGGAAAGATTTGAGAGAAAAAGGCTTAATTAATATAGTAAGAAGACCCTCAGGCGGAGGAGCAGTTTTACACTCTGGAGGCATTACTTATTCCTTAACTTTTAATAAGCCTGAATATAAAAAATTCAGTTATCAGTTTATAAATAGTTGGCTTATAAAAAGTTTCGCTTTTTTAGGTATTTCTTTACAAAATGGATCTGTCAAAAAAGGGAGCATAAAGGAACATTGTTTCGGAACGAATTATGTTTCTGACCTAGTAGATGAAAATGGTAATAAGATAATTGGTAGTGCTCAGTATTGGAAAAAAGGTTCATTTCTGCAACATGGAGAGATACAACTAAATCCTCCATTAGATTTATGGATAAAAATATTTGATAAAAAACCACCAGAGCCATTAAATCTCTACTTAAGTAAAAAGAAAATTATTAAACACTTAAAAAACTCTTTTTTAGAAAATTATTCCGATTCATCAATAGAAAATATTTTTTTAAAACCTTGTGAAATAAAAAATATTTTGTGAAATCAATAATTACTAAATATCACCTTTGCTCTTCATTAATTTGATTATCTTTGGTAACTCAATACCTAAAGGATAATTATTTTTTGATTTAATCTTATTTAAGATTTCATTAGTAATATTAAAGCCAAGCTTCTTTAGAACAAAGAAACCAATATTTTTCCTATCCAATAATCCTATAGGAATACCATAAGGATTAATTATTAATACTGTACCTCCATTAGTTTTTTCAATTTTTTCGATAATTTGCCACAGCGGTGCTTTCTCAAAAATGCATGGGAAATTTTTAATTGATTTATTAAATTCACTTACAATTTTTAGATCCCATTTTTTAACAGGAATATCCTTCAAAATATCAACCGAGATAAAACCATCCCATCTACCATTTTTAGTAATAAAAAAATATTTATCTAAATTATTTTCATCTTTTATCAATCTATTAAACTGGCTTAAAGTTAAATCAAATTCAATTTTTCTTAACGGTTTTAATGATAATTCACGAAGATTATTAGATTTTAAAATTTTCTCAATTTTCAAATATTGATCATCAGATTTAGAAATATTAATTCCAAATATTGCTAATAAAAATAATATTAATCCATAATAAAAATTTAAACTAAATAGTAAAAAAACGCCGACAGTAAGCAGAAATATTGATAAAAACAGAGTAAATTTATTTAATATAATTCTGCCTTTGTTCTTGCTACCAGAATAATGCCAAATGATACTTTTAACTAAGTTGCCACCATCCAAAGTCCCAAAAGGGATTAAATTAAATAGTCCAAGAAATAAATTTAAAACTCCAACTCTGGTTATTATATTTATGAAAATTTGCTCTTTGGATTCGCTAGAATTGCTTATTAAGAATAAAAAGAAAGATGTTATAAAACATAAAAGAGGTCTTACAAGAGATATTTTTATATTGCCTAAAGCAGTTTGACAATCTTTTTCTATTTGCAAAACTGCTCCTAGAAAAAAGAAGGTAATATTCTTAATTTTAACTCCTTCATTAAGGCAAATATATGTATGAAAAATCTGATGGAATATAATTGAAAATAAAAATAAAAATGATGTGAAGAAACCTATCAACCAAGCCTCTTGATTGTTAAATAAATCACTATATATAAGATTAATTTGATCACTAATGCTCCATGAGAATAAAAAAAGGAGACCGATCCAATAAGGATGGACATTAAAAGGTATACCCCTTATTTTAAAAACTTGCCAGCCTTTCAAAAATAAACTCCGTTATAGTGATTAATAAGTACATTCTACCTATTAAAAAAATAATAATTTGAAAATGTCAAACGCTAAAACTCTTGTAAAGATTTGCGGAATAACTTCTGTTGATCAAGCACTCGAAATTGCTAAACTAGGAGTCGATGCGATAGGAGTTATTTCAGTAAAAGAGTCACCAAGATATGTTTCGCCACTTGGGAAAAAAGATATTTTTAGCAATCTACAGAAAAATTTTCCAAAAATAAAAAGAGTTTCGGTTGTAAAGAATATACCTCTAGATTTTATTTCCACAAATTCTTTGGATTTTGAGAATGTAATCCAACTTCATGGAGATGAGGATCTTTCATATTGCAGAAGACTTCGGAGGGAATTACCTCATATTGAAATATGGAAAGCATTTAGAATAAAAGATAAAGAGGATACCAGAGAAGTTGAGCTTTTTTCTGATTTCATTGATGCTGTGCTTTTAGATTCTTGGAACGAAAAAACATATGGAGGTTCAGGAGTAAGAATAAAGTCTACATATTTAGAAGCATTAAAATTTAGCAAACCTTGGATACTTGCTGGTGGTATATCTATAGATTGGTTAAAACAAATTCTTACAGATATCAAACCAGATGGTATTGATGTCTCAAGCAGTATTGAAAGCTCCCCAGGCATTAAAGATTTGAATAAAACCAAGAAACTTTTAAATTTAATTAAGGGGATAAGATAATTATTTATATAAATTTTAAACTTCTTTTTTTCAAAACTAATAACAAGATAAACCATTAGGCTGATTTTTAACAAGTTCAAAGAATTCTTGTTTTAGGCTAGGATCATGCCTAAAGTCTCCTCTGACAATAGAATTTATCATACTTGTATTAGGTTCTTTAACACCACGCCAACACATACAATAATGTTTTGCTTTAACAAGGATAGCCAGACCCTTTGGTTCACATAGCCGTTCTATTTCATCTGCCAGAAGCATGACTGCCTCTTCTTGAATATGAGGTCTGGAAAAGACCCAGTCTGCTACTCTAGCGAACTTAGAAATTCCTATAACTTTATCTCCAGGTTTAATACCAATCCAACAATCTCCAATGATTGGCACCATATGATGAGAGCAAGCTGAACGCACACTGATTGGACCTAGAGTATAAATCTCATCTAGATTACTAGCATTGGGGAAATCAGTAACAGTAGGCCTTCTATGATATCTGCCTTTGAAAACTTCTTTTAGATACATTTTTGCTACTCTTTCTGCCGTTTCTTGGGAATTATGATCATTATCAATATCAATAACAAGTGACTTCAATAAATCTCTAATTCTTGAAGCAACTTCATTTTGTAAGGCATCCAACTCACCTGGATTGATAAATTCTGAAATATTATCATTTGCATGAAACCTTTTTTTGTGAAGCTGAATTCTATTTCTTATAATTTCAGAAATGAGTTTATTTGAGATATTTTCATCTATTTCTTTTTTAATATTGTCACTTGGAGTGATAGTCATGAATAATTATTTAAATCCTGTAAGGGTTATTAATACTTTATATATTAAAGTTAAATGCACTAAGAAATTATATCACACAGGAATGTTTAATTAATGAGATTTGCTAACTATAAGTTTTCCCAATCAGTAAGTTTATGAAATAATTAGAAAGCTCCAGTCGCTGGCATAAGAGTAAGATCTTCAATCAGCTGAGAATCAGGTTGCTCAGCAATAAAAAGAATAGTATTTGATACTTTATCGGAAGAAAGCATTGATTCCTTATTAAAATCAGAATTTACAAATTCAGAATCCCAAAGGGGAGTATTTACTGAACCTAAGGTAATAGTGCATGCTCTTATAGAATTTTTTCTTTCCTCCTCTCTCAAGCACTTTGTGAAACTAGCTAAAGCAGCCTTTGACACGCAGTATGCACCCCATTGAGGGAAAGCATTATTTGCAGCATGACTACTAACATTGATAATTAAACCTCCTTTACTTCTCATCAAGGGAACTATACATGAGCATATTTGAAAAATGCTAGTAAGATTTACTTGAATTATTTCCTGCCACTTATCTAACGGCATACTTACCAAGTCTCCATTAAAAGCAAAGCCAGCATTGTTAATGACAACTGTTGGACATCCATAACTTTTAATGGATTGATTTAACTGTTGATCTATATTCTCAGATTGTGACAAATCACACATCAATATATTTATTTGTACCCCAGTGTTTGATAATTCATTTTTTAAATCTCGTAGTTTGTTTAAGTCTCTTGCTAGCAAAGTTAAATTCCAACCTGCTTTAGCAAAAGTATGGGCAGTTGATCTTCCTATACCCTTTGTTGCTCCAGTGATAAGTGCTAGTTTCAATTTAAAAATAATAAATTAATAATTTAATCTCGAATTTCTTCAAGATTAACAGATTCAATAAATTTTCCTAAAACCCTAAATTTAGAGTATCTTTTTTCTAGTATTTCTTCATTTGTCATTTTAAGTAATTCATCTAAGTGCTTTTCAATTGAATTTTTTAGTGTCTCACCTGCTTGGAGAGGAGCCCAGTTATTGCCACCTGCTGGTTCAGGTAAAACTTCATCAATAATTCCTAACTTTAATAAATCTTCGCCAGTAATTTTTAATGCTGATGCCGCTTCGGGTGCCTTAGCAGCATCTCTCCATAAAATAGAGGCGCAAGCTTCAGGGCTGGCAACTGTATAAACACTATGTTCAAACATTAATAATTTATCCGCTACTCCTATACCTAAGGCACCACCAGAACCTCCTTCTCCAATTACAGTAGCAATAATTGGAACTTTGAATCCAAACATTTCTCTTAAATTTCTGGCGATTGCCTCTCCTTGTCCTTGTTCTTCTGCTGAAAGACCAGCATAGGCTCCGGGAGTATCAATAAAAGTTAATATTGGAAGGTTAAATCTATTTGCATGATTCATTAACCTTAAGGCTTTTCTATATCCTCCTGGTTTTGCCATCCCAAAATTTCTAATCACATTTTCTTTGGTATCACGTCCTTTTTGATGACCTAATAATAGTACTGATCTGTTATTTATTAAACCTATACCTCCAATCAAAGCCATATCATCTCCACCATTTCTATCTCCATGAAGTTCTATCCAATCATCACAAAACATCTGTATAAAATCGAAAGTACTTGGTCTTTGAGGATGTCTTGCAACTTGAATTTTTTGAGATGGGGTGAGTGATCTAAAAATTTCTTCTCTTCTTCTTGTTGCAAGAGTCTCTAACTGAAGGAGTTGTTGGCTTACATCAACTTCTGAGTCACGAGCCAATTCCCGAATTTGTTCAATTTGTTTCTCAAGTTCTACTAGAGGTTTTTCAAAATCGAGAAGAAATCTTCTTGGCATAAAAACTATACTGGTAATGGATTGATATGCTTATCAAGTCCTATTGCAGAAAATCCATGCTTTTCTGAAGCTGAGCCAATAAACTCCATTTTCTCAATCGTAATATTATTTCTACCCCAACTAAAATTAGTATGACATTTTTCAAATTCTAAAATCATTGCCTCTGCAAAACATGCAAACATCTCTCTTTGGGGATTTTCCATTTCAGCTAATTCCATCATATTCCAACCAATATCACTGAAAAACTTTACTATCCCCCCTTTTAGAATATGAATATCATTACCTTTAAATTTCTCATCAAGATTCTTAGGATAACCTCCATCAATCATTAAACATGGCTTTTTTAGTCTAGTAATATCAATTTCCATCGTTTTAGGCATACTTGCCACCCAAACGACAATATCGGCTAGAGGTAAAGCCTCATCTAACGTTTTAATTTTCCCACCATTCAATTCTTTTTGGAGAGCAAGTAAGGGTTCTTGCTGTCTAGCCACCATAATCAATTCCCCTATCCCAGTTTTTTTAGTAAGCCATCTACACACAGCACTACCAATATCACCTGTGGCTCCCACTACTGCGACAGTAGATCTTTCAATATCAATTCCTACTTTTGGAGCATTTATTTCAAGTTGTCTACATATGACCCAGGCAGTATGAGTATTACCTGTTGTAAATCTTTCCCACTCTAGAGATGTGTTTCTTATCTGTTTATGTTGTAGTAAATTAAAGTTTTCAAAAATAATTGAAGTAAATCCCCCTAATGCTGTTATATTAATACCTTTTTTTTGAGCCAATTCCATCGCATTAAGTACTTTTCTTCTAGCTGTTTTAAATCTAGAAAGCATTTCAGGAACGAAGCATGAATCAATATATGAACCCTCTATTAAAATACCGCTTGCACTCTTAACTTCAACATTTTCTACTAATTGAGGAGGTGCCATGCACCACACATCCAAATCACCTTCAGCAATATGATCAAAGCCTAAAATTGAAGCTTTTCTTTTAGCATCTTTAAAACTTGTGGAATGCCCAATCAGCCCAAACATTTAGACTTTAAAAATAAAACTTACGGTAAAAACAATAGCATATAGCTATTTGTAAAGTAATTAAAATTTAAAAAAAATATTAAACAGGTTATTTAAATTAAACAATAGCAGCCATGGCCATTCTGGCTATTTCTCTGTTGTCAAGACCCATCTCAAGTAAAGCATCTTGATAAGCGATCATGAATTCTTCCATAAGTTCTTCCTTATCCATTGAAAGTATAGCGGCATCATCAGCAACTCTATCTAACATTTTTTTAATTAAAGGCAGATTTGCTTTGTTAGCAGCTATTAATTCACTTTTGCATGTATGTAAATTTTCTTTTAACCATTTTTCACCGTAATTCAAATGCAAATATTCATCGTTTACAACACCTTGAGTTATTTTTTTTGCAAATGGGTCAGCAACTCTTATATAAACGTGATAAGCAGAGATGGCAAAAGCCTCGATTAATATCGCTTGAATCAAAAGACAAGTTGTAAGATTTCCTTTCTCAAGTGCTTCTTGAAAATTACCATGTAATTTTGAGAAGAATTCTTTTGCGAAAACCATATCTGCTTCAACACTTAAATTCTTACCACACGCTATAAAACCCCTTTTATGTTTTAATTCCATTTTGGCAAGCTTAGTTAATTCTTCACTATCTTTTGGAAGGAGAGAAGCTATAGATATGTAATTATCGTAGGCCTCTTGTTCTCCTTCAATAACGATTGCATTAATCCTACTGTATGCGTCCTTGTAAGCATCAGTTGTAAAGTCAGGTAAGTTTCCTGAATTTTCATCAACTTGATGCTGTAAATTAGGTTTTTTACTAGATTCTAATGTTTGCATGTCAGTAAAGCTTTTGTTCATTATGCAATGAGTTTACACAATTATAATGAAAATATGTAGGAATCATGAAAATAGTTTCAATTATTAAACCACTTCTTTAATCGCATAAGAAATTATTAATTATTAACTACTTAGTAACTATTCATTTGGCCAATCAGAAGACATCAAACTAAGAAACAATTTATACCAATGCTTCACTAATAAATTTCTTAACTCATTGCCTAGTTTTTCATTTGCCCCTCTACTATCACCTACTACGCCTGATTTACTTAAATCATTTGTCATCCAAGCAGTTGGAGAATCTCCTTCAAGACTCCATCCCTCTGGTATCTTTTGTGAAAACCCCTCAAAAGGTCGCTCAGTCCCAACGATCTCTGGTTTAATTGCTAACATCAGGCTTGTTTCAGCGAGAGAGGCATGAAGACCATTGTCCATTTCACTCTGAGGTAAAAGATCACTCAAACCTTTGACTCCACTCCAGATAAAACAAGGAAAAATATTTAATTCAGGGGCAACTTTCCTTAATTCTCTGGCGGCTGTATTTAATAGAGATATTTGCCCACCATGAGCATTTAATAGTATTAATCTTTTAAAACCCATTTCAGAGAGTTGTTTGCCTATTTCGAGAATTATTGATGTTATTAGATTTGAGGATATAGATAAAGTACCATCAAAGCTTAAATGTTCAGGAGAGAAGCCGATATATTGTGTAGGTATTTTCAAGATTGGTAACTCATCAGGCAATATTTTTAAAACTTCTTTTACAATTTCATCAACAAAAATACTATCTGTCGACAAAGGGAGATGAGGACCATGCTGTTCAACGGCGCCAAATGGCCAAATAATGGTTGACCTTTTTTCTGCAGCAATATTATTTATTTCTGTCCAAGATAAATATTCGTATTGATTACGTATTGATTTATGGTTCATTATTTTGATTTCTAAGGAATTATCTTAGAATGTGTAAAATTTATCTAATTTTATTTTACCTATGAAGGGAGTAAGTGATAATAATGCCCCAAAGAAGATTAAATCGAAGGGCAATCAAAGTAAATTGAAGAGACCTTTACAAGTTCTTCAATTAAATAAAAAACCCACTATTCATGATACATCTAAAAATTTTTTAGATAATGAGAAATCTCCTGATAATACTGATGTCTCGACTTCAATTCAATCAAGGAATGATGAATTAAATACAAATTCATTAGAAAAAGAACCTGAATATAAAAATAGTGATCAATCAAATTCAATCTTTAATGATTTAGAAAAGCCAACTATTCAAATTGAGAAAAATAAAGAATTTGAATTCGAAAGAACAGTTGATGATTTCGACTTCGATGAAGATCAATTTTTAGAGGCTTTAAATGATAATGAGCCAATTGGGCTCACTGGAGAAACCATAGGAGGGAAAATAATTGCATTAGAGAGTGATGGAGTTTATATAGATATTGGAGGAAAAGCTCCCGGTTATATGCCTAAAAAAGAATGTGGATTAGGAGTAATCACAAACTTTAAAGATAAATTTCCAATCGGTTTAGAAATGGAAGTATTAGTGATAAAGGAGCAAAATGCGGATGGGATGGTTACAGTAAGTGCAAGAGCACTAATTTTAAGGAAGAGTTGGGATAAAGTTCGTAAAATCTCCGAGAACGGACAATTAGTTGATGTATTAGCAAATGGATTCAATAGGGGAGGATTAACTTGTGATGTTGAAGGATTAAGAGGTTTTATTCCAAGATCGCAATTAGAAGATGGTGCAAATTATCAATCACTTGTTAATAAAACTTTAAAAGTAGCATTCCTAGAAGTAAATCCAGAATCAAAAAAATTGGTCCTATCTGAGAAGAAAGCCACATTACTACAAAAATTTGAAAAGCTTAAGATAGGTCAATTAATCGAAGGTAAGGTTTTAGCTGTAAAGCCTTATGGTTTTTTCATCGACTTGGGAGGAGCCAGTGGATTACTTCACCAATCATCAGTGACAAAAGGTAATATCAGAGATTTAAGAGAAGTTTTTGTAGAGGGAGAATTTATAAAAGCACTAATTACAGATATTGATCGAGAGAAAGGGAGAATAGGACTAGATACAGCCTTATTAGAAAAATCTCCGGGAGAATTGTTAATAGAAAAAGAGAAAGTCATGAATGAAGCAAAGGAAAGAGCGGAAAAGGCTCAAGCTCTATTTCAAGGGAACGATTAAATAAAATGATATCTTCAAAAACACATAGTTCAAAATTAAATCTTAAAAGTTCTGATTGGGAAATAGATTTTTATTCAAGACCAATAATTGAGAAGAATGGTAAAAAAAGATGGGAATTGGTAATTTCATCAACAAAAAGTTTTGAATCACCAGAAATTTTCTATTGGAATAAAATTTGTCCCGCGGATAAGGTTAATTCTCTTTGGCTGACTAGTGCCTTAAAAGAGGCAATTATTGAGGCTGAATTAAAGGGCTGGAGAAAACCTGAAAAAGTTAGATTTTGGAGATCATCTATGAAATCAATAATAAAGAAATCCCTTGAGACTTTAAAACTTGAGGCCTTAGTGAGCAGGAGAACATACACATTATTTGAAAGGCTTAATTATTTCGAAAATGATATATATCCGAAAGAGAAAGGGTTTGTGAAAGGGGTATTAGCTCCTAATTTTACAGCTCAAATAGCAAACGAACCCAAACCTTTACCTGAAGCCGTCAGAGGAGAATCATTAACATTCTCTGAAATATCAATCAGAGATTTAAGAACAGCACAATCTTGGCCTATAGAATTTGGAGATATTTTTCCTGTAGAGGAACACATCAAGGATGATCATCTTATCCCAGGGCTCAGACTATTTAGCAAAGACAGAGCAATTGCACTTGCAGCGTGGTTTAGCAGTCTTGAACCTGTAAAGCTTCTCATTGATAAGGATAGACTTATACTTGAAGCGCTTGAGGATGATAAATGGTTAGTTACTGATTTACCTTCTAATAAAGCCCAAGAAATACATCAAAAATTTATTACTTCTAAATCAAACAGCTCTGGTTATCAATTTATATCTATTCAATCTACACCTTACATTGAAAAGTTTGCCGGATTTTGGATGCTTAAAGATGTTGACTTACTAAATTAAAAAATAATTTGAATTATTCCGCGAGTCAAAATAATTTATATTCAATAAGTAAATTCCCAAAAAACTTTACTTTATTAAACAACATCAAAATTAATTATTATTTATCTCCTTTATTAAAAAAAAATAACTTTACTCATGCTTTTTTTACAAAGGAGAGCTCAAAAATCGATATTAATTCACATGGAGAAAAACTAATAAGAAATAAACACAATAATTGCCTAATCAAACAAATTCACAGTAACAATATTGTTTTTACCAGTAAATTGAATTCCAAGATGATTGTTCACGCCGATGGTTTATTTTGTGATAACAAAAATAAAAATTTATGGATCTATACGGCTGATTGCATGCCAATTTTATTTGCAGATAAATTCAAGAGAAGAGTTGCAGCTATTCATTGCGGCAGAATAGGATTAGAAAAAAATATAATTTCTAATGCTATTAAATGCTTTGAAATAATGGGATCTTCAAGAAAGGATATATTAGTTTCGATTGGGCCATCCATATCAGGAGATAATTATTTATTGGATAGAAAAACTTTTTTTAATTTTTTTTCAGGAAACAATGCATCTTTAAGCAAAGTTAATAGAGATATTAATTTTATAAATGATCTAAATAATAATGAATTGATTTCGTTAGATATAAAAAAATATGCATATTTACAATTACTAGGAGAGAATCTAGATCCAAATAACATTGATATATCTAATAAATGTACCTATTCGTTACCTTATGAATTTCATTCTTGGAGAAGATCTAAGACAAATAATAGGCAGTGGAGCGTTATTTGCTCTTCTATTTAATTTATACAATTTTTCTCTGATGAGTTATAAGTTTCTAATAATTCAGTCATTTCAGTCTCTTCATCAACTCTAAAAACTTTTGCTAACAACCTTTGACCGTTAGATCCATATGGTTTTATTTTCACTTTTGTGCCTCTTGGAAAATTTCTCCTCAAGATCTCTGTAGCTTCTACCTTATCTTTTTCATTTATATCTATGCAATATAAACTTATGTATATTGATCTATTTTGATCACCTACTAAGATAGTGTTCACATCATTTATTTGTAAGAGCTCCGCAGAATTTGCATTAATTGGGAAGATAATAAGAAATACAAAAACTAAAATTATTTGAATAAAATTTTTTATTCCATGAAAATTTTTTATTTTATTTAACATCAAATTTTAAAAAAT
>CACOIM010000004.1 GCA_902627325.1 uncultured Prochlorococcus sp. | reverse complement strand
ATAATAAAATTTCCATCTATAAGCAATTTTTCAGATTTGGACCCATTAGATAATGAAGAAGGGATTCAATTAAATTGGATAAAAAATTACCAAAATTTAGATAAATTTGATTTAATTATCCTTCCAGGAAGCAAGCAAACTATTAAAGATATTACTTTTCTTACAGAAACTGGCCTAATTAAATGCATTTTAGAATACTCAAAAAAGAATGGAAATATCTTGGGTATTTGCGGAGGATTGCAAATGCTTGGAGAATATTTAGAAGATCCATATTCAAAAGAAGGATTAAACACCTCTAAAAAAGAATCAATTAGAGGAATTGGACTATTACCTTTAAAAACAATTTTTAAAAAAACAAAAATCACAAAGAGAATAGTGTGCGAGGCTACTTGGCCTTGTACAACAAAGGTTGAGGGATTTGAAATACATAATGGTGTTACCGAGCTTATAAAAAGAAGGGGAGAAAAAAATTTTAAAAATATGTTTAAGCAAAAAAAACTCGGTTGGTTTATTGATAATAATGAGCGAGGATCAATTGCGGGTAGTTATTTACATGGAATATTTGATAATGATAAATGGAGAATAAATTACCTTAATTTAATAAGAATTAAAAAAGGGATTCAAATATTAGACAAACAAAATAAACCTTATAAAATAAAGCGTGAGGCAATTATTAACAATCTTGCTGATCAATTTAAAAAACACATCAATATTGAATCTTTATTAAATTGAGAAAAAAAAAAAAAATTAAAAATTCATTGGCCAAATAACTCAGTTACTATTGCAGAGGAAGGAGAGGATTGGTTCTTAAAAGCTCAAAAAGCTAATATAGAAATACCAACTGGTTGCATGATCGGTAATTGTGGAGCATGTGAAATTGATGTAAATGGTAAAACAATTAGACCATGTCTAAAACAAATTGAATATACAGGTAATCAGTATTTATATATAGAGTTAACAACTGATCCTTTCTGGTGATAGATAATTATTTTAGAATCACAAGAATTTTATTTTAAAAATCAAGTCTGAGCAAGTATAAAAATAAAATATTAGGTAAATAAAAGGAAATAGTATTATTAATAAAAACGGAAGAGATGAAATTTTTACCCCGAGCAGTTCTAGCTGCTAAACCATTTCAAATGTTTTGCTTAAAACAACTCAGCAACCTTTTAAGATTTTGATTTTAAATTATTTATACAATTTTTGAGAATTGGGTTTTAATCCCAACCAGAGCTTTTCATCAATCTAATCGCTTGAGAATTAAAATCTCCAAGCTGCTGTACTGAAACACTATCTGGTGTAAAGCTACCAAAGCCTTGAACTATTGGATTTTGATTAACCTCCTTTAAGGGGTGTTCAAATGTTGGAGCAGCTAGTCCCTTACTTCCTCTTGGTGAAGCTAAAAACTCGAGTAATTTTATAGCCTCAGATTTATTCTTTGCATATTTTGCAACCCCTCCAGCACTAATATTCATATGAGCAGGGTTGGGAGTAAGAACATTTACTCTTTTTGCGTACAATGTGTCTCTTCTTCCATTAACTCCTGCAAGCATTCTTGCTACATAATAATGATTAACAATACCCACTCCACACTTTCTCTTAGCAACAGCTCTCACTATCGCTATATCTCCAGGAAAAAATGGTTGAGAGACATTTGAAATCATTCCATTCAGCCAATCCCTTGTTGCCTCATCTCCTTTATTTGCAATTTGATTAGCCACTAATGATTGATTATAAGGACTTTTTCTATTTCTCAAACAAACTTTTCCTTTAAGTGAAGGATCAGCTAAATCAGAATAATCATTAATTTTATTAATATCAACCACTTTGGGATTAGCAACAAGAACTCTAACTCTTCTTGTTAAAGCGTACCACTTATTATCTTGATCTCTTAAGCTTGCAGGGACATCATTTCTTAAATTTTCAGAATCTATTGACTGAAGTAAGTCTGCTTTAGCAGCATTTGTTATTCTTGCTGCATCTACCAATAAAATCACATCAGCTTGTGAGTTTTTACCCTCTCTTTTAAGCCTCTCTATAAGCGATATTCCTGCAGCCTCAATAAGTCTTACTTTTATACCTGTTTCCTCTGCAAATTTTTTAAAAACACTTCTATCTGTATTGTAATGTCTTCCTGAGTATACTTTTACTTCTTTTTGAGTTGAATTTGCAGGAATATTAAAATTAAATAAAATGGAGAATGTTAAAGCTGAAAAGAAAAATTTCTTAATTTTTTTCACTTTTAAAATTGTATCTATGGTTACTTTATCTCTATCTTTAGAAATAGAACTATAAAAGACATTTTACTTACACATTTATGTATCATTTCTACCTTCCTTAAATGAATTATTTAACTTGTCCTTTGCTTACTTATGAAGAAATTAAGATATTAAAAGAGAATTTATCTTCAAATGATAGTGATTGGGAAGACGGAAAAAAAACGGCAGGAAGTCTTGCTTCAAAGGTAAAAAATAATTTGCAATTAAGTAGAAATTCAGATAGTTCAAAAAAGAATGCTGACTTTATAGTTAAAAAGCTTTTAACAAGTACCCTTATTAAAAGCTTTGCATTACCCAGAAAGATTCATGGAATTATGTTTACAAAATCATCAGTTGGTATGAGATATGGTCGTCATGTCGACAATGCCTACATGTCTTCAGGTAGGGCAGATTTATCATTTTCAATTTTTTTAAATAAAAAGAATTCTTATGAGGGAGGAGATTTAGTAATAGAAAACATTAATACTGAAAATAAATTTAAACTTAACCAAGGTGAAATAATTATATATCCAAGTACATATCTTCATTCAGTAGATGAGATTACAAATGGTGAAAGATTAGTTTGCGTTGGCTGGATTGAAAGTTATGTAAAAAGTATTGAAGAGAGAGAATATCTTTTTGATATTGATGCTGGAGCCAGGGGAATGCTCGCAAAATATGGCAGGTCAGATGAACTAGATCTTATTTTCAAATCATATTCAAATTTACTTAGAGTTCTTGGCAATTAAAGGAATCATTTGTTACACCTAATAGATAATTGAAATAATAATAACTAAAATTAAAATATTATTTTTAATTAAAATGCCAAGAAAAAGTTCTATTGCAGTTTTTATTGCTGCCACAAGTGCACTAGCTATTTCTTCTTCTGATACCAATGCTCTTAAAGCTGGAGAGAATGATTTAGGAGGCACTAAAGAGTGGAATACAGATATGCCTTTAAATGCTGACTTTATACTTGATGAAAACGCGCAAAAGATAGCAGATGAAGCTAAAGCTTCAAGTACTTGCATCCCTATTGGAGAGGGTGAAAACTGCTGGTAAAAAAATATCTTTTAATAAAACAGTCTATTAAAAATAATACTATCAAAAAAAAAAAAAGGCCTCGTAGTGAGGCCTTTATAGTGTGTAAGAGTATAAGGGTTAAAACTCGAATGATGTTTTTACAATCAAGCCAGTTTCATCATCTGCAGAACCTGCATTTTCTTTACCATAGAAGATTGGTGTAATAGTTATTCCATCTGCATAATTATATGCATAGAAAACTTCATACATTGTTTCTGCATCACCGTTTTCTAAATATGGAGCTTTAGATCCAAAAGCTGCACCTAAAGAACCGTTACCAATCTCATCCCATTGTAAACCAACGAAATAATGAGAAGTTTCATCAGCTGAAGCTGCTTGTGCATCATCATGATTTGTTTCAAACCCAACGCTAATAGAAGGGAAATTTGCAAGATCAGGAGAGTAGTAAGCATTTACGCCTCTGCTTTGAGTAGCACCAGTAGTACCAGTTAAAGCATTGTTGTCATCATGATTCTCAATGTTTGCCCATGATAAAGAGACTCCATAATTATCACGAGAATAGGAAACTTGAGCACCAAAAGCATCTGCACCACCGTCACTCAAAAGTCCATTGGAGGTCATGCCTTGGCCTTCATAACCAATTGATACAGCAAAGCCATTTTCAAAATCAAAGCTTGCGCCTACTGCAGTTCCAAATTCTTCATCAAGATTAGCAGCTGATACTCCACAATCACTTAAAGTGTCTGTTTGGGCACCATAAACACAAGCTACGTTATATAGAGAGCTACCAGCTAATGCTCCGTTACCGAAGAAGAAAGTACTTCTATCACCAAAAGAAGTAGTGTAGGAAATACTATCAACATTAACTGCATTACCTGAGTCGGTTAAGTCAAGCTCAGGCATAAGTTTAGATTGGCCTGCATTTAGCACTACATCTAAAGAATCGTTGCCAGTAAAACTTGTACTTGTAGCTAATTCCCAATCAAAATTCCAACCGAGAACATCGTCACCTGAACCATCATCAACTGATCCAGCAGCAATGTTTACCGCAAAAGAGGCAGATGTTGTTGATGAGAATGTATCAGCATCAAAATCAGCATTTGCAGTTTCTGAAGTTGATAAACCCTCTCCGCCCGCTAGGAGTGGATTTTTGTTTGAAAGAGGCTTAAATGACTCAACTGAAACTTCAGATTGGTTAAGTGTGTAACTGTTTACATCACCATAATTTATTTCTGATGCATTGGCAGCAATTGGAGTTAAAAATCCAATTGCTGTGGGTGCTAGAAGTAATTTTTGAAATAATTTCATAGTACTTCTCAACTTAGAATCTAAAGATTGTACTTAATACTGCACCAAAGATGTCGTCACCTGAGTCTTGGTATGCATCAGTTCCACCGAAGATTCCAGGAGTGATTTCTATTGAATCGTTAGGTCTGAATGAGTAGTATGCCTCCCATAGGAATGGATCAACATCTTTAACTCCATCAGCTCTATCTGAACCTTTGATTGGCTGACCAAAAGCGATACCTATAGTGTCATCTGCTTGGAAGATGTCACTCCAATTAAGACCTACAGAATAGCCTTCACCTTCTTTGTACTTATCAGTGGCAGTTGTATCGTATGAAACTGTATCAAAACCAACTGAGACAGAAGGTACAGCTGTACCTGTTTCATCAGGTCTCCACCATGCTCTTAGTGCCCAACCATCAGTGTCAATACCTGATTGCTTAGCATTAGCAGTTGAGAAATAAGGGTATCCACCAGTATATCCTTTTTGCTGTGTAGTGTATGTTGCTGAAAGATGGAAATTATCTCCAGTGTATGCACCCATTAAGTTAACTTTATTCTGGTCTTCCGCAGTCAAGAAACCTGATGAATCTTCACCATTTTTTGAGTTAACAGTAATACTTGTGGCAAATCCACTATCACCTACATATTTAAGACCAAGGCCAACACTTGTGCTAGCACCGAAAGCAATACCGTGTCCACCAAATCTAAATGCCTTCAAAAGTTTTGGCTTATAAACAGATGGTGTTGCAGCCAACATGTAATAGTTTTCGATCAAGGGACCGACAGTAGCTGTAACTTTGTCACCGATAGGGAATGTGTACCAAATCTTATCAACTTTTAGTGCACTTGAAGTACCTTTTGCTTCATTGTGGTATGTAGCTGGCTTATTAGAAAGATTAGTCCAGCCGTCTCCTGCCTTAAGTCTTACGTATAAGTTATCATCACCAGTAAAGCTAGTATTTAGATTCATCTGGTATACATAAGCTAATGTAGTAGCTTCTGTTTTACCGATTTCATCAGCTCCATCTACAGCGCTTAAAGCGAAAACAGCTTTACCATCTAATGTGGTTGTATCAGAGAAAGTACCAGCTTCGAATTCATTCATTCTAGCTTCGACACCATCAATTCTGCCTCTTAGCAATGCAAGTTCGCTTGAAAATTCATCGATTAGACTTCTTTCAACGTTAGTTACTTCAGCTACATCACCTAAGCAAGAATTAACAATTGATGCAGCTTCAAAACGTGTAATTGTTTTGTCACTTACATTAATGTCACAACCTCTTGACTTAGCAAGATCTTTAATTGATTGATGAGCCCAGTCACCTGGCTGAATATTTAAATAGTTGTTTGTAAATCCTGCAGACTTTGAGCTATTTGAATAGCTATTCATGTCTTCAAGATTGACGTCAGTTGCTTGTGCAGCAAAAGGAGCAATCATGCTCGCTGCAGCACCTGCGACCAACAATTGTTGGAAAAGTTTCATTTTACCTCACACAAAAAGACCCTAAAAAGGGGTAATACAACTTTAATAGGAGTTACAATAAATTGCCAGAACAAAAAGTTTCTCGCATATGTTACATTTTATACAATTAAATTATGTTTTCTGGTATCTTGGTTTCTTCTAGTTCGATTCTTTATTTAACCAAGAGCTAGCAACTTCTTTAGAGAGATTTCTAATCTTTTCAATATATTGAGCTCTATCAGTCACGGAAATCACGCCTCTTGCGTCAAGCAAGTTAAAACAGTGGCTACATTTTAAAACGAAGTCTAAGGCAGAAAAGATTAAATTTTTGGAAACTAGATTTTCAGCCTCTTCCTTATATATATTGAAAAGTTTTCTAAGATTTTCAGGATTCGATTCACTAAAATTAAAACTGCACTGATCTTTTTCAAAATCTAGCCATATATCTTTATACGATGTATCTTTATCCCACTTTAAATCCCATATACTTTCTTTGTTTTGAAGAAACATTGCAATTCTCTCAAGGCCATATGTAATTTCAATGGGTATTGGGTGACAATCAATCCCTCCGCACTGCTGAAAATAGGTGAACTGCGTAACTTCCATTCCGTCCAACCATACTTCCCAACCAACTCCCCATGCACCCAATGTAGGTGATTCCCAATTATCTTCAACAAATCTTATGTCATGTTTCTTAGTTGAAATTCCAAGTTTTTCTAAAGAACTTAGATATGTCTCTTGAATCTCTTCAGGCGAAGGTTTGATAATAACTTGATACTGATAATAGTGTTGAGCTCTATTTGGATTCTCACCAAATCTTCCATCAGTAGGTCTTCTACAAGGTTCAGTATATGCAACTGACCACTTTTTCGGACCTATCGCTCTCAAAAAGGTATGAGGGCTCATAGTACCTGCACCCTTCTCTGTATCGTATGGCTGTAAAATTAAACATCCCTCGGTGGACCAAAATAAATTTAAATTTTGAATTATATCTTGAAAAAACATCTTAAAAAATTTGATTAATAAATAAAAAAGACTTGTTGATTATAAAAATTTGAAAATTGATGTGGTGAGAAGTTTCATCATTTTTTGTTGAAAAAAAATACATTTTTAGGGTTAATAAATAAGGTAGAAATCAATACACATAGAGGTTTAAAAGTTAGAAACATTTGAAACCTTTAAATTATTTGCAAATAACACTTTAATAAAATTAAAATTCGAAAGACAAAACATGAGAATCAGTTATATTTTCCAGCAAAAAACTCCAATGGGAAAGGACCATATGTTACGGAATTTTGAGAAGGATTATTATACTGACATGTTAATAAAATCCCTTCCCCCAGTCTATATTCTGATCTTATGTAAACTTCTCCCGTTTTTTGATTCCCTTTCATAAAAACATTTCCTAGTGCCTCTAATTTTTCAAAATCTTTAAAATTATCAAAAGAATATTTTTGAATAATTGTTCTTAATGCATTTTTTGCCTCGACATCACTTTTGGCCATTATACCGATAGTAAGCCAATCAGAATTAACTATTTTCAAGTCAAGTTCTTTTGACAGTTTCTGAGATTGATTAAAGTCTAGTATTGGAGCAGTTTTATACTGATTTAAATCAATCAATTGATTAATTTGCATTTTTAATAATTAAATCCATATTTAGCCAAAGGTTTTGCCATTCCAGGCCCACATAGACGAATCAATATCTTGAAAGAAAATAAAAATTCTCTCCTTTGGTATCTGTAATTCAGCAGAAAAAAATTCACAAATTGGTTGTGAAATCTTTGAGGGGATTAGAGATCCTATTGATTTAAGTTCAATAAAACAACATGGATCATCATTTCCAGAAAAATACATAGGTAATGAATCCGTTAATTTAATCATTACAAAATTTTCAGATTTGTTCAGTAAGGAAGAAATCAAATCTGAACTCTTCGCTAAAAGAGTTTGCTCATTTTTAATTTTATTATTTGTGGAGATATTTAATAGAGGCAATTTAAACTTTAAATAGATAATTTAATTATCGCAAAAAAGATCAATTATGAATTTAAAAACTTCAATTTGTTAATCCAATTTAGAATTTTTGATCACGAATCTAGAAAATCATTATTAGTTTTTAAAAAGAACAATTAATAAACTTTGGAAATACTAACTTATACACAAAGACAAAAGCCTGACGAAACCAATGACAAGGAATTTTATTCTACTCCGAAGTTTGTTTATCATTTAGATTCAAATTTCAGAAATAATCTTTCTGCAGTTTATAAAAAAGAAATTCAAAATCATAGTTCCGTTTTAGATTTAATGTCTAGTTGGGATAGCTATCTCCCAAAGGAAATTAAATATAAAAAAGTCATTGGTCATGGTCTAAATGAAGAGGAACTAAAAAAAAATAAAGCCTTTGATAGCTTTTGGATACAGAATTTTAATACCTCTCAAGTTATTCCACTTGACAATAAAAGTATTGATTATTGCTTAATGGTTGCTGCCTGGCAATACTTACAATATCCAGAAAAGATAACCGAAGAAATTGCAAGAATCCTAACAGAAGAGGGGAAATTTATTATTTCGTTTTCAAACAGAGCTTTTTGGCACAAAGCTCCAAACATTTGGACTTATTCAAATGAAGAGGAGAGGGTCGATTATGTAAAAAAAATCTTGACCTCGAATGGTTTTTGTGAGCCTAGAGTATTGAGAAAATTTACTCAAAAAAATTCACTTTTACCTTTTTTAAATTGTGATCCTTTTTATTGTGTTATTGCAAATAAAAATAATATTTTCAAATAAAAATCAGTAATTTTTCAAAGTTTAGTTTTTATTGCTAATTATGTATATCATTGGATAGTTAACTAAATAGATAAATGGGCTCAAAAAGAGAAAAATATCCAGAGAAATGTCCATGGGATCTAGGACCTAAGCAACATTTAGCAGAAAAAGGTAAATGGACTTTAAGGTCAGGAGAAACATGCGTTAGTTTTAGTAAGAACAAGTTAGATAACAACTACTTTCATGTAATTAGCAATGAAAATGAGGAGCAAATTCTAGCTTTCAGAGCAAGGTTACTCTATCAAAAACTTCTTGATAAAGGATTCCGTCTAATTGAATAAAGATCTTAGAACCTAATAGCAAATTAAAAATTAATTTAAAGATAATTCTTTAAAAAAGTACTTCATATTTTGTGTTCTATTATTTTCATCAATAAATTTAATAATTCTTGATTCAAGAACCCAAATGTTGCTATTTACTAAATTTATAAAATTATCCTCATATTCTAATTTTTTTGATTTTGGAGTCAAGTTTTCAATATTAAGTTGTTGACTTGAATATTTCTTACTTAAAAATCCATTTCCCGTATCAATAAATTCATCAACAAATACTTCGATTATTACACCATGAATTTTTCTAAAGACCATATTAATTTTATTTTCTTTAACTCTATACTTGTCCCCATCATTTTTACCATAAACTTGCAATAATAATCCTTTTTCAGATTCGGCCAGATACTTAAAATTATTATTCTTATGAACCTCACTAAATTCTCTTTTGACTCTATGAATAGCAACTTCAAATAATTGAGATGTAATATTTTTCAATACATTATTGTCTGAGATATTTTTTATTTGAGGTTTAAACTTATTATCGAGGTTAAATTCTCCTTCAAAAGTTTTTTCATTCTCAATAAAAATACATCTACCAGAATATCCATTAAAAGTAGTAGGCCATGCATATCTGCTAAGATATGCTTTTTTAAAAATTTCATTGCAATTAAGTTTAGAGGAAATCATTTTGTAGAAATAAGGAAACTGATAAACAAAAAAAAACCTCTCAAAGAGAGGTTTTAAAGATGAAGATTAAATTTAATTAACCGTTTTGAGAAATTTTAGCATTTTCCATATTGTCAAATGCTTGACCAATTTTCTTGAAGTCAAATCCCATTGCTCTTAATGCGTGCCATAGGTGACCCTGTAAGAAGAAGAAACCTAGATAGAAATGTACATTTGCTAACCAAGCTCTTGAGCTGTAAGCCCCCTCTCCTAAATCTACCGTATCAGTAAAATATGGAGCAAACTGAAATTCTAACTTAAGGGGAGCACCATAAAGATCTTCAGCATAAATTGTTGTATTTGACGCACACCAGAAAGCTGCAACAAATGCACAGAACGATACGCCTACTACTGAATAAGAGAGAATAGCTTCCCCTCCAAGTAACCCCTTACCTTTGAACTCAGTATATTCACCAAATTGTTTAGTAGCTATATGGAAAGCGCCACCAATAATTTCTAAGAATGCAAGGAAAGCATGTCCACCCATAATATCTTCTAAACTATCAATTTTAAGGAAATCAAATTGATGATTCCAAATAGCTGCGATATCAAGATTATAGATAACTTGTCTTGTCGAACCGATAGCTGGATCATAAATTCCATGAATACGAGCCCATTCAACAAACATAATTGCTCCAAGACCTAGGAAGATTAAATGGTGCCCAAGAATAAATGTTAATTTATCTGGATCATCCCACTCAAAATCAAATTTTTGAGGTTTACTTCCCTCTGGATAATCTCCTAAATCACCTTCAAATTTATTTGAGTGTAATAAACCACCAGCGCCAAGAACTGCAGAGAAAATTAAATGCAATGTAGCTATCACAGTAATACCGTAAGTTTCAGTGATAACTCCATTTTCAACTCCTCCAATTCCAATACCAGCAAGATGTGGTAAACAAATTAAATTTTGAGATCCCATTGGAATTGTGGCGTCATAACGAGCTAACTCAAATAAGGCAAAAGCGCCTGCCCAAAACATCATTAAACCAGCATGGGCAGCATGAGCAGCTATGAATTTGCCTGATCGGCCTACAACACCAGAATTTCCTGCGTACCAGTCATAGGTAACATCAGATTTTCCGTAACTTTGTAACACTTGATTTAAATAAACAACAAATGAAATCTATTGCTAATCTGGTGAATTTTGACCTATTCTTTACAATTTTTAGCAAGAAGTAAAGAAAGAATCAAATACAACTATCAAAAGCTACAAAAAAACTTCAGAAATTCATTTAATGCATAAAAGCATTAAAGAATTCTGAAGCAACAAGTGTTTATTAAAAATTTACGCTAAGGATGGAATTTCGCTTTTTAATTGAGTAGCCCATGTCTCCAAACGAGAATCAGTTAAATCAGATTCACTATCCTCATCAAGTGGTAAACCACAGAAACTCTCACCGATTATACTTTTTGACTCTTCAAATGTATAAGCAGACTGATCAACATATCCGACCATGTCAGCGCCAGCTTTCTGGAAATAACTGTGAAGTTCTTCCATAGCATCACAATAATTTTCTGTGTAAGTAGAAGAATCTCCAAGACCAAAGATAGCTACTTTTTTGCCAGACAAACTTAGTTCGCCAATATCTTCTAATATTGAATCCCAAGCTGTTCCAGATCTTTCCTCATCAGCACCTGTATTCCATGTTGGGATGCCACAAATAATTCCATCTAGACCTTCGAGCTCTGAAAGATCATCAACATCTGAAACATCTTTAGGTGACTCTGCAGATGAAATGAAATTGTGAAGACGATCTGCAACGTCTTCAGTTTTACCAGTTGTAGTAGCGTAGTAAATTCCTACAGTCATAACTTCAAATTGATTACCTTAAGATAATAAAATAAAAAAGATTGATTTATTTTTTTTAAAAACTTTTTTTATGTAAAATTTTATACTTATTAATGTATAGAATATATATAAGAGCATAAATTAACTTATGTTTGTAAATTCCATGACAAAAACCGAAGTAAAAAATCAATTAATAAATTTGATTAATGATTTTAATTTTAAAAAGCTGCATAAAAATAAGCTAATTGTCTTTGTAGGTTTGTTAGGAGATTTTGATAGTTTTGAATATGCTATTAACCTTGTAAAATTCCAATCTGAAAATGTTATTAATAATTTGGATATTTATTATATAGCGATAGGAAATGAGATTGGAAAAGAAAAATTTTGTAAATTCACGGGTTTCCCTAAAGAGAATATAAAGGTCTTCCCAAACAATAAATTACATAATATAGTAGGTGCCTCTAAAGGCTTAGATTTAGGATTAGGAGGTTGGGCTAATCTTACACTTATGCTTATGGGGATAGGTTCTTCAAAGACCTTGATAGAAGTCTTGAGGGGATATACAGGAGATAAAGGCTCAAATCAAATTTATTATGATAGTGATCAAATAAATATATTTAATTTTTTTAGATTCTCAGGGAAATTATTTGGTCAACCCTTTGGCAATGGCTACTTAAGACCATTTGAGTTAGCCACCTTTAGATTAAATAACATGATTGAGATATTTAAAAATTGGCAAAATTATATGATTAATACAGAATACTTACCCCAAAGATCATGTACCTTTATTTTGGATCAGAATGATGATATTCAATACAAATACTTTTCAAAAGACATACTCAATTACTCTCAAAACATGAGAGCACCTCTTAACTTTTTAACAAAGTATATTTAAATATGATTAATCTTAATATTGAGTTCTTTGGATATTTTGCGGCAATACTTACAACACTAGCTTTTTTACCACAATTAATAAAAACTTTTAAAACAAAAAAGGCAGAGGATGTTTCATTAATTACTTTAATAATGTTTCTAACTGGCGTACTTTCTTGGATTATTTATGGATACAAGATTTCTTCGACTCCAATACTTATAGCAAATGTAATAACATTTATTTTAAATCTCCTCATTCTAATTTTTAAAGTTACTTTCGCAAAAAAATAGACTAGATTATTTTTGTGATAATTCCATTTGTATAAATTATCTTCAACCATTGACAGTAATTAATTATTATCAATAATAAGCAAACACGAAATTTTGAAAACTACAAAGTGCTGGGTATGGTTTAGAGGTAATTTAAATGGCAATGGTCATTGGAAAGAGGGTTTTACATGTACATTTGATGAAAAACCAGGAATTTTGATTGAAAGCCCTGCCTATGTAACCTGCAGAGTGCCAAATTGGCGAGTTGTAACTACAGAGCCAGACGACTTTTCAAAAAGTCCTTCTATTCCTGAAAACGCGATATGGAAATTAATTTAAAATGATTAAATAGTCCTATTGATATCTTTCTTTAGAGTTAAGATCAAATTTTAATACTTTAGTCCAATTTACAAATTATTTATAGATATTATTCCTTTTTTGATATTAGGGTTTTTTATTGGCAAAGTAAAACCTTTCGCCTCTGAAAAGATATCTATTTACTTGATAAAATACGGAATACCTATCAGTGTCACGGGTTTACTTGTAAAGGCTGGTATAAATATTGATTTAATTAACTCAGCAGTACTTGCATTCATCACAATTACTTTATTAATAGTTTTAATTAACTTTATTCCAGTATTTAAAAATATATTTCCAAATTTTTCTTTGCAGCTTGCAGGATTGATAGGGAATACATCATTTCTAGGAATCCCAATAGCAATAGCCCTTTTACCTACAGATACTATTAACCATACCATTGGATTTGATCTTGGAACTACTCTATTCTCGTGGATATTTGGTCCATATTTATTACAAAAATCAAATAATAGTTATTCTTTGATGAATATCAAAAAACTTTTAATTTTTATATTTAGCAGCCCTGCATCAAGGGGTATTGTTGGTGCATTGATAATTTATTTATTTAGTTTAGAAAATCTAGTAGAAGAGTTTCTTTGGATTCCCACAAGATTAGTAATATATTTAGCTATTATTGTAGTCGGTTCAAGACTGGGAATAATTACCAATAAAAAGAAAAAAACATCTTTTCAATTTAAAGAGAATATTCAATATGCAATAATTTTAAAACTATTAGTTTTGCCATTAATTATTTATTTAATTTGTTGCCTGTTTAATTTCCAACAGATTGAGACAACTGCACTAGTTTTGCAGGCAGGTACACCAACTGCAATATCAACTATATTATTAGCTGAGGCTTATAACATACATAGAGAATTAGCAGCCAAAGCGTTATTTACTTCGACAATTATGTCTGTTGCAACTATTCCAATTATATTTTTATTTATAAGTTATTAAAGAGCATTCCTGTGATACATAAAACAATAAGATTGTAAACATTTAGTGCAGAGATCCACATAATGTCTTAAGATTTTCTTTATGAAGTCAATTAATCACCAAAATGAGTATGTGCCTTTGAGGATTAATCTTTCATTGAGAAGAGACACTTTAAGACTTCTTTCTGAAATGGCCAATGACATGGGCATAAGTATTGATGAGGTTCTAAGTTTTTTAACGGAGGATTCTGTTATCGATTTAGAAATTGATGAGGACTTAAAAGGTGTAGATATTCCCAATAAATGTAGCTTTGATGAATTAAAAAAGATCATTGAGAGGAGAAAACAACCTTAAAATTTTTCAAATTTTTCAATTATCCAATTAGATTGAATTCCATCTTTTTTAAATTCTTTAGCAATATAATTTAGATCTTCTCTTTTAATTCTAAGCAAACTATAAATTCCATAAGTGCCTAGTAATTGAGAATTAATTTCATTCCAATGCTTTGATTTTTGAGAATATTTATCAATCACTACCAAAAAACTTTCAGATTGATAATTTGGTTGATCCAACTCATTACTTCTCTTCTCAAAAATAAATCTTTCAGATAAATTGACTAATCCAGAAGGAGAGCTTGATTCGTAAAAAATTATTTGTTTTGAATAAAAATGTAATGAAGGTTTTCTGATCCCAATCATTGCGATAGGCTCTCTCCTAGATCGTACATCTATAATTTTCTTAGAGATACTTCTTAGGGGTTCCTGCCTAAGATCATCAGCTATTTTCCTTATGGGCGGCATTAACAAAAACTGGCTAGAGTAGATCAATATTTGAAGAAAAAGTATTGACTTTGGTATGAATTTAAATATAAAAATCGTTGATAAAATTGTAAAAATGGGGAAAAGAATCCTTGTCCTAAAAATAAGTCCATTAGTTTTTATTTCGCTTACCAATTCTGGCATTTCTGGATCATTAATTAAAACCAACCAACTATCTGAAAAATAGAAGGCAATAGAAAATCCCAATAAAATTAAAGTTGTTAAAAGCCAAATAAAAGGTATATTCCTTTTATTATCTAAGATTTGCGCACTTTTACAAATCAAAAGTGAAGCTGCTGGAATCGCAGGAATCCAATAACTTGGAAGCTTTGTCGCAGAAAAACTAAAGAATAAAAGTACGGAGATTAGCCAACATAAAGAGAAAATATATATACTATTTACCTTTTCAGATCTAATTTTAAGATAGGAAATAAGTTCTTCAAAAGTAGAAATTATTCCATGTATTAAAAAGACAGTAAAAGGTAGAGAAGCCAAAATCATTATAAATATATAAAACCACCATGGCTCAGAATGATTATTAACTACAGAAGTATATCTTTGAAGATTATGATAACCAAAAAAATTATCCCAAAAAACTTTACCGTTATTAAGTAATTGAATTAAATACCATGGCGAACTAATTAGAAAAGTTATTAAAAGCCCTTTGCCAATTTTTAATTTATAAAACAATCTTTTCCAGTTTTTATGTGTTAGAAAAAAAGTGAATAAAGTAGTGAAAATTATTACAAAAGCAACGGGTCCTTTGGTTAATATTGCAATTGATAAGAAACACCAAGGAGTGATACATGGGCCATCCTCTTCACTTGAAAT
Organism: uncultured Prochlorococcus sp.; assembly: GCA_902627325.1. Lineage (GTDB taxonomy): Bacteria > Cyanobacteriota > Cyanobacteriia > PCC-6307 > Cyanobiaceae > Prochlorococcus_A. The sequence continues at coordinate 43,716 of CACOIM010000004.1, read as the reverse complement.
ATTTCGCCAAAAAGAAAGGAGACTTGTTCCCAAAGTGGCGCATAAAAGAGAATCGCTTACCGCAGTTCTGCTCCAAATTATTATTAATGGGGATAAGGCGAAACTTAATGATGCAACAAGTGCAATTTTAACCTTATCCCCAGTTTGATCAGTCGCGCAGTACATTGTATCAGCAATCATTATCATTAAAAACAATGTTGATAAAGCAGAAGGAAGTCTTGCAGATAGAGAACCATATTTATCCCAAATTTCATTAGCCGGAATGGAATAAAATATTGCCATTAACCAATAGAAAAAAGGTGGCTTATCAAAACGCAAAATTCCATTAACTTTTGGAGTAAGCCAATCTCCAGATTGACTCATAAATCTTCCAGCAGATGCAAAAAGTGGTGGGGTCTCATCAACAAGGCCAGTAGCACCCAATCCTATTAGAAAAAGAAAAGAGCCAATTATGAAAACTATTGAAAGCGTTAGAAATCTTCTATGCAAAAAAATCTTTATCATTGAATTGTCTAATCATTCATATTCTTTAATAACCTTTTTGAGCCAACTGACAACCTTATCAGCGAATATATTTGAAGATGCATTATTTTCAACCCACTCTCTACACTTTTTGCGATTAATACTATCAATCTTCTTTAAATTCAAAAGAAGATTTTCTTTATCATCAGCTTTGACCAAGAAACCTGTTTCTCCATGCTGAATAATTTCCCCAGGACCTCCTTTCTTATATGCGACTACAGGGACACCACAAGCCATCGCTTCAACGACTACATTCCCATATGCTTCATTCCACTTTGGAGTATTTATTAGAGCTCTACATTGGCCTAACTCTTTCTGGAATTTATTGGTTGGCAAAAACCCTTTCCAACATATCTGCCCACTAGGATATGATTGTTCAATTTTGGAAGCATATTCTTTATCTTGTACATATCCCCAAACATTAAGTTTTTCGCCCATTTCATTAGCCACGTAAACTGCATCTTCAAGGCCTTTTTCTGGAGCGACCCGACCAACCCATGCAAGCGGCCCATTTTTTTTTTCTTGAAAACTATATTTTGATAATTCAAAACCATTTCCAAGGATAATTGGATCTTTTATAAAAGGATAATCAGAAGCTTGTGTTTTTGTATGAAATGCAAAATTATTAGGATATTTAGAATATACCCTTGAGATAATATTTCTGACTTCATTACTCTCATCACCCATACTTATCAGATGTAAGATCGGATAATCTACGTCCAAAGTTTTGCTTATAGGTAAAAAATCATAAGATAAATTTATAATTGCATCACAGTCCTTCATTAAAGAAATTGCTTTTTCAAACATTACATTTACAATTGAACTCTTTGAAGGATTTGTTTTAGTGAAATAGTCTTGATGTTGCCAACTTTTTTGTTCACAGCCAGATACTGTAACTAATTTAGTAAAAATAGAATTCTGAGATAACTTTGAATGATTTGGGGCTACGACATTTATAAAATGATTTTGTTTCGATAAGCCATTGACTAAAGAATTTAAAGTTAATTCAACACCTCCTCCCTTACCACTTCCTAAAAAACCTATTGGTGTGCTTATTATTATTAAACGCATCCTAAATTAAAATTAAAGATTATTATCTTTTAAATTTTACTCTCACTATTATTTAATTCCCATAAAGATTTCCTCTGGCTAACAAAAAAGACTGAAACCAGAACAAAAGCAACTCCAACCCATTGAATCGCAGTTAATCGCTCATCTAGCCAAACTCCACCACTTAGCAATGCAAAAACTGGAGTTAAGAAAGCAAGCGTACTAAAGCCAGTAATCTCTTTATTATTAGCAAAATAAAAGAATAATCCATATGCTATGGCGCTTCCAAAAATACTTGCAAATGACATTAAACCCCATTCAGTAAAAGTCCAATTTGGAAGTACTTGAAAATTCGTATCTAAAAAATATTTAATTATTAAAGGTAAGCTACCAAAAACCATATGCCAACCCGTTACTGAAACAGGGTCACTTTTTGTACAAGTTAATCTAATAAGTATTGTTCCTAAAGCCATAGACAATGCTGCTGCTAGCATCCAAGCTTCACCTACATTAAAGTTTATATCACCTAAATTTGTATCTGACATCAACCACCATTTTTCTAAAAATTCTTTTGGAAATCCAAGAAAAATTATTCCTCCCAAACCAAATAAAAGGCCTAACCATCCAATTGGGTTAATTAAGTTTCCAAAGATTGCTCTAGCTAGAAGAGCTACAATTAAGGGTTGTGAATCAATCAACACAGATCCCAATCCAGCTCCAGTTTCAGATATTCCATAAGTTAAGAATAATTGAAAAAATGTTGCATCAACAATTGTAAAAACAATAAACCACTTCAAATCACACCTGTAAATCCTCAAATCTCTCTTAAGTAAATATGTTGTAATCAGGACAAGTATACCTGCTGGTAATAATCTTAAAAATGCCACTAATTCTGGGCCACCACTTGATACCAGTGGTGTCATGGCAGCCATTGAAGTGCCCCAAAGAGCAAAAGGGAGTATCATCAAAAACCAATTTAAAAATAAATTCATCAAATCTGCTGATAATCTTTTTATTGTTATTTAAGATTAATAATAAAAAACAAAAAATGATTTGGCCTTTTAAAAGAAAATCCAAAAAAAGGGTTGCACGAATTGTAATAGAAGAGCCTATTACAAGTTCAACGAGAATTTCTACTCTAAAAGCTCTAAAACAGGTAGAAGAAAGAGAATTTCCAGCACTTATTTTAAGAATTGATAGCCCTGGAGGTACTGTTGGCGATAGTCAAGAAATCTATTCGGCAATTAATAGGCTTAAATCAAAAGGGTGCAAAGTAATAGCAAGTTTCGGTAACATTTCCGCTTCAGGGGGAGTCTACATAGGGGTTGCAGCAGATAAGATAGTTGCTAATCCAGGAACTATTACTGGATCAATCGGAGTCATTATCAGAGGAAATAATATTTCTGAACTATTGAGTAAGATTGGTATTAAATTTGAGACTGTCAAAAGCGGTCTTTTTAAAGACATCCTCTCACCAGATAAACCTCTTAGCGAAGAAGGCAGAGAGCTACTTCAAAACTTAATTGACGAGAGCTATGAACAGTTTACAAATGCTGTCTCTGAAGGCAGGGGCATTCCCGTTGAAGATGTTAAGAAGTTTGCTGATGGAAGAATTTTTACAGGTTCTCAAGCTAAGGAACTAGGTTTAGTCGATGAAATTGGTGACGAGTACAAAGCAAGAGAAATAGCCGCTGAGATGACAAATACAGATTTAAAAATTGAACCTATTACAATTGGCAAAAAAAAGAAAAAAATACTTGGACTTATTCCAGGAGGTGAACTAAGTCAAAAATTAATAAATCTTCTCAACTTTGAGATTGAGACAATAAATAAATTACTTTGGCTTTATAGACCTTAAATAAAGGCATGAGTGAAAAAACAAATCCAAATCCTAAATTAACCGCTATCCGAGGTGCTACAACTGCTAAAGGAAATAAAGATCATCTTATTAGAGATGTCGTTATCGAGCTCATTCAGGAATTGATAACACTTAATCATCTAAAAGAAGAAAATATTATTTCAATTACTTTTACAGTTACGAAAGATCTTAATTCTTGTTTTCCTGCTTCAATAGCACGTAAATATTTTAATTTTGATTCGGTTGCTTTTTTGGACTGTCAACAGATGTTTGTACCAAATGATGTTGACTATTGCATAAGGTTGCTAGCACTTGTTTATCTTGAATATGACAGACAACCAATACATCCCTACTTAAACGAGTCTTCCAAATTAAGACCTGACAGATGATAAGGTAAACTCTAAAAATATAAAGTTACCTTATTTCGTTTAAGAATTTGCGCAATGAATTACTATTCAAAAAATTTATTAATAAAAAAAATCAATAAAATATTAATTTCAACCTTTTTAATAACTTTCATCCCTACCCATATTAATTCTGCAAAGGCTTTTGAGTTTCAATGGAATCCTACTGATGGATATAAAAAACTTAATTGGTATCAAAGAACTAATGCAAAGAGAGCTAAAAATAAAATTTACTTCTTCTTCATGCCTAGAGACAGAAAGACAGGATTTCTATCTATTAATATTAAAATTCCTAAAAATTTTAAATCAACTTTAAAGCCAAAAAATATTACCTTTTGCAAAGCAAACTTTGGTGGATATACTGGTAAAACAAAATGCATTGAAAATATTCCCTCTGATATTGTTATTGATAAAGAAAATAAAAGGTTAGAAATTTATCCCATAATTCCAGTACCTGCTGACAAAGATAAGTATGCAGTAGTATTTAAGATAAATAATCCAAGAAAATCCGGACTTTACCAATTCCATTCTTTTGGTAAATCATCTGGACCAGTGCCAGTTTCAAATTATATTGGAAGCTGGACTATAAATATTAGTCCTTAATAAGGATATAATAAATGTTAGATTATTAAAAAGACTACAAGCAATGACTAAAAGAACTCTAGGTGGAACATCAAGGAAAAGAAAGCGTGTATCAGGTTTTAGAGTAAGAATGCGTTCTCATACAGGTAGAAGAGTTATTAAAAGTAGAAGAAAAAGAGGTAGAGATAGAATTGCCGTCTGAGTAATTTAATGGCTTTACCCAAAAAAATGCGGCTCAAAGGTCATAGGACATTTAAATATATTCAAAAAAACTCAAAAAAGTACTATGGGAAATTCATGGATTTCAAAATTACAAAATCCTGTCCAAAAGTACTCTTATCCCATAAAAACTTTTCTTATCCTAAGAATTTCAAATTAGCAATATCTGTAAGTAAAAAAGTTTCAAAAAAAGCCGTAGTAAGAAATAAGATTAGAAGATTGTTGCAAGCAAATTTTTTAAAAAATTTCAAAAATGAGCACAACCACATTCAGTACTGGGTACTTGTTAATCTAAAAGGTGGTAATATCAAAAATTACGAAACTGAATTGTTAAAGGAATTTCAAACTTTAATCTTAAAAACTGGTTTACTCAAATGATTACAATCAACGAAGAAGTCTTTTACGAAGGTGGCCCAGCTAAGGGTGATTTAATAATAAATTTATTAGCGGGTTTAACCATTCTAGGTTTACCATTTGCATTCGCTGCAATTGTTAGATCTCTATGGTTACGTTTTACTATGACTAATAAAAGGATAACTATTGTGGGTGGCTGGTTTGGGAGAAACAAAACTCAAGTTTCTTTAAATAACATTAAAGAAATTAGATCTGTGCCTAGAGGATTTGGTTCGTATGGGGATATGGTCTTAATTCTTAATGATGGTTCCAAAGTTGAAATGAAATCTGTACCATCTTTTAGAGAAAAGCAGAATTTCATAGAAAAAAACATCTCGAAAACGCCTAATTCAGCTAATCTTGGAGAAACTCAGGGTTTTGCAGCTAAAACTTAAAAGTAATTTTAATCACAAAATGATTCCTCTATCCTGTAAAATACAAACTTTAGTAAACTCTTCTCTTTTTTAATACCGTGATCGGGTTCATCTCTGAAAAACTATTAATCCCGATACTGGATTTCTTCTATGGCTTAGTTCCCAGCTATGGTTTAGCTATTATTGCTCTTACTGTTGTAATAAGAATTGTATTATTTCCTCTCAGTGCTGGTTCAATAAGGAGTGCTAGAAGAATGAAAATAGCTCAACCGGTCATGCAAAAAAGGCAAGCTGAAATCAAGTCAAAATTCGCCGGAAACGCCAAGAAGCAGCAAGAAGAACTAGGAAAATTAATGAACGAGTTTGGCAGCCCATTAGCAGGTTGCTTACCATTAATCGTTCAAATGCCAGTATTATTTGCACTATTTGCAACGTTAAGAGGATCACCCTTCGCAGATGTTCCATACAACATAAATCTTAAGATCTTGCCTCAAGATCAAATAGCAGCGATTGAACCTAAACCTTTCACATCTCCAAGGCATTCTATTTTTATTAATGAAAAAACACACTTTCCAGTTGTTGCATCCATTCCAAATGGGACAAAATTAGGATTACAAGATTCATTAAAAATTAATCTTCAAACCACTACTGGAAATAATTATTCAGAGATACTTTCTAAATATGATGAAGGATCAAAATTCGTGCCTTCATGGTCAGTTACTAAAGGTTCAGAAAACGTAAAGATTAGTGAAGATGGAATTGTTACACCTCTCAAAACTGGAGATGCTACCATCGAAGCCAAGATACCAGGCCTAGCCGCTAAGAGTGGTTTCTTATTTATCAAAGCACTTGGGCAAGTAGGATTTTATGTTGACGGGTCAATAAATTGGGATATAGCAATATTAGTTGGGGCTTTTGGTTTGACATTATTACTTTCACAGTTCTTATCTGGCCAGGGGATGCCCGCAAACCCACAACAATCAACTGCAAACAAAATTACACCAGTAATGATAACTGGTATGTTTTTGTTCTTTCCTCTGCCAGCAGGAGTTCTACTTTATATGGTAGTTGCAAATATTTTCCAAGCCCTGCAAACCTTTCTTTTAAATAAAGAAGCTTTACCAGATAACCTGCAAAAGATTTTAGATGAACAGCTTCTAAATAAAAATCAAATTGCAACTACATCATCTTCAATAAATGAAAAAAGGCTTCCTTTTGAACCAAATAGTAAGAAGTGAATTTTATTTAGCTAAAACTTTAAAGTTATGCAATCTTGGCTACAAAATTTAGAGTTATTAATAAAAGCAAGAACACCTTTGATTTGGATAAAGAATAAAGAGGAAGAAAGACTTTATAGGGTTTTAGAATCAGTTCGCAAAAGAATTAATAAAAAAAGAGTGATATGTTGGGATTGTGTCAATGGAATTCAAGGATCACTAAATGATGAAAAGAAATTTTCAAATAACCCACTAGGAATTTTAAATTGGATAAAAGAGCAAGACAACTCACTCTCAACAATCTTATTAATTAAGGATTTTCATAAATTTTATGAAGACCCAACAATTTCTAGAACTGTTAAGGAATTATGCTTTTCATTAAAAGAAACTTCGCATAACATAATTTTTAGTTCTCACATTTACCCAACTTCAGACGAACTAGATGAATTATTAACAATTATTGAATTGCCTCTCCCAGATCAAATAGAGTTAAAATCACTTATTAAGAATATTTCAATTAAAACAGAATCTGATCTTGATGAACATGATTTACATCAATTAGCAATGGCCTCAAGCGGATTAAGCGAACTAAGAGTTAGACAAGTTGCTGCAAGAGCGTTAACTCAAAGGGGGAAAATAAGCAAAATTGATTTAAAAGATATTATCGATGAGAAAAAACAGGTGATTTCTAGAAGTGAGATTCTTGAATTTTTTGAAAGCGATTCAAATCAAAATGATATTGGAGGACTAAGTATTTTAAAAAACTGGTTAAAACAAAGATATCAAGCATTTTCTGATGAGGCCAGAGAATATGGTCTTCCTTTACCAAAAGGTGTTTTATTAGTTGGTCCTCAAGGAACTGGTAAATCTCTAACGGCTAAAGCAATAGCCAAAAGTTGGTCTATGCCTCTTTTAAAATTAGATGTGGGTAGATTATTTTCAGGCTTAGTTGGTTCAAGTGAGGCAAGAACAAGAGAAACGATAACAAGAACAGAAGCTATGGCTCCATGTATTCTTTGGATAGATGAAATCGACAAGGGATTCGGTGGAGATGCTAGAAGCGACGGCGGGACAAGCCAGAGGGTATTGGCAAGCTTGCTTACATGGATGGCTGAAAAAAAATCCTCAGTATTTGTCATTGCTACAGCAAATGCTATAGATAAATTACCTCCTGAATTGCTTAGGAAAGGAAGATTTGATGAAATTTTTTTCCTAGACTTACCAAAATCAGAGGAGAGATTAAGCATTCTTGATTTGCATTTAAAAAAAAGAAGACCAGATTATGATTTTCAATTATCCACAATAGTAGATAGAACTAATGGATATTCTGGAGCAGAGTTGGAACAAGCAGTTATAGAAGCTATGCACTATTCATTTTCTGAAAAAAGAGAAATTTCCGAAAGAGATTTAATTAAGGCAGTTTCAGAACTTGTTCCATTGTCAAGAACTGCTAAAGAACAAATTGACTTGTTAAAGGAATGGTCATCTACTGGTCGTGCAAGGTTAGCTTCATGAAATTATTTATAAATATTTCTATATTTCAAAAATACTTAAAAAATTAATTCTTTTAGAGAAAACCACATACTATTTTCATCTATAGTTTAATTTATAGATATATACCTTAAAAAGAGTGTTAGATCAAAAATTAATAAGAGAAAATCCAACACTAGTTGAAGAAAAATTATCTGTTAGAGGGATAAAACTCAATTTATCTCACCTTCAGAAATTAACTATAGAGCTTAAAAATAAAGATACTGAACTTTCTAACTTACAATCAGAGAGTAATAAGATTAGCAAATTAATTGGTAATTATTATCATAATCAAAAAGATTCTTCGATTGGTGATATTAACGAGCTTAAAAGTAATGGCAATAATCTAAAATCAGAAATTTCAAAACTTGAGCAAATAAAAAGAGACTTAAATAAAGAAATTATTGATGAGATTCTGAAAATACCCAACTTCCCCAGTAAAAATGCGCCAAAAGGAAAAGATGAAAGTCAAAATATTGAGCTAAGAAAGTGGGGGAATCCATTAAAAAAAGAGAATATTAAAAGTCATTGGGAAATAGGAGAAAATTTAAATTTATTTGATACCAAACGCACCTCAAGAATTTCGAAGAGTCGTTTTATTACTCTGATTGGGAATGGAGCAAGACTAGAAAGAGCGTTAATTAATTTTATGCTGGATACTCATCAAAAAAATGGATATCTTGAATTAATGCCACCCGCATTAGTCAATTCAGAGAGCTTAAGGGGATCTGGTCAACTTCCAAAATTCTCTAATGAGAGTTTCAAATGTCATGAAGATGATTTATGGCTATCCCCAACAGCAGAGGTTCCACTCACAGCCTTTCATAAAGATGAAATAATAGATCCAAAACTATTACCATTAAAATATGTTGCTTTTAGCCCTTGCTTTAGAAGAGAAGCTGGAAGTTATGGGAAAGATACAAAAGGTCTAATTAGATTGCATCAATTTAACAAAGTCGAAATATATTGGTTCTCTAACCCTGAACATTCAGAAGAAGCTCATCAAAAAATAACTTCTGATGCAGAAAATATCCTAAAAGAACTTAATCTTCCTTATCGAGTTGTTGATATTTGTTCGGGTGATTTAGGATTTTCATCTAGTCGAACTTTTGATCTTGAGGTTTGGTTACCAAGCTGTAACAATTACAGAGAGATATCAAGTTGTAGTAATTGCTTAGATTTTCAGGCTCGTAGATCACTTATTAGAACTAAACAAAATAAAAAAACAACTTTCTTGCATACTTTAAATGGAAGCGGGTTAGCAATAGGAAGAACAATGGCTGCGATTCTCGAAAATGGCCAACAAAAAGATGGGAGCGTAAAAATACCAGATGTGCTTGTTCCATATTTTGGTTCATCTTTCATAAAAACTAATTAATATATTTAAATGAATGTTTTAACTTCAATAACTGTTTTAGGATTCCTTATTTTCTTCCACGAAATGGGACATTTTCTCGCAGCTATACTACAAGGAATTCATGTTGATGGGTTTTCGATTGGATTTGGACCATCAATAATAAAAAAGAAAATACGCGAAGTAACATATTCCCTGAGAGCATTTCCACTGGGCGGATTTGTATCTTTCCCAGATGCAGAACAAAAGGGGATAGATTATAAAGATCCAAATCTTTTAAAAAATAGGCCAATTTATCAGAGAGTAATTGTAATATCTGCTGGTGTTTTCGCAAATTTGCTTCTTGCTTATCTGATTTTGATAGTTAACGTAACTACTATTGGGATACCATTCGATCCTGATCCTGGAATTTCTGTATTAGCCATACAGCCAGATAGAGCAGCATTCATCGCAGGATTAGAGCCTGGGGATAAAATTCTGAAAGTTAAAAATGATACTCTTGGCATAGGAGATTCAGCCGTAAATACTCTTGTTAATGAAATACAAAATTCATATGATCAAATTATTACTATCACTATAAAAAGGGGGGAAATAACAAAAGAATTGAATTTAGAACCCCAGAAGATTGATGGCAAGGGTACTATTGGTGCTCAGCTGCAGCCAAATATTAAAGAAGAGACATATAAAACAAAAAATATGTTTGAAATTTTTAAATTTACTAATAAAGAATTTTCCTCTCTTCTCATTAAAACTATCGATGGTTATAAAGGTTTAATCACAAATTTTTCATCTACAGCTCAACAACTCAGTGGTCCTGTAAAAATTGTCGAGATTGGAGCTCAATTATCTAAACAAGGTGGGACTGGGATTTTACTATTTGCTGCATTAATTTCAATTAATTTAGCAGTTTTAAATTCATTACCATTACCTCTTTTAGATGGAGGACAATTAGTTTTTACATTAATTGAGGGTATAAGAGGAAGACCCATACCTGACAAGATTCAAATTGCAGTGACTCAATCAAGTTTTTTATTACTTATGGGATTAAGTGTTATTTTGATAATTAGAGATACCAGTCAATTATTGATTATCCAAAAACTATTAAAACAATAAATTATTCCTTTATTCACCATTAACTGTTAAGATAATCAAATATTTTACGTATTATTGAATGGCTAAAAAATCGATGATTGCTCGAGAGGTGAAGAGAAAAAAATTAGTAAAGAAATATGCTGCGAAAAGAAAATCTTTGCTTGATGAATTCAACTCTGCTAAAGATCCAATGGCGAGGCTTGAGATTCACAGAAAAATTCAATCACTCCCAAGGAATTCGGCGCCTAATAGAATTAGGAATAGATGCTGGGCTACAGGTAAACCAAGAGGGGTTTATAGAGATTTTGGTTTATGCAGAAATCAATTAAGACAAAGAGCTCATAATGGGGAGCTTCCAGGAGTTGTGAAATCTAGCTGGTAATTTTAGATAAATATTTTTTAGTTTACTTTACATTTTTAACCAAATCATAAAATATTCAATAATTTAATAAGCAATATAAATTTTTTAGATTTTATTTAAAAAATTTACTCAATATGTACCAATTAAATGTAACAATAAAGTATGTATAAAAAACATATTTAAAAAGTGGAAGGACAAAATAAGTCGATCACGTTTGACGGACGAGAGATACGACTAACTACAGGGCTTTATGCTCCTCAAGCTAATGGTGCAATAATGATCGAGTGTGGTGACACCTCTCTATTAGTTACTGCTACAAAGACAGTTAAAAGAGAGAAAGGAGACTTTCTCCCATTGATATGCGATTACGAAGAAAAGCTCTATGCAGCAGGGAGAATACCAGGTGGTTTTATGAGGAGAGAGGGAAAGCCTCCTGAGAGGGCAACCCTAATCGCAAGATTAATTGACAGGCCAATGAGACCTCTCTTTCCCGCGTGGTTTAGAGATGAGATTCAAATTGTTGCTTCTTGCCTATCTCTAGACGAAAGAGTACCTGCGGATGTACTAGCTGTAACAGGGGCTTCCTTAGCAACACTTCTCGGGGAAATACCGTTCTATGGGCCAATGGCGGCAGTAAGAGTTGGGCTTATAGGTGACGATTTCATTCTAAATCCTAGTTATAGAGAAATAGAGAAAGGAGATCTTGATATCGTCGTTGCGGGCTCCCCAGATGGAATAGTAATGATAGAGGCTGGTGCTAATCAATTATCTGAACAGGACACTATAGAGGCAATAGATTTCGGATATGAAGCTGTTACTGAACTCATAAAAGAACAAGAGAATCTACTGAAAGAATTAAATATTAAACAAGTAAAACCAACCCCTATTGAAACAGATGAAACTCTTTATACACATCTCGAAAAGAATTGTACAAAAGAAATTAATCAAATTCTGAAAAATTTTGATAATTCAAAGGATGAAAGAGATACAGAATTAGAAAAGATCAAAACTGAATCTCTCGCTAAAATAGATTCTCTAAAAGATGATAATAATTTAAAGATCTTGGTTAGTGAAGACGAAAAACTTATCGATTCTGATTTTAAGAAACTTACTAAAAAGTTAATGAGAGATCAAATTATCAAAGATGGTAAGAGAGTTGATGGAAGAGATCTTGATGAAGTAAGAAAAATATCAGCATCTGCAGGGATACTCCCAAAACGTGTACATGGGTCTGCATTATTTCAAAGAGGCCTTACCCAAGTATTATCAACAACAACACTTGGAACGCCTAGCGATGCACAAGAGATGGATGATTTGAATCCAACCACTGAAAAAACGTATTTACATCATTATAATTTTCCTCCTTATTCTGTTGGTGAAACTAGGCCGATGAGAACTCCTGGGAGAAGAGAGATAGGTCATGGAGCACTTGCAGAAAGAGCAATAATTCCTGTCTTACCTGGTAAAGAAACATTTCCATACGTATTGCGAGTGGTTAGTGAAGTATTAAGTTCTAATGGATCAACCTCAATGGGATCTGTTTGTGGAAGTACTCTTTCATTATTAGATGCGGGTGTTCCATTAAAGGCCCCTGTTAGTGGAACTGCCATGGGCTTGATTAAAGAAGGTAAAGAGGTTCGAATTCTTACAGATATTCAAGGTATTGAAGATTTTCTAGGAGATATGGACTTTAAAGTTGCTGGTACGGAAAAAGGTATTACTGCTCTTCAAATGGACATGAAAATAACTGGCTTACCTGTATCCATTGTTTCAGATGCAATTAAAAAGGCGCGACCCGCTCGATTACATATACTTGAAAAAATGAAAGAGGCAATAGAGAAGCCGCAAGAAGCTCTTTCCCCGCACGCACCAAGATTACTAAGCTTCCGAATAGATCCAGAGCTAATCGGTACTGTAATTGGTCCTGGTGGAAGAACTATAAAAGGTATAACAGAAAGAACTAATACAAAAATAGATATCGAAGACGGAGGTATAGTTACTATTGCATCTCATGATGGAGCAGCCGCCGAAGAAGCACAAAAAATTATTGAAGGACTAACGCGAAAAGTACATGAAGGAGAAATCTTTTCAGGTGTAGTTACAAGAATAATACCAATTGGTGCTTTTGTAGAAATTCTGCCTGGTAAAGAGGGTATGATTCACATTTCTCAATTATCTGAAGCAAGAGTTGAGAGAGTTGAGGATGTTGTAAGACAAGGCGATGATGTTACCGTCAGGGTTCGCGAAATAGATAGTAGAGGGAGGATTAATTTAACCCTAAGAGGTGTATCACAAAACGGAGGCCTTTCCTCTTTCCCTCAACCTACACCCACTCCAGTAGCACCTCTAAATTAAAATTTAGTAATTGAAGGGGATTAAGTTATCTTTTTCAATTAATACTTTAAGTTGATTACAAATAAATTTATGATTTATTTTATTGTTGGATGCGATTATTAAGCCGCCATGATCTAGATTTTTCTTATTGTAAACAATCTCCTCATTTTCTAAATTTGTAATTACTCCTCCTGCCGCTTTTAAGATAGCGTCAGGAGCAGCAAAGTCCCAGTCTTTTGGAGAGCCTTTTTGGGGATCGCTCAACGAAAGATATAAATCACTTTCTCCCCTTAAAATTGATGATATTTTGCATCCAATACTACCCATAGAAATTATTTTTTTACAAGGAATTTTAGAGAGTAAATTTTTCAGATATTTGTCTTTATGATTTTGACTGACTACTAAAGTCATCTCTCGTAAATTTTTTTTTCTAGATAAAGTTATTTTCTTTTTTATTCCACTTTTATTTTCACAAGATAACGTTTCTCCATTAGATATCCATAATTCATCTCTAGATGGTATTAGTACAACTCCTATAAATGGTTTATTTCTATAGTTTAAAGCAAGATGCATAGCATAGTTTCCTGTCCCCTGAATAAAATCTTTTGTTCCATCTAATGGATCAAACACCCATAACCATTCATAATCTAAATTTTCATCAACGTCTTTTTTAAAATTTTCCTCACTTAAAAATCCCCACATAATATCTGGGTATTTTTCTTTAATTCTACTTATGATTAGTCTGTTTACTTTCAAGTCTGCAATTGTGACAGGCTCTTTGTTATTTTTGAATTTTACTAATTTGCTATTATTATTTATATTCTTAATTTCTTGAGAATAATGAATCATAATATGAGCAGCCTCCCAACTAAATTCTTTAAGGCTTTTTATAAGATTTTCTGTTTTTAAATCAGAAATTAATTTGATCACTAATGAGTATTAAATCTCCATTATCCCATAAGGATCAAGAACCAGAAAATGGTGTTTTATATGTTGTTGGTACTCCAATTGGAAATTTATCAGATATTTCTTTTAGAGCCATCGAAATTCTTAAAAAAGTCAACTTAATTTTTTGCGAAGACACAAGGCAGACAAAGAAATTATTACAAAAATATCACTTTAAAAACCATCTTATAAGTTTCAATAAGGATAATTGTTTTAAGAAGATCCCTAATATAATCAATGATCTCAAAGATAAAAAATCCATTGCACTTGTTAGCGATGCAGGGATGCCTAGTATTTCTGATCCTGGGGAGGAGCTAATTAAAGAGATCAGAAAGATAGGACTAAAAGTAATATGCATTCCTGGCCCATCAGCAGTTTTAACCGCAATTGTTTCTAGTGGACTTCCCTCGTCAAAATTTATATTTGAGGGCTTCCTTCCAAAAAAAAAGAAGGAAAGAGAGGAGATTCTCAGTGAAATAAGTAAGAACAAAAAGACCACTATTTTGTTTGAATCGCCTTATAGAATTAAAAAACTTCTATATGATCTAAAAGAATATTGTGGAGGAGCGAGAGAAATTTTTATTTGCAGAGAATTGACCAAAAAATTTGAAGAAAATATTGGATCTAGTATTAATGACATAATTGAAATTTTCGAAAATAGAGCTATTCAAGGCGAATTCACAATATTAATTAAAGGTATTTCAAAAGAGATGACAAGTGATTATCCAGAAGCAGAAATAAAAAATGAACTTCAAGAGTTGGTGAAAGCTGGTTTAAGCTTATCATCAGCATCAAAATATCTAGCAAAGAAAAAAAATATTTCTAAAAGATTTGTTTATAATTTGTATTGAACAAAATTTAATATCCCTTTTTGAAATATTATGTCTTTATTTAGAAGATTATTAATTACTATTTCAGTAAATACTTTATTATTCATTTTCTTAATTCTAGGAATACAGAATAGTTCTAATAAAAAATCTGTTAATTTATTAGTAAATAAAACTATTGAATTGCCAATTGGCTTTATCGCTGGAACAAGCTTCGTAGCAGGCTCTTTCTTAGGAGGATTACTAACATCTATTAATATAACAAACAAAGAAAATTAGTATCTATAGAGCTACTAAATTACTTCCACATACTATACGTGAAATTCCCTTTGATAATAAAATATGATTTACGATTTGGAAAACATTTGTATTTGGGATTTTAATAACTTTTTGATCCTTATTGCATTTGATTTTCGCTTCTTTAATATCTAGAAAAACTTCTATCGTTTTTCTTTTTAAATCTTCTTGTGGTAGAAAATTCCAATCTAAAAAATCTTTCAAAGGTTTGATTTCTAATTCAAAATTCTTATCTACAGTCATATATAAGATTTTTGGGAAACACATAGAGGAAATTGGAATTGAGCTAAGATCTTTTTGCATATCTGAACTTATTTCCTGAATTAATGGTGTAATTTCTATTAAAGGTTGATCTAAATAAGAGTCTTCAATATCACTATCAAAAGATGAGTTAACATGTTTATCAAGTGAATCAATATTGTTTGGGTTAATATCTTTTTGTATATCTATTTCCACATTAGAATTCTTCTTTTTATTAGATTTAATATTTTTATTCAAAAAGTTTTTATATTGATTTTCTCCTAATAACTTTTTTAAATTTCTGATTATAGTCAATTTAGAGACTTTGAATTTATTTGTTAGAAAATCAAATCCTTCCCCATTAATAAATAAAGTCTTTATTTCATTCTTTTCTATTTTCGTAAGTCTTTTTGCCAAAATTTTAGGGATTACTATTTTATTTTAAATAAATCTAATAGATCTGAGCCACTAATTGGATAAAATTTCTAATTAAAATAAAATTGAATTAATTTCTATTGTTTCATATATATGATTCAGATATAATAATATGGTGCTTCCTTAGCTCAGCTGGATAGAGCAACTGCCTTCTAAGCAGTGGGTCGCAGGTTCGAATCCTGCAGGAAGCGTACACTTATTAATTTGTTGTGCCAACCTGCCAATAATTTATATTGAATTTGCTTATATCAATTTTTGATACAATATTTCTTGTATCAAATATCCATGATGGTTTACGCATATTAAGAGATATTTTCTCCCAATTCAATTGTTTATAAAAATCCCATTCAGTTAAAATAATAATTGCATCAATATTTTTAGAAAAGTGATAGATATCATCCGCATAAGTCCAACCACCTGTAGATATTTGATTAATTTCTCCTTCTTTCAATTCTAACTCTTTCTCTATTTGTTTTTTCCCCACTTTAGGATCATTAATAAATAATCTTGCACCATTTTCTAAAAGATCCTTTGAAATTCCTATTGAGGGAGATTCTCTAGTATCATTTGTGTTGGATTTAAAAGCAAATCCCAAAATTAGAATATTTTTATTTGAAACAGTTCCATAAAATTTCTCAATTATACGAGAAGAAATTCTTTCCTTTTGCCAATCATTTATAAATAAAACCTGCTCCCAATAATTCGCGGCTTCTTCTAAATTATAAAAACGACATAAATAAACTAAATTTAATATATCTTTCTTAAAGCAGCTACCACCGAAACCAGGACTAGGAGATAGAAATTTAGAACCAATTCTTTGATCAGATCCAATTGCTTTTACTACTTCATGAATATCAGCTCCTGTGACCTCACATAATGCAGAAATAGAATTTATTGAACTTACCCTTTGAGCTAAAAAAGCATTAGCAATTAATTTTGAAAGTTCACTACTCCATAAATTTGTCAAAAGTATTTTATCTTCTGAGATCCATCTTAAATATATATCTTTTAGTAAATCAATAGCTTCTTGATCGGTACCTCCAATTAGAACTCTATCAGGATTCTCTAGATCTTTGATCGCTGTTCCCTCTGCAAGAAATTCAGGACTTGAAATTACTGAAAAAGTTTTTTTATCTTTGTAAGTAGAATTTTCAGAATTTAGTAATATTTCTTGAATTAATTCAGCAGTTCTAACTGGAACTGTACTCTTTTCAACAACGATAGTGTGTCCCTGAGAATATTGGGCAACTTGCCTAGCACTGGATTCAATCCATTTTAAATCACTAGCATAACCTGCACCCAAACCATTAATTTTTGTTGGCGTGTTTACTGAAATAAATATCATATCTGCCTCTTCTATGGCTTTCTTAATATTTATTGAAAAAAATAAATTTTTCCCTCGATTTCTTTGTATCACCTCTCTTAATCCAGGTTCATAAATCGGTAAATTACTAAGATCTATACTATTCCAAGCATCTATCTTGCTCTTGTCCTTATCAACTAGTGTGACCTTTAGATGAGGACAATGATCAGATATAACGGCCATGGTGGGTCCCCCAACATAACCGGCTCCAATACAGCAAATTTTTCTTATTCTTAAATTAATGAGATTTTTTTTACTAATTAACATTATAAATTAATTTTGTTTCATTTATAAAAATTGCAAATTTAAATAATAAATAATAGCAAGAAATTCATATCTATAAAATTTAAAAATCTTTTTATTTAAGAAAAATGTAAAAATTTAAAATAACGAATTAGGTAAAAAAAATATATTCTTATTAGGATAAAATGATAATATAACGCGAATAAAAACCTAAAAAATTGAAATCATTAAATTTAAATGAAAAAACAGGAGATAATATAAATTATATTTTTTTGTTATTCTATTTAGCTTTATTTTTACTACCATCAGCATTTGTTATATCAGCTTTATTATTAATTATTGCTGTAGGAATAGTTAATTATAAATACCCAAGAAAATACTTTAATGAGCCATATAATATATCATTTTTATTCGCAGGTGTATTTATGTTAATCAGTTCCATTATTCATACTACAAATAATCAATTAATTTCAAAATATGATCTAGATATTTCTTTAACTTGGATAGGTTTGGCTAATTGGATACCCTTTTTTTGGTGTTTTTGGGGATTCCAACCATTCTTAAATTCTGATAAAAAAAGAAAAATTGCAGGCATGATTTTACTCTCAGGAACAATGCCAGTTATAGTGACTGGTATTGGGCAATCCCTATTTGGTTGGTATGGACCTCTTGAAGTATTTAATGGTTTAATTGTTTGGTATCAAAGGCCACTAGAGGGTATTACTGGATTAACAGGTTTATTTAATAATCCTAATTATGCGGGAATATGGTTAAATATAATATGGCCATTTTGTTTAGCTTCACTTATAAATTCAAAAAAAACTTTTTTTGAAAAAATTTTTATATATTTTTTTACTTTTTCAATAACAGTAACAACAATACTTACAAATTCTCGATCAGCTTGGATAGGTATTTTGATAGGTAGTGTAATAATGGTTGGTAAAAAACACTTAAATTTCATAGGATATATTTTCATTTTCTTAACTGTAATTATTAGCGCAACTATTTTTCCCCTTTTTGGAAGTTACGTTCAGAATTCCTTTAGAAATTTAATCCCTGATTCAATTTGGATGGAATTTACAGATTTTCAATACACTAGGATAGAAATTTGGTTATCTGGAATTAAAACATTATTTAATCATCCTATTTTTGGAACAGGAGCTGGCTCCTTTAGTGATATTTTTAAATATGAATCAGGTTTATGGAAAGGCCATGCTCACAATTTACCATTAGAGCTTGCTATTAGTTATGGATTACCAGCATTGATTTTAGTGTCAATTCCCATTTTTCTATTGCTTTACAAATTAGTAAAACATATTTTCTTTATTAAGAATAAATTTGAATTTCATATCCCTACTTATGATAAAGCTTGGATTATATCTCTCTTCATTCTTTTTATATCTCAAATGGTTGATGTTCAATATTTTGATGGGAGGGTAAGTATTATTGGTTGGATACTGCTTGCTGGCATGAAATGCCTAATTGAGGATATAAATAATAAAGTAGAAATACAAAGATAATTTTCTATAAACTTTAAAAATTAATACTCTGAGGTAAAATACATCAGATCAATTAAATATCTGTGTTGATAAATATACCGTGGATCAAAAGTAGAAGAAAAAAAATAATTGCAATGATTTTTGATTGTTTTATTTGCTATGTTTTATACAATTTCTTATTTTTTAAGGAATTTAATATTTATCCAAATAAAATAGTTACAACATCTTTTACTATTTTTTGGATTCTTTTAAGTTATGTGCTTGGTAGATATATTGGTTCGATAAAATTATCAATTTTAAATATTTTCAAATCAATAATAAAATCGTTATTTTTATTTATTTTATGTAACTTCATATATCTGATTATTAATTGGTGGATACCATTAATATTTTTTTGGAATGATATAAATTCATATAATCTTGTCATTGAGGAATTAAATAATTTCTTTTTCAGAATTACTTTTTATATATTTATTTTGAGCACAATTATTCAGTGCCTTTTTGGACTAATAACCTACAAAATTTACTTTGAAAGAAAAGAATGGATTTTTTGGGGGACTGAAAAAAAGTATAAAGAGATAATAGAAGAAACAAATTTAAATAAACAAGAAATATCAATTAAATGGGTTTCTAATAATACCGAATTAGATAAGATTAATTTTGAGAATATTAAAGGAATAATTTTAGGAGATTTGTTTATTATAAATGAAGACAATATTAATATTTTATTAAAGTTAAAATTGAAGGGTATCTTAGTTGAAAGTCTTCCAAATTGGTTTGAAAAAAAATTCCAACGAATTCCTACAAAAGTTATTGATAGCAAATTTCAATTATTAGACAAGATAAAGCTCATTGAAGATAATTATCAAATAAGAATTAAAAGAAGTGGTGACATAGTAATAAGCTTAATTTTATTAATTTTAACTTTTCCTATAATAGTTTTGATTAGTATAGTTATATATTTAGAAGACAAAGGTCCAATTTTTTATCAACAAAGACGAACGGGTTTAAATGGATCGACTATACAAATAATAAAGTTTAGAAGTATGAAAATTGATGCAGAGAAATTTGGTATTCAATGGGCGAAAAAGTTTGATCCAAGAATAACAAAAACTGGATACATAATTAGAGCACTCAGACTAGATGAATTACCACAACTATTATGTGTATTGAAAGGTGATATGAGCTTGATAGGTCCAAGGCCAGAGAGGCCGGAAATAGAAGATGAAAAATTAAAAAATATTCCTTACTACAGTTCTAGATATATTATGAAGCCAGGAATAAGTGGTTGGGCACAAGTAAATTATCCTTATGGCGCAAGTGTCAAAGATGCTGCAAGGAAATTAAGTTATGATATTTACTATATTAGTCATTTTTCAATTTTATTAGATCTTTTAATTTTATTGAAAACAATAAAAATAGTTTTTAATGCTAAAAATTTTTACCCCAAAAATATTAAATAAAATTATTATATTCATTAATGAAATTTTAATTGCAGAAATAAATCTATAATTTTAAAAAATTTTTTGTACTTATTTTTATAGTAGTATTTAATAACTAATTTGATATCTATTCCCCCATTAATATGAAAAAAAAAATAATGGTAACAGGTATTGGAGGTTTTATAGGTTTTCACTTAAGCAAAAGATTAATTTCTGAGGGATATGAGATTACTGGAATTGATAATTTAAATCATTATTATGATCCGAACCTCAAGAAAGAAAGGATAAAACAATTACGAGTTATTAGTAATGATAAATCAAATAGTTTTGAACTTTATATCACTAATCTTGAAAATACTGAGAATATAAAGGAAATTTTTAAAAAGCATTGTCCTAATATAGTCATAAATCTTGCCGCTCAAGCTGGAGTCAGATATTCGGTTAAAAAACCTATTGAATACATTAACTCGAATATATTAGGTTTTTTAAATATCTTAGAAAACTGCAAAGAAGCAAGAGTTGAGCATCTTATTTATGCAAGTAGTAGCTCTGTATATGGAGGAAATAAAAAAATACCGTTTTCTGAGAAAGATCCTGTAAATCATCCTGTTAGTTTATATGCCACAACAAAGAGATCAAATGAACTTATGGCGCATAACTATAGTCATCTTTTTAATTTACCGACCACAGGCTTGAGATTTTTTACAGTTTATGGTCCTTGGGGGAGACCAGATATGGCTCCAATGATTTTTGCAAAAGCTATTTTTTCAAAAAAGCCAATCAAGGTATTTAATCATGGGAATATGTCAAGAGACTTTACCTTCATTGACGATACAATTGAATATATATATCGATTGATAGGTAAACCTCCAGAAAGAAATAAAACTATAACTCAAGAATATTTTTCTATTGATGAAAGTTGGGCACCATTTAGAATTTTAAATGTTGGGAATGGAAATCCTACATCATTAATGGATTTCGTTAATTTACTAGAATCTGAAATTGGTATTAAAGCAGAAAAACTTTTTATGGAGATGAAAAAAGAAGATGTTGAGAAAACAGCAGCAGATATAACAAGTATTACCAATTTAACAGGATACACTCCTCAAAAATTATTAGTAGATGGAATCAAAGAATTTATAAATTGGTATAAAAATTTCTACTTTCAATAATTTAAATGATTTTCTATGAAAAATTAATAGATTTTTATATAGATTAAAGCTTCTTTTACATAGAGGAATCGATATATATTATTTTCAATTTATTTAAAGTGACAAGAAAAATTGGATACTAATTTTCTAATGAAAAATTTAAGATAAATAAAATTTCCTTTTAATAAATAATTAGTTTTTTGAACTAAGTTATGAGAAAATTTACCTTATATGATTTTAAAAATCCTATCAAAATAGTAAACAGATTAATTAATTTTAGATATTTATGAAGAAAGCTCTAATAACAGGAATTACAGGACAAGATGGTAGCTACCTTGCAGAATTTCTACTAAATAAAAATTATGAAGTCCATGGTATTAAGAGACGCTCTAGTAGTTTTAATACTGCAAGAATTGATCATATTTATGAGGATCCTCATATAGAGAATTCTCAGTTTATACTTCACTACGGTGATCTTACTGATTCAACAAATCTTATAAGAATAATTCAACAAGTAAAACCAGATGAGATTTATAATTTAGGAGCACAAAGTCATGTTGCTGTGAGTTTTGAGACACCAGAATATACAGCCAACAGCGACGCAATTGGAACTTTAAGAATCTTGGAAGCGATAAAAATACTCGGTTTAGAAAAACAAACAAAATTTTATCAAGCCAGTACAAGTGAGTTGTATGGGCTTGTAAGAGAATCTCCTCAAAATGAAAAAACTCCTTTTTATCCTAGGAGCCCTTATGCTGTTGCAAAGTTATATTCTTACTGGATAACTGTTAACTATAGAGAGGCCTATGATATTTTTGCTTGCAATGGTATTTTGTTTAACCATGAGAGTCCTAGAAGAGGAGAAACTTTCGTGACAAGAAAAATCACTAGAGGACTCACTAGAATTGATCATGGATTAGAAAATTGCTTATATTTAGGTAATATAGATGCAAAGAGAGATTGGGGACATGCTAAGGATTATGTAGAGATGCAATGGCAGATGCTTCAATTAGAAAAACCTGAAGATTTTGTAATTGCCACAGGAAGAATGGAAAGCGTTAGAAAATTTTGCGAATTAACATCTAATGTACTTGGCTGGAATAAGGGAGGTAATTCTTCAGGAATCTTCTGGGAAAATGAAGGTATTAATGAGATTGGAAGAAGATCAGATACGGGACAAATTGTAATTAAAATAGACCCAAGATATTATCGTCCTACTGAAGTAAAAGAACTATTAGGTGATGCCAGTAAAGCAGAAAAAGTTTTAGGGTGGAAGCCAAAAATAACACTTGAACAATTAGTTGAGGAAATGGTTATGGCAGAAAAGATATCATGAATCTTGATGAAAAAATTTTTATAGCAGGCGCTTCTGGGATGGTCGGTAGTGCTATAAAAAGATTGCTTACAAAAAAAGGATATGGTAACAAAAAATATGGAGGTAAAATATTATGTCCTAATCGATTTGATCTAGATCTCTTAGACTATGAACTAATTAAAAAATGGTTTTCTTTAAATAAACCTTCAATTGTGATTATCGCAGCTGCTAAAGTAGGAGGAATATTAGCCAACTCAACTCAACCGTACGAATTTATATTTGAAAATTTAAAAATTGAAACCAATATAATTGAAGCTTCAAGATTATTTGGCGTTAAAAAACTTCTATTTTTAGGAAGCAGTTGCATATATCCAAAATTCTCAAGGCAACCTATAAAGGAAGAATATTTATTGAGTGGTGAACTTGAGAAAACAAACGAATGGTATGCGATTGCAAAAATAGCTGGCGTTAAATTATGTGAGGCTCTCAGAGTCCAATATGATTTTAATTCAATATCATTGATGCCTTGTAATCTATATGGAGTTGGAGATAATTATAATCTTGAGACAAGCCATGTCATCCCAGCTCTTATTAACAAGTTTTATTCAGCAAAAATAAATAGGCTCAAAAAAGTTACTTGCTGGGGTACTGGCAGTCCTTTAAGAGAATTTCTTTATGTTGATGACTTAGCTGAAGCATGTATTTTCATGCTTAAAGATTGTTCCCAATCTGAGAATAAATTATTATTTGATGATTATATGAAAAAATTTTCTTGGTTAAATGTTGGAAGTGGGCATGAAATTTCAATTAAAAATCTTGCGGAAATGATTGCAGAAATTATAGGTTATCAAGATGAGATTTTTTGGGATAAAAGAAAGCCTGATGGAACCCCAAGAAAGATTCTAGATAATTCTAAGATACAATCTCTAGGATGGGAACCAAAAATAAAATTAGAGGATGGATTAAGGATTGCAATAGAAGACTTCAAAAAAAATATTTATAGTAATTTTGATAGTTAACGAACGGTTTAAAGAAATTTTGTTTTAAAAAATTTAATTCCTCATATAAATAAATAGTGATTATTTAATTAAACAAAATTTTAAAGTACAAATACAACATAAAATAGAAAATTATTAATTAAATTTTAATCTATTCTTTTGATCTCCTAGACATTCACAAATGGCAGCAACAATAATATCTACTTTTGAGAATGCAATACCTTTATCATTTTAAAAAATATTCTGCAGTTGAAATTAATATAAAAAGTTCTTATAAAACTAATTAGTTTATAGGGTAAAAAAAACTAGAGGGTGTACTTAGGGAGCTCTCTCTCAAAAATCGCATGTTTAGCATTATTTCTTCTCTACTGAAATACCTATCCTTAAATTCTCTATTTTTCTTAATTCATCCAAGACATTTACAATAAATCCATGTTTAACTGAAGCATCTGCCCTTACGATAACAATTGGTTTTTCAAATTTATTTAAATTTTTTTTGATAAACGACGAAATATTGATCAAGTTAATTTCACTTGATTCAAAGTAAATTTTTTCATTACTATCTACTGAAATTATTTGTGGTTTTTCTTCTTCTCTTTCAGCGGTGGAAGATTTTGGCAGATTTACTTTTATCGAATCTACTCTTGTTAAATATAAACTTGAAATTATGAAAAAAGATAATATTGCGAAAATGATATCTATCATTGGCAATATATTTATTGAATTTTCAGATTCATTACTTTCTTTAAAATACATGAATTCTATTTTAAATTTTTAGCTGAAAAAAAAGATTCGTATTTGCCGCAAAATTCATTCATCAATCTCAACTGTTTATATTTAATTGATTTAAAATAGTTCGTAAATACTAAATTTACAATTGCGATAATAAGACCTGCAGCTGTAGAAATTAAAGCCTCGCTAATTCCTCCCGTTACTTCATCTGCGTTAGCGCCCGCATTCCCAATATCTATAAATGAAAAGGAATTAATCAACCCAAAAACTGTACCTAATAAACCAAGAAGAGGAGCAACTGCAATAGTGGTTGCAAAAAAATTATTATATCTATCAAATTCAGACTGAATAGATTGTAATGATATGGAGAGTGCTATTGAAAGGTTCCTTTGAGTACTTAAATCAAAATTCTTTATTTTAAATAATAATTTTTTATAAGGGTTATTAATAATTTCCTTCTTGTTTATTTTATTAAGATAATTTAAATCTGTAAATTGATTAATAATATTATTATTTATATTTACTAAATTATTCCAGTAGAAAAATCTTTCGAAAATAAAAGATAAAGATAAAAGAGACAATAGCAGGAGGGGCCACATTACAACTCCTCCAGATTTAAAAAGGTTAATCACATTAATATTAAATTTAAATTTATTTAATACTACTTCTTCATTGCTAAAATTCAAATACATAATAATGAAAATGAAGAATGAAAATTCACAATTAAATGTAATTAAAGATAGGAAATTATTGACTGGGTTTATTTTATCTTTTATGGCTCATATATTTTTATTTACTGGCATACCTAATGAGCAAAATAAACTATTAGGAGATAAATATATTCCTATACAAGTAATAAATTTAAATACTTTAGCAACTAAAGGAGATTCAATTATTAAATCACAAAATAAAAAAAATAATATAGAAAATAATTTAGAAGAACAAAAAAGAAACAACAAAATAGATGAAGAATTAAAAGAAGAAGATTTAAAAAACAATTTACTTAATCAATCAAATACCGATGCAGAAAATAATAGTTTTTCACCAGAAAATACTTTGAATGAGAAAAGTGTTGAAAGTGAAGAAAAAATCTTTGGAACAAAAAAAGGATTAAAAAAAGAAAATGTTGAATCAGGGAGTATAAAAGGAACTGGAATAGAAAAAATAACTTGCTTAAAATGTCTCGAACCTATTTATCCAAAGTTAGCTATTAAAAAAGGTTATGAAGGAACTTTAAAATTAAAAATAACTATATCGAAAAATGGATCTGTAAAAGATGTTTTGATTAAGGAATCTACTGGATATAATGTATTAGATAAATCAGGTATTGATGCTGCAAAAAATTCTAAATTCTATCCTCTTTCTAAAGAAACAAAGCTTGATATTGAATATAGATTAGAGTTAAATTGAAGAAAGTTTTTTGCATGCCTGATTAATAACTTCCAATCCTCCAGGATTTATTAATCCATAATAATCAAACGTAAAAATCTTATTATTTTTAACAGCTTTAAGATCATTCCAAATATTTATAGATTTATATTGAGATAAATCACTACCAGGTGTTTTGATAACTAATAAATTTTCAGGTTGAGATTTTAATAGCCATTCTGGGCTTAAATTAACATATCCCTTAAATTCTGTTTTACTAGTTATTTCAGCAGCTAAATTTTCCAATTTAAATTTAGATATTAAATTTCCAGCCCAACTATTTTGATTAGGAGAAAGGATTGGCCTCGAACTCACAAGAGCTACAATATTCTTTTTACTAGAATCATTTTCATTATTAATTAAATAACAATCATCAAGAATTTTATCTAATGGTTTCACATTGGTAGCATTTAATTTTAAAGCTAAATTATTATGTAATTGCTCTAGATCTTCAAAATTAGTAATTGAGGTATAAACCGTATCTATACCTAAATCGTTTAATTTAGAAAGTGTTTTATCGTGAAACCCTTTTGCTCCAACTACTAAGTCAGGCTTTAAACTTATAATTTTTTCTATATTAGGCGGCATTCTACCACTAGAAACTATTGGAATATCTTTCAGTTCTTCATTTTTTTTTAGTATTGATGATCCAGGTATTCCAACTAATGTTTCTTTTGAAATGTTTGTAATTAGATCAGCTGATAGAGATGTAAGAGCAACAACTTTTTTATTTATTGAGGAATTAATAGGTAATTTATTATCTTCAGATAAATTAATGCTGCCCTTATTAAAGATCGAGGCTAATAAAACAAATATAGGTAATCCAGAAAGTATTAAGAAATTTTTCTTACTAAGCATAATTAGAAGCGAATCGTAGCTCCAAGTTTTACATTAAGTTCTGGCTGAGTAAATCTTGTTAGATTTGATAAATCTGTAGCTTTACCTTTTACATCTTGATAGTTGTAATAAGCCTTATCAAACAAGTTATAAATACCTGCTGAGAGAGCGAATGTTTCTTTAGGTCTGTAAACAAGTTCAAGATCAGAAACTGTATAAGCGTCTGGAACAAATGTTGTTGTACCAGAGGCTACTCTTGCTTTAGCAACATATGTATTTGTAAGTTTTGTTTCCCACTTATTATTACTACTTAGATACCTGATCCCATACTTCGCTTCGAATGGGTTTACGGTATCTAATGGTTGATCATCTGTTAAATTATCACCTTTTGCATAAGCCATCTTGGAAAACAAGCTGAAACCTTTTCTATCTTCATTTTTATAGATATTAAAATCTAATTCATATCCACTTATCTTTGCAGAATCAACATTCTGTGTTTGGTAAGTTGAGAGACCATTGATAACGCCTATATATGATAGTTGGTTTATAAAATTATCATAATCATTAATAAAGGCAGCTAAATTAAAATCTAAGTTAGGATATCTTCCTCTTAATCCAACTTCGTAACTATCACTAGTTTCAGGTTTTAGGTCAGCGTTTGAAATGGTTGTGTATCCAAATCTAGGATTTGAAAAATTGGCATTAACTTCGTAATAAGCTGGGGCTCTAAATCCTTTAGAATATTGTGCATACCCAGTATATTTATCAGTAAAATTATATGTAGCTGCAATTTTAGGAGTAAATTCATCCGCATTAAGATCTTTAGCAACAGTTTCAGAGACGAGAGAATCTCCTTTAGCATCTAAATCATAAGTGTCATACCTTAAGCCAAATATAAAATCAAATTTACCGTAAGATAGTTCATCCTGAACATATGCCCCAAACCTCGTAATTTTTGTATCAGGAGTATCTTTAGCTTCAACCGTTGATCCTCCAACTGTTTTAGTAGTTCTTAATCTTGCAGTATCAACTTCTGAGAAATCAATTCCGTAAGTAAATTTATTACCATTGTATTCAGATTGAAACTCAATATCACCACCAACAGAATCATTTTTTAGATAATATTCATGATTTCTTGTTGTTGCTGCACCTCTCGAAATAGTCACTCTATCGTAGTTATCATTAGCTCTGGCATACTGACTATAAATTTTGGTCCTAAATAATTTAAATAATTTATCATTATCCGGATTATCGTACTTATACTCAAAACTAATTCTATCTCTATTATTTTTATCATTAGAAACTAAGCTAGTGTAAGTAGAGAAGGAACTACTCATAGCCTCTAAATTTGCAGCAGAGACATCAGCTTTTGAAGTTCTTGAAAGATTTTCATAAACGATAGAACCTTCAGTGTAATCATCAAAATTTCTAGTAAGATTTATTAAATAGTTATTACCTGAATTTGTCTCATCATCTGAAAATTTTGAATCAGCTTTGACATTCGTCTCTGAGGAATCTTCCTTTGTATAAACAATTGCAATTGAATCTTTGTCGCTTAATTTCCTTGCTAATTTGATAGAACCTGTTAGACCGCTGTTAGAGGAATCATAACTTAATGGAATTTCACCAGCAAAATCTTCATTTTTATCTAATAGATCACTAGGTTTAATTGTTCTATAAGAAACTAATCCTCCTAATGCATCAGCTCCATACAATGCAGATGCTGGTCCTTTTATGATTTCTACAGATGAGAGAGTATTAAAATCAACATATGAACCCAAATCTAAATTGTAGTAAGAACTAAATTTATAAGGTTCTGGCAATCTTATCCCATCAACAAGAAAAAGTATTCTCTGAAAATCAAGGCCTCTGATATTGACGTTACCAGTACTACTTGGCCCAACAACACCTCTCCTCTTTGTACTCCTAACTGTAACACCTGGAATATCGTCAGTTAATTCTTTAATTGTTGAACCACTCTTAATTGTAAGATCATTTTGATCTAACACTTCAATACTTCCAGGGAATGTATCTACAGGCTTTGGTGAACGAGTACCAGTAACAGTAATTTTTAAGGTGTTAGAGTCATTTGATTCATCTGTTTGAGCCAACAAAGTATCATTAACTTTTAAATTTGTAGATTTAAAAGTTTTATTAAGTTCTAAATCCTTAATTTTAGATTTAGTATTGATACTATTACTGAACGAATGAGCGATCGCAGGAGTTAAAAGTGCTAGTGATGTTGAACCAATCAACAACTTCTTAAAAAATTTCAAATTAAAGCCTCACACAGGTTTTATTATTACTATTCTTAAAACTTTTAAAATGATTTGCTATATAGATAATGCTATCAAATAATTAATCATTCTCATGTGATAAAAATTTATTTCATTTTTGTATTAGATAATACAATTCGGGAATAAATTAGTACTTTAAGACTTTAATTATATTTTTTTGCTGACAGGATAAACTTGGATTCCTAGTGGAGTTTCTATTAGATAAGAATCAATGTCAAAAGCTTTATAGAGATTATTTTTATTTAAAACCTTTTTGGGTTTATCGATATCTATTAAATTTCCTTCTTTAAATATTGCTATTCTATTACAAAATCTACAAGCTAAATTTATATCATGTAGGACTGTTATTACTGATAATTTTTTAAATTTAATCAATTTATTTATACATTCCAAAAACTTTAGTTGATAATTAATATCTAAAAAAGTAGTTGGTTCGTCTAATAATAATATTTCGGGATCCTGTGATAAAGTCATTGCCAAAAAGGCTCTTTGACATTGTCCTCCAGATAACTCGTTAATATATTTATATTTTAAATTCGTCAAATCTAGAATCTCTAAAGCTTCATTAATTATTTTTTTATCTTTTTCATCTAAATTAAATTCCCAAAAGCTCTTATATGGTGACCTTCCCAAAGATACAAGTTCTTCAACAGTAATATTTAAACTATTGTTAATCTTTTGTGGGAGATAGGCAATTTTTTGAGATAAAGATTTTCTAGAAAAGATTTTTGTATTTTGACCATTAAGAAAAACATCTCCAAAGAAAGTAGGATTAAATTTTAATATTCCTTTTAAAAGTGTTGATTTACCGGATCCATTTGCTCCAATAATTCCTATCCATTCTGATTCTTTTAATTCAAAGTTAGTATTATTTAAAATAATTTTATTTTCATATCCAGTAGAAAAATCTTTTAGTAATAAAGTCATTATTTTTGCTCTCTTTTAATTGATGATCTTTTATATAAAATAGCTATAAAAATCGGAGCTCCCAAAAGAGAAGTAATAATTCCTACAGGGAATTCAATCGGACCTAACCTTGCTATTAGATCAGCGGTACTTAGAGTAAGACCACCAATAAGAGCGGAAAAAGGTAATACATATTTATAGTCATTACCAACTAATAATCTTGAAAAATGTGGGACAATCAAACCAATAAAACCTATCAAACCTCCAATTGCGACTGCACTTGCTGCCAATAAGGTTGCCACAGCGCCAATTAAGCATCTAGAACGGAAAAGAGAATTTCCAAGACTTATTGATAATTCCTCTCCAAGAGATAATAAATTTAATTGTCTTGACAATAAAATTCCAACTAGCAATGCGATAAATATTGGTATCCAAGTAATTTTTATTTCTTCCCACCCTCTAGCATTTAAACTCCCAATGAGCCATGTTAAAGCTGCCTGAATTCTTCCATCTTCTGCTTGTAAAAGTAAAGTAGCTTGAATTGCACCAAATAAACTACTTACCGCAACACCTCCTAAAATAAGTCTTTCTATAGAAATTTTATTTCCTCTTTTGGCAAGAAAATAAACTATTAAAGTTGTAAATATAGCTCCTAACCAAGAAGCGATTGGAATAAATATTTGTGCAAAACCAAAAGTAATAATTGATACGATTACTAATCCTGAACCAGCAGATATGCCTAATAAATAAGGACTTGCTAAACCATTCCTTAACATTCCTTGAAGCAAAGCTCCCGACATCCCTAAAGAAGAACCAACCAAAAGTGAAGCTAATAATCTTGGCAATCTAAGTTTCCATATTATTGTTTGATTAATTTGTTCACCTTTTTGAAATATTGCCAACCATATATCACTTATAGAGATATAAACAGAACCTTTAGCTAATGAAATTAAAGAGATAATTATCAAAAGAGAAAAAACTATTGATAAAGAAAATAAAATTCTTTTTTTTTGATATTTAATTTTAGTTCTCCATCTACTTATTTCTAATTATTATTAAAAATTAAAATTTTTCAAGTTAAATAAAAATTATCATGTTATTTAAAGATGTATTCAAAAGAAAAAAGCATATATTTTAATTTGAATATTTTCATAAAAATAAAACTATAACTTTAACCATTTTCTAAAAACCTTCGACCAATATATGGCAGTTTTTAGCACTATTAAGTTAAAATAAAAATTCTATGATTGAAGGCAATTAGCTCTTCAATTTAATTTGCGAAGGATTTTTATCAATTTCTGCGTTAATGATTTATAGATATTAAATAACTTCATGAAAAACTATTCATTCATAATTTTTGCATTAAGCTTTTTCATTACACTACCTACTTATGCCAATCCCACTAATGATAAAAATAATTTTATTGAGATGCGCAAGCGTTTTAAAAGGGTTGACATGAATAGTGATGGACAACACTCAAAAAAGGAAATGATGAAAGCTCAAAGCGATCGAATAGATAAAATATTTACTAACTTTGATAAGAATGGTGATAGTCAACTATCAAAAAAAGAATTACGCGCACTTAGGTATTCATTAAGAAAAAGGATAAATAAATGCAGGGATTAAGAGGAATAAAGAATGTCAGAGGAATTAAACTCTTGTATGCTCAAAGTAGCAAAGGGTGATAAAAATTCTTTCAGATTCATAGCAAATGCTTTGGGATATAAAATGCATGCAACACAATTAAAATTCTGGGTTCACCACATTTTCACGATGCCGATGATGTAGTACAAATTTCTTTAATTAAAATTTGGCAATCAGCGCCTCGTTGGATAAATAAAGGAAGTGTTGAAGGATACTTTTATAAGGTCGTTTTTTCAACTTGCATGGATTTCCTTAGAAACTTCAAAAGAGCTAATGAATTTAATGATAATTATTCCAAGAATGAAATAACAAATAATAATTACAGTAATAATGAATTAAGAAAAATTCTTTTAAATAATATACAAAAACTTCCTACACCCCAACAAGAAGCTATTCTGCTTCATTATTTTTGTGGTTATAAACAGAAGGAAGTATCTAAAATTTTAAACAAAACCGATAAGGCTACTTAAAGCCTAATTATACGGGCTTGCAAAAAGTTAAAAACTATTTTACCAAAGGATTTATTGGAGGAATTATTGAATGTCTTAATTAAAAAAGGAACTTCTACAGCAAATGATTGAAAATGCACTCTCTTATGAACAAGAATCAATGCGATCTAAACCAAAAATTTTATATAAAAGGCTAAAAGGTTTTATTTACAACCCAAACGCATATAGAATTACTTTTGCTTCATTGATCATTGCATTCGTTTATATTCCTCGAATAGTGACATCATTACAATTAGTTGATGTAAATCAAATAAATGATTATGTGACTTTAAGTATTATTGATAATTTTAAAATATAATCTATTAGATTCTTTTTTTGCTTGTCTATTGGTCTTCATAAGCACGATATTTATCTGCTCTCGACCTTCAATAATTATTTGTTGACAGCTGATCTAAATTAGAAGGGTAAACACTTTTTTTTATGTCACCTAATAAAAACCCAAAAGTTATCAAATACTGTGTAATTACATCTACAACGGCGATAGTTCTCATTTTTATCTCCTTGATACCTGTTTCAAAAAAGGCATTTTATTGGAATAAATGTTTTAAAAAAACATTCCAATGGATTGATAAAAACGAGATAGAACTAAAAAATTGGGATAAAGCATCCAAAGAGAGTATTGCAGTAGCAGTTTGCAATGGTGCTGTGTACGAACCTGAATTTAAAACTAAGTAATTAGATTGACAGCTAATCTAAATTAGAGGGGTAAACTCCCTATTTTTAATGGATACCTCTCGGATTATTACTGGGTCTATTCTATTCATAAAATTTTCTTGAATTTTTTAGGATATAAGCCTAACTTATACATTAGTTGATTTATTTTGCCGACTTTCCAAAAGACGGAATTGCTAAATAATAAATTCAAATTCTATGTCTCAAGTATATTTTTCAGATTATGCAAACTACAGCTATTTACATTATGAAAGAGCTGATGTAGAAGATGAAATAATACCCCTAATTCGTCCGCTATTAGAATTTCGATGGGCTAGAGGGAAAGGTGTTAAATGGGGAGATAAATTTGGAGAATCAGCTCAGCTAAGTTGGAGCATAGGAACCACTACAAGTATTTACACAGACTGGCATTACAGCTGGGATCCTCCGATTAATGAGAGGTTCGGGAATGATCCGACTCAAGAAGAAATAGACTCGATTTCAAAAATATTTGAACATTGGTCTAAATTTGCAAATGTAAATTTTACTTATGTAGAAGAGGATTCTAATTCCAAAGGAAATATACGCGTAATATTTATAGATATGGGCTCTACAGGTATTGCTTATTTAGCTCCTGATGGGGAATTTCATATAAACAATAATTTAAGAGAAGATCTTATAAATTCAAGTAATAGGTTTGCAGAACATATTGTTTCTCATGAAATAGGTCATGCAGTTTTTGGATTAAATGATGTTTCTGTAATTCATGGTTG
The DNA here is from genome assembly GCA_902627325.1 of uncultured Prochlorococcus sp. Classification (GTDB taxonomy): domain Bacteria; phylum Cyanobacteriota; class Cyanobacteriia; order PCC-6307; family Cyanobiaceae; genus Prochlorococcus_A. The sequence continues at coordinate 9,894 of CACOIM010000004.1, read as the reverse complement.
GGATGAACCTAATGGAGATAATGGAAAGCTGTTACCTTGGCATTTAAATAATCATAAATGGACAGTTATGTCCTATATGGATGTGGGGAATATTCATGGAATATCACCAATGATCTTAGATATTCTTGCAGTTCAAAAGATATATGGTCCTAATAATTCAACAGGTGAAGGAGATACAATTTACAGATGGGATGAATCACCATTCGAAACAATTTGGGATGTATCAGGTAATGATACGATTGATCTTTCAAATTTTAATGACGATATAAATTTTCAAACTGAAGATGGAAATTTAATTGAAATTGGTGAGAAAAATATAGTTGGAATTGCATTTAATGTTGATATTGAAAATTTTATCGGAGGAAATGGTAACGATTATTATTATCTTTCTGAGAAAGTCATATCAGTAAATAGTAACGGGGGAGATGACCTGATCTTTGCCGAGAATGACATATCAAATGTAATTATTGATGGTGGTGGAGGGACAGATATATTAGTCTCATATAAAAGCTCATATTCACAAAATTTTGAAAACTTAGTTAATCATACAAACCAAGGTTTGGAGATTTTATCAAATAATAATACAGCGTTAAATCTAGCAAATTATGATATTGATACTTCTGCAAATAAGAACAAAGAATCAACAATATATCTTTCAGCTGCAGGATTAGATACATCAGAAAGATGGCCAACTATAAAAGGTAAACTTGGTCAAGTTTATGTGCCAATAATCAATGCAAATTCAAAATTGTACTCTAATGATTCAATTAATGGCTTAGATATAAATCCGCTTGGTCATATATTAAAAATATCAAATATTGAAAGTATTAATAAAAAGATTATTTATACTGTCACCTCTGAAGGGAATACATACACAGGAGAACTTAATTTTGATTCAATAAATAAGAACAATAACTACAAGTTTGATTTAACTTCTTCAAGTTCTGATGTTGAGATTATTGATTTAACTGGCGATGACACTCTTGAAATTTCTATTAGGAATCTATCAAATATTGAAAACGCATACTACCTTGGTAAAGATTTGATCTTAAACTTTAACGTCGATGGTAATAATTCAAAAATTAATATTCAAAATCATAAAACTTATGGAACTATTGAGAACATTGTTATAAATACAGATGTTCAAAATAAAACATACCAACTTTTACCAGAAAGTTATGTACCTGAACTAAGCAATTATTTTAAAAATAATAATACTAATGGCTTTGAATATGATTATGATCTCAACAGTTTCATCGTAGGGGATAATTTTGGAGAGGGTATTTATGCATCGCCGAATTGGCTAGTTGATGAGTACATATTTGATACAAAAGGAGATGATCTAATATTTGGGAATAGTGGTTCTGATGATATCGGGACAAGTGAAGGCAATGATATTGTTTTTTCTGGTGAAGGCAACGATAGGATTATTGGTTCTAAAGGAAATGATGAATTTTATGGGGGAGAAGGTAATGATTACTTATATGGAGAAGACTGGAACGAAAATGAGCATGGAAATGATAAATTATATGGAAATGATGGTGATGACACTGTAAGAGGAGAAGGAGGAAATGATGTTATATATGGAGGAAATGGGAATGATATTTTAGAAGGCGATGGCCCTGGAGCAACAAGAGATAATCTATCTGGGAAAGATAAAATTTATGGAGAAGATGGTGAAGATAGAATTTGGGGACATGAAGGAGATGACATAATTAATGGAGGGAGTGGGAATGATTATATTGATGGAGGGAGTGGCAATGATACTGCAATTTATACTGGACAAAAAAATGATTATTTAATTACTGGAAATTATGGAGATTACACTGTACAGGATTTGAGGCCTAACTCACCTGATGGTACAGATACACTTTTTGATATTGAAATTTTCAAATTTGGCCTTTCTGATTTAGAAGCTTACAACTACATCGCTTCTAATACTGATTTAATTTCTGCTTTTGGGATCGATATAGAAGCTGCAAAATCACATTATACAAATTATGGGATATTAGAAGGTAGAAGTTTAACCTTATTTAGTGCGTCTGATTATTTAGCAAAATATAGTGATCTTTCTACAGCTTTCGGAGATGATCAAATTTCTGCTCTAAAACACTATATTGAATTTGGATTTAGTGAAGGCAGAACTAATTCTGTCACAGGTTCTAATTCAGGTTCCGGTTTTAGCTCAGAAGATTCATCTAATCTTACAAATTTTCAAGCTCTAAACTATATAGCTTCTTACGGAGATTTAATTATTGCTTTTGGTGCTGATACTGATGCAGCAAGATCTCACTATACAAACTATGGAAAACTAGAAGGTCGTTCATTAGATGATTTTGATGAATGGGGATATCTTGCTAGTAATAATGAGTTAATAAATGCTTACAGATTTGATCCTATGGGGATAGTTCAGCATTATATTTCTTTTGGATATTCACAAGGCAAATTAACAAATTCATTTGATGCACAATCTTATTTAAATAATTATGCAGATTTAAGAAATGCTTTTGGTAATGATCAGGAATTGGCTACTAAGCATTATGTGGAATATGGATTCAATGAAGGTAGAGTATTTTAGATATCAAAATGAAACGCTTACTTCTTGCACCGTTATAGTGATTATGCTTGACAGCTGATCTAAATTAGAGTGATAGAAACTCTTTTTATGTACTATTACGAAACTCAATTAGTAATTCTAATCATACTATTTTGGTTACCTTGCGCTTTTTTTACACTTACAGTTGCTGCAAATAAAGATTGTTATGTTTTGCCATGGTTCTTAGGAGGATTATTCTTTGGACCATTAGCTTTGATTGCTATTGCTGGAATGCCTGATAGAAGAACTAGAAAATATATAAGGCTAATGACAGAAAAACTAGAGGCTATCGAACCAGATAAAAAATGAAACGCTTACTACTACCACTGCTAGCTGCTATCGCTTTACCTACTGCTATTAATGCAGAGACTTGGTATTTACTAGGAAGTACAGGGGGAGGAAGAAATTGGACAGTTCCAATGCCAAGTAAAGTACAATGTGAAAGTGAGGGAAAAAGGTTTTTAAATAATTTAAGCTTTAATGATTGGAAAGGATTCGGAGTTAATGATCCAAGTTACATCTGTATTAAAGGTAAATGAAATATATGTATAGCATTGCAATTACTTATGCAGTCGCTAGTTTGTTATTACTTAGTGGCTTTGCATTTATAACTTTTAAAATGACCTCTAAAAAATAGGTCTAAACGAATTTTTAGCACTTTCCATATGGATCGTTCATACGCCTAATACTTACCTACCCTCAACATATACTTTTATTAATTGACAGTCGATTTAGATAATTATCAATAAGCTACTTTTTTAAACATAGATACCAAGTAATCCAGACAGGTGGAACATATTTAAGTAAGACTAGAAAGGCTCCCCATAATTGACCTTCGAGCAATAATTCATAACCTCCATTGAACCAAAATATAACTAGAGCGACATTGATTATTAATTTAAAAAATTTATTATTCATATAAGTATTTTAGATCAAATTAATTACTCTTTATATTTATTTAGTAATAGTTGACAGCTCATCTAAATTAGATGGGTAAAACCTGTTAATACAGTAATTTTCCTTTTTTCCTATCTATTTTTTAAAATTAACTTTCTTGAAATTTTTACTCTCGAATTAGCTAATTAAAATAAGTTGATGTACCCCAATGAACAAAAGTTTTCTACAAGTCAAGTTAAGAATATTTTTATTCTGGGAGTTAGAGAATGTTTAGAAAGGAGTATTAGGACTTTGAGTACTACTTTTATGCAAGAAAAGATTTAGAACTCTTTGAGGTTTAGTTAATAAATTGATACTTACTTTAAAACTAAAAATTACCTTTAATAAACAAAGGGATGTATAGTTAGTAATTGATTAAAATAAGACTAAAATCTTTTCAAACAAGATAAATTGTCTAGCAGAAATTGTTAAAGGGTTAATTGATTAAAGTGTATTTATAACATTGTTACGGCTAGCAATATGGAAATTATTTCCTACCTCTTAAAGGATTTAGCCTACTGTTCAGTAAAAAAAGACTTAGGGTTACTTTACATTTTTGATAATAAAGTAATCCCAAAGTCTTTTAGTAAAACTGATAAGAGTGACTAATTTATGCTGTTACTCTGCCTTCAGATGCTCCATGAAGGATATAGTGCTGCTTAGCAAGTTCTTGATCAGTTCCATATGCTGCTCTTAGATCCGCATGAGCCGCTAAATATGATGCTGCATCAAAGGTTACTGTTCTACCTTCAGTTGATCCAAAGGAGATAAAGTGCTGAGTAGCTGCTGCACCGTCAGTACCAAAAGCACTAATCAAATCTGAATGACTTGCAACATAACCGAATTCATCGAATGAATCAGCAGATAAGCCTGCTGCGTAACCAGTTTCAACATAATGAGCAGTAGCATCAGTTACTGTTCCAATTAAACTAGTATTAGAAGCTAAGTAGCTATTCTCATCAAATGAATCAAGAGCTAAACCTGCTGCATAACCAGTATTAACATAGTGAGCAGCTGCATTGGTTACAGTTCCGATTAAAGTAGGGTTGGAAGCAAGGTAACTATTATCATCAAATACATCTGCAGCTCTTCCCTCGCCGTAACCATTATTGATGTAGTGAATAAGGGCTGAGTCAGTATTTGTTCCAAAGGCATCTAGAAGATCTGAATAACTTGCGAGATAGCTTGTCTCATCAAAGGAATCAAAGCTTCTTCCTTCTCCTGCACCAAAGGCAAAGTAATGCGTCCTAGCTGAAGTCAAGTCTGAACCAAAAGCGTCTAATAGATCAGTATGACTAGCAATATAACTTGAAGCATCAAAGGTTAATCCGGAAATACCAGCTGATTCAAATGCAGTTAGTGCGTCCGCTCCAGTACCTGTAATGGTTTTTATTGTAGAACCATCGACTGTTCCAGTAGTATTGCCATCAAGTGTATTTAGTGCTGATGCGGAAACGGTAGTATCACTTAATGTAACTGCCTCGGTGCCTTGAAGTAATCCAGAACTGAAAGCTGTATTAGCTTCAGCAGTTGTTCCAGTTACAGATGTAACTGTTGCGACGACGTTTCCGGTAGTGAGTCCATCAATTGTAGTAAGAGTGGATGCAGCAATTGAAGTATCAGTTAAGGTAATAGTTTCGTCACCTAATCCTGTTATTCCAGTTGACTCATATATTGACTCAACATCTTCAGCAGATCCAGTAATGGTTGTAATACCTGATGCATTAATAGCTTGAGTAGAATCAGCATCCAAGGTTGAAAGAGCTGAAGCAGTAACTGAAGTACTGTTCAATGTGACTGTGACAGTACCACTTGTTAAAGCTTCAATATCAGCAACATCAGAAGAGGAAGGTGCGATATCAGTTATGGTTATAGTCTCGTTTCCTAAACCGTTGATAGTTCCAGATGTATTAGCAGCGTATACAGATTTTATATCTGCTACTGAGCCATTGATTGTAACTGCACCAGAGAGTGTTATGACCCCAGTTGTTTTTCCATTTAGGTTAACCAAATCAGAGGCTAAGATTGTTCCTGTATCAGATAATGTTACGGCTTCATTACCTAAACCAGTAATAGTTCCTGCTGTGTTCGCTTCGTAAAGAGTCTCTACATCAGATAGAGCACCTGTAATTGTAGCTGCAGTAACGGTTATTGCTACTGTTGTCTTCCCATTAAGTACGTTTATTGCAGCCGCGTCAGCAGAAGTAGATGTTGTAGTATCTCCGGAAACTGAAATTGTAAGCGCATTACCTGTATCAGTTAAACCAGCAAGAGTTGTTAAATCGTTGTCACTGACAGTTGCAGTTACTACTCCAGTAGTTTGTGCTGTGATGTTATTGACTTCAGCAACTGTGGCATCTTCTGTAGAAGTAACTGCTATTGAGGCTAAACCACTCATTCCTGATGAAGTAAAGGCTGTATTGAAAGCAGCAGCACTTGCACCTATGTCAGCTGAGAGAGTCGTTGAATTTACAGTAACCGTACCTGTTGTTCTTGCATCTAATGTATTTAAATCAGCAGGATCAACAGTAGTATCATCTACAGTGACAGTGAAAACAGCATTAGCATCGATAGTACCACTAGTATTATTAAGACCCGCATAGTTAGTATTGTTTACAGTGGTTATGAGGGTAGCAATATCTGTATCAGATATTGTCGCTGTAACAGCACCATTAGTTTCAACGAGAATACTATTAGCTTCGGCAACTGTAATAGCATCTGTGACTTCAACAGTTACTGGTTGAACATCACCATCAGCGGCTCTTCCAACAATATCATTAGTTGTAATACCTCCTTCATCGAGGACTACATCAACATCAGCAAATACACCAGAAATACCAGTTACACTATCAGCTATCGATATGGCAGTTGTACTTTCATCATTAAGTGCGATTATATCAGCTGCTTGTATTACACCTGTATCATTAAGTGTCATACCCATAGCATTGATACCATCACCGGTGACTTTAGATGTATCTAAATTATGAGATGCGTAGAGAGTTGTAAATTGAGCCACAGTACCAGTTACATCTGGATCAGCATTGGTTAACTCAACTGTTCCTGTAGTAGCCGCAACAAGAGTATTTAGATCGGCTGCTGTAATGCTATTAGCGTCAGATACTTGAATTGTTAAGTCATTACCTGAAGCGATAGTTAAATTACCATCGGTATCTACATAATTAACTAATGTAGTTTCATCCATAGTCGCATCTACAGTTCCAGTAGTTAAATCGGTTATGGCATTCAATTCACTGATATTAGTTGCATCACTTGGAGTTATTGCTACATCTGATAGATAAGTGAAATTATCCCTATTGGTAACAAATGCCGAAGTTATTTCAGCAATAGTCCCTGTCAATTCGGTTGCAGTAACGTTGGTGTCTACATTAGCAGTAGCATAAATGAGTTCTAATTGTGCAGCAGCAACTGAAGTCACAGCAGCTGCATCATCTGTAGCTGCTGTGGTTCCTGCAATTGTAACTGTGTAAGCATTAGCAGCATTATCAGTTAAAGCTGAACCTCCACCATCAGCAATAAGGTCTTCTGTAAAAGTCTCAGTAATCGTAGCTGTGATAGTTCCCGCAGTTACGTTAGAACGCATATCATTAGCTTCAGCAATTGTAGTACTACCAGTAAGAGTTACATTCGCATTTGCAAAATTATTAATACCAGACGTATCAATCGCAGCATTTACTGCTGTATAAGTACCTGTAATAGTTGAATCTGCACTAAGTGTGACTTCACCAGTTGTCTTTGCTTTAAGAGCAACTAAATCAGCGACTGCATAATCACCAGTAACTGATACTGTCAAAGCATTACCTGATTCTGTAATTCCACTAAGATCAGACATAGCTCCAACAACCGTTGCTGTAACAGGTGCAGTACTTAATGCATTAATTGAATTTAACTGAGCTACTGTTGGATTATCAGTAAGAATAATATTCTCAGCTGCTCCTAAATCAGTAATACCATCAGAAGCAAATACAGAGATTACATCTGCAGATGAACCAGTGATTGTGGTTACTTCAGAAGCATCAATACTTCCAGTTGTTAATGCATCAAGAGAAGCTAGGTTTGCAGCTGAAATAGTGGCATCACTAGAAGCAACTGTAAAGGTTAAATTATGTGAGAAACCATCGGCATCAAATTGTGCTAAAGCTCCAGCAACTGATATGGAAGCAACAGTCGCAGTAATTGTTCCTGTTGTAACTGCATCTAATGCCTTTATTTTTACGGCAGTAGCAGTACCATCATTAATATTTGCATTAATATTACTTAATCCAGAGAAACTAGCATCACCAGCAAAAATATCTATCACTCCATCAACGGCATCGATAGTACCAGAAATTGAATTAGAGATTACTGTGATACTTCCAGTAGTAACAGGCTCATCTGAATCATCACCAAGACTATGCACGAGAGGTTCTAAACCTGCTGCTGCGACTTCAAGATCAGTGACGATTATATTAGCACCGGTACTTAAATTAATCTTATTACCTTCAGTAGCATTTAGTGCATAAATAGCAGTTATATCAGTTTGTTTACCTGAAATAGTTAAAGAGTTTGCGTTTGTAAGAGTTACCAAAGAAGATGTGCCATCAACGATAGTATGCAAATCATCAGCTTGAACAATACTTCCTGCAGCATCGCTTAAAGTTACAACTGATGCTGCCTTACCAGCTGTTGGATACTTATCGTCATCACCGTAGATGGTACCCACATCAGCTGCACTACCAGAGATTGCTGGGTCTCCTCCAGAATCGTTATCTAAAGTTACAGTTCCTTCTGTTAATGCTGCGACAGCTAGTACATTTTCAGCTGTAACTGCAGTTACACCTCCAGATTCACCAATTACAGTTACATTAAGCTCGTTTCCTGTATTTAAAATACCAGTAGTTTCATTAGTAAATACTGAAGCTGCTTGCTTAGCAAGAGTCGCAGTAATAGTTCCAACAGTATAATCTGCTTCTAAAGTATTGATGTTAGCAATTGATGGAGTATCATCAATCGTGATATTTAGCCCACTTACACCAGCAATAGTAGGCGATTCCACACCACTATCATCATCATCAGCATCTGCAACAGCTTTACTTTGAGTTAAAATATGAAGGATCTCATCGAAATCACCAGAGATACCTGTAGCATCATCACCGAAGGTTATTAAACCTGTTGTAAGAGGAGAATCACCAATTGTTTGAGGATCATCAGGAGTAGAGTCTAAGGTAGTAAGAAGGGCCGCAACATCAAGAGTTGTATCTGTTAAAGTAACTGCTTCATCACCACCGATACCAGCTATTTGTGCAGCAGCAGTACCTAAAACAGTATTTACGTTAGCGGCAGATCCGGTAATTGTTGTTGCGTCTACAGTAACAACTCCTGTTGTATCACCATTAACTTCTATTAACTTCGCAGCATCTAGATTTGTATCAGTAATAGTGACATTTTCAGCTTGCGCAGCGTTAACCAGAGTACCACCATCTACAGCATCATAAAGATCTTCAACATCTTCAAGGGTTCCAGTAATTGTATTAGCAATATTCATTGTTGGTGCAACACTTGTTTTAGCTATAAGAGCTAAAATTTCAGATGCATTAACTTCAGCATCTGAGATTGTGATTGTATAAGCGTTACCTGAACCATCAGCATTTGCTGTACCAGTAATGGTGTTAAGAGTTGCCATATCGGTAGTAGTAACACTTGTTGCAGTGATAGTACCTGTGGTTTGAGGTTGAATTGTATTTAATTGAGCGACTGTTACGTTACCAGTGATTGTTACGTTAGCGTCAGCTTGACTTTTAGTAATTCCAGAGGAGCTAAATACAGCAAGTACATCTGCAGCATTTCCAGAAATGGTTTGGTCAGTACTTGATAGAGTTATCGGTAAGGTTGTTGTAGCGTCAAGAGTAACCAAACTTGCTGCAGCAAGAGCGTCATCTGCAACAGTAATAGTTAGTGCATCATTTCCTGCTACCAGACCAGTTGATGAATCAACAAGAGTTGCGAGCACTTCTGTATGAACTGTTGCTGTAACTACTCCTGATGTAAACGCTTGAATAGCTCCGATGTTTGCAGCAGTGTTGTCGGCACCATCATCTAAAGTAACTGCCAAAGTATCTATACCTACAATATGATCTTCTGCAAAGTCATCCATTAAATTTTCAACTTCTGCTTGAGTACCAGTAAGAGTTGTTGCATTAGAACTTACTGTAACAACGTCATCATCGCCGTAACCATCAACAATATCAACAATACTGCCTAGAGTGCCTGCATCAATTGCTCCTGTGTCTGAAATGGTTACTGGAATTTCAAGTCCAGCTGCGACAACTCCAGTACCTGTATTAGTAACAGCTGTAAGTACATCA
>CACOIM010000003.1 GCA_902627325.1 uncultured Prochlorococcus sp. | reverse complement strand
CACAGTACCAACCTTTCTGTTCCCCCATATAGATATCATTAGAGGCTTTAACTTTTTCATAAAATTCATGTACTACTTTTTCATGATCTTTTGATGTGGTTCTGATAAATTCATTAAAGGATATATTCCATGTAATCCAATTTTGTTTAAAAATATCAGAAATTTGATCACAATGTTCCTTCGGCGAAACACCTTTATTAAGAGCAGTTCTTTGAATTTTTAAACCATGTTCATCTACTCCTGTAATAAAAATAACTTTATCTCCTCTTAATCTTTTATATCTTGCTATTGAATCACAAATAATGGTTGTATATACGCTGCCTAAATGAGGCTTATCATTTACATAATATAAAGGTGTAGTAATAATAAAATTCATCAAATTATTTTTCATTTATATTAACAAAAAATTAATTCAAAATTAAAACTTAACTAATTTATAAATTCTAAAAGATTAGAATTTTGATTACAATTATATTTAATTTTATAGATTTTATTTGGAAATGTATCTATAGAGATAAATAACTTTATAAGTAACTCTAAATTATATGATGTAAAAAATACTAATGCAATATTTTTTTTATGATTAATCCACCTTATAAATATAATTTTATAAAGTAAATTTTTTTTATTACCAAAATATAATTTTAGATAAAAAAGTTTATTTTCCTTAACTATATTATTATTTTCTTTTTGTTTAATTCTACTTAACTCTATTTCTTTATTTATAGTTTCCTCACTTAGAAAATCTCTATTATTAATAAATAAATGTAGTTGCCTTTGAACTAATAAATCAAGATATCTTCTTAGAGGAGATGTCGATTGAACATAAGATTCTAGTCCTAAGGTTTCGTGAATATCCGGTTTTGAAGAAACATTACTTTTTCCTATAAATTGTTTAAGAATAATATATTTAACCGGACTATTAATATTTCTTTCTAATATATTTTTTGAATCACAATTTATCTTTTGTGATCTAAAAGGGGCTGGTATATTATTTTTTTTAAGATAGTCACCTGTTATATTTCCCATTAATATCATTGCTTCAGATACTAACTTATGAGCTTGAGTTATTTCAATTGTTTCAAATGAAATTGATTCGTTATTATATAAAATCTTAGAATAGTTATTATTAAATGTTATGGCACCTCTCTTTTTTCTATAATTAAAGCTTTTCTTTAGTAGCTTGTTTAATAATATTAATTCATATTCTTCTTTAGGTTCTAAATCTAAAATTTCATTAGTATCTTCATATGTAAATTCATAGTTTGGCTTAATAAGTGTCTCTAATATTTCATATTTTTTTATAGAACCATTTTCATTTAGCTCTATGCATGCACTCAAAGTTTCAGATACTTTATTTTTCTTTAAATTAGATTGTTTAATTATATCTTTAGGAAGCATTGATATAGATTTATCTATGAGATATAAACTTGAGGATATCTTCTTAGCATTAATATCTATCTCTGAATCAAATTCAAATAGTTTACAGGGATAACTTACGTGTATCCAAATATATTTTTTATCATTTTTTATTTCTAATGAAATAGCATCATCTATTTCATTAGGATTTTTTGAATCAATTATAAAAGTCTTTAAATCAGTTAAATCTTTCAAATAAGTATTACTTAACCTTCAGGATTTACAAATGGGAGTAGAGCTACTATTCTTGCTCTTTTAACAGCTAATGTTAAATCTCTCTGTTGTTTTGCAGTAAGGCCAGTCATTCTTCTTGGAAGAATTTTTCCCCTTTCAGTTATAAATTTTTTCAATAACTCAACATCTTTATAGTCAATGGGATCTCCGGGTTTGATAGGGGAAAGTTGTTTTTTAAAAATTGAATTAGTCATAATTTTCCTTATTTGATTTCCTTATGAATGGTCATTTTATTTAACTGAGGACAGAATTTTTTTAGTTCTAATCTTTCAGTAGTATTTCTACGATTCTTTTCAGTCGTATATCTGGAGACACCTGGTTTTCGCATTTTAGATGCTGGTGTACTACGACACTCTGTACATTCAAGTGTTACTACTATTCTCGTACCCTTTTTCGCCATTTTTAATAATACTTTTAATGTATAATTTTCTATTGTACAGGTTCATCAAACTATTTTGAAAGTACCTATTCAATCTTTTAAAATAAAACTAAAATATTAATATGAAAGTTTCTCAAAATTGGTTAAAAGAGTTAGTCGATATCAATACTACACCTGAACAACTTTCCGAAAAACTATCAATTGGCGGTTTTGAAGTCGAATCATTAGTTGATACTTCATTAAAATTTAAAGGAGTAGTATTGGGAAAAGTTTTATCAGCAGAAAAACATAATAATTCAGATAAATTGTCAATTTGCAATGTAGATATTGGTATTGAACAATTACAAATTATTTGTGGTGCTAGCAACGTTAGGTCAGATATTTATGTATATGTCGCCACAGTAGGAACCTATTTAGATACTATCGATTTGACAATAAAAGCTAGTGAAATCAGAGGTATATGTAGTAAAGGTATGATTTGTTCTCTTGAAGAACTTGGATTAGAAGAGAAAAGTAATGGGATAGCAATTATTGACAAATCTGTTTCTCAAAGGTTTAAATTAGGGACTCCAATCTCAGAATTGTTAGAACTTAACGATTTTATATATGAATTAGCGATTACTGCTAATAGACCTGATGGAATGTCCATGATTGGTATTGCCAGAGAAGTGTCTGCACTTCTCCAAACTAAACTTACTAATCTTGAAATTTCAGAAAATTTACCCATAAAGGAATTTCAACCTCACATAAAAGAAAATAACTCCATTAGTCATGATTCAATTTATTCAATAACATCCATTAACAATGTTAACGGTAAAAAAAAATCACCAAAATGGTTGAAAGATAGATTAGAGAAATCAGATATTAAGTCTATTAATCTCATTGTTGACATAACTAATTACATACTTTTAGAGCAGGGCCAACCTCTCCATGCTTTTGATAAAGATAAATTATCAAAGCTAATAGGTAAGACTATATCGCAAGATGATTTTGGTATTAGGGAAGCTAAAAATGGTGAAAAACTTAAAGGCTTGGATGGCAATATTTATAATTTAAATAAAGATATTACTGTCATAACATGTGTAGATATACCAATTGCTATTGCAGGAGTAATTGGCGGTATGGAAACCTCCGTTACTGATTCAACTATTTCTATATTTTTGGAAGCGGCTGTATTCAATCCTGCTTCGATAAGAAAATCGTCAAGAGAAATCGGTCTAAGAACTGAATCTAGTAGTCGTTTTGAAAAGGGTATATCAAATAAGAATACAGTTACCGCCGTTAAAAGAGCAATTAAGTTGTTCAATCAATTTTTTAATATTTCCGATCAAATGACTTATATCTCAAATGATTTCAAAGATAATTTAAATTTAATAAAATTGCGGAGAGATCGGATTCACAAAATATTAGGCCCTCTAAAGATTATGAGCTCTGATAGTGGTCCAAATAATTTAATTAAAAGAAATTTATGTGATAAGGAAATAGTTGATAAACTTCAGTTGATTGGATGCACTACAACAGATAAACATTATGGATGGGATGTTGAGGTTTTGCCAAATAGATCTCAAGATCTTATTAGAGAAATTGATTTAATTGAGGAAATTGCACGATTAATTGGTTATGATTTATTTGATGAGAATATTCCGAATCCATTAGTTCCCGGGAAATTAACAAACCTGCAGAATTCAATAAGAAAAATTAGAAATGGATTTATATCTTCAGGTTTTAATGAAGTTTTAACTTACTCATTGGTTCCAAATGATGACAATAAAAGGATTATGATTGCAAATCCTTTGCTAAAGGAAACCAGTTGTTTACGAAATAATTTATGGGAGGAACATATAAAGATCGTAAGTCAAAATATTAACTCTGGAAGAAATAACTGCTGGATTTTTGAAATAGGTAAAATATTTACTAAAAATAAAAATGATTTTGTAGAAGAAGAATTTATAAATGGAGCTATTTGCGGTAACAATAAATTTGAATCATGGGATACTTCAGGTAAGGAAAAAGATATACATTATTTTGATGCGAGAGGAAAGCTTAGGGAGGCTTTAGATTCATTAAAAATTTCTATAATTGATAAAACAACAGAAACAATTGATTTTTTACATCCTGGAAGAACAGCTTTACTTTACATAGAGGGTAAGGAGTCAGGATATTTTGGTCAAATTCATCCAAAATATCTTATGGAGAAAAATTCCCTTAAAAATATTTATCTTTTTAGTATTAAACTTAGAAATATTTCAGATGCTTGTACTAGAAAAAATATTTGGAATCCACTCTTCATGAATTATCCAATAGTTCCGAAAATAGAACGTGATATAAATTTAATTTTTAATAAAAAGTATTTTATTAATGAAATAATCACATTTATAAGAAAATCGGGTAAAAAATTATTGGAAGATGTAAATCTTGTAGATATTTATTCAGATGAATCATTGGGTAAAGATAATATTAGTTATACTTTTAGACTTTCATTTAGAGATCAGAATAAGACGTTGAAGGATTCAGATGTTAGTGAACTTAATGCAGAGATCATTTCGAATATAGAGAATAAATATTCAGCCAAGACCAGATAAACATTAGATCTCTTTCGTCTTATGTAAGACTATCAATAAGTCTTAATGTGAGTCTTGAATAAGAAAATTAAAAATCATATATTTATAAATACTCAAGGTGCAAATACTGCTCGATGCTCCGTTTGGCTTGGAAATCACTGCTTTGTAAGGAAAGAGTTATGTTGACATATGACGAACTGCCTTTAAGACAGTACTTCAATGCAAAAATTCCAATATTTACAAGCAGTTTTAGTCGGTGAATATTGGTTGGACAATAGTAGGACATCGTCGTGGTACTTGCCTTACTTTCTGGAATATCTATTTTGTCTCAATTTAGTATCTGAATAGGACTTATAATTAGTCTAATTTGATATAAGTAATAAAATTTATTATGGATATTTTTAAGTTTATATGATTGTATTTCATCTCCCCGGACATTTATGTGGTAGCCGAAAAAATTTTCTATCTTTTTATTTTAATATGAGATAACGGGATTATAGTGCTCATATGTCTCTTTTAAGACTATATACTAGACTCATTATTAGTCTTATATGATAAATGCAATGAACATAATTAATTTAGAAATGATTGTGATATTTTTATTTATTCATTTTTGACGCTTATAGAGTAGGCTTTCCTCTCATAATGTCTTTAAAATAATTCAATCGTTTCAAGAGAGAGTAGTATGAACATGTATCTTATTTAAGACTCTTAAATAGACTAATAGTAAGACTCATATTAGATATAAGAGATTTATTTTACTTGCATGGTTTAATAAGATTTGAAGATTTCCACTTTTAAAATATTTATTAATTATTATTAATGTATCGACTAATAAAAAAGTGTTATTCTGCTCATCAAAATCATCCAAAGAAACAAAGAGTTTGCTTCAAAATATGAAATTAGAAATGCTTCTTAACATAAAAGATTCATTAGAGCGAAAAACTGCCTCAGTTTTAGCTTCAATAGAAGTTCTTGAAAAGCAAATTGAAAGAGATAATCAGAATTAAATTTTTATAAAAAATCTTCTAGTAATTTCTCAGGACCTAACTCTCTTAAATATTTAATATCTGAATTTTCAGTAACTAAAATATAGCCAGCAAATCCTAATGCATTAATACTAATTCCAAACAAGTTATCTGTTTTTCTTTTGATTATAATCATCCATTTATCTGTAAAAATCAAATTATATGGATATTTTGGTTTTTTATCATTCCTTGGATCTCCTAAACCTAAGTTATATGATAAATCTTTATAAATTTCATAAATATTTTCTTCATTTAAGGATTTTGAAAATTTCTTTAAAATTATATTTTTACTGAATTTCTCATTTTTATAATTTAAATTATTTAAGGCTAAAATCCATTTCTCTCTAGGGCAAGATAATTCTGATGGATCTCTTCTCAATAATTGAATATGTCTATGAGGTTGACTTGCACCAGCTAATGGTCCGCTATTAAAGAACCATAAACCTGATGTATCTTTATTAACTTCTTTTATGGCTTCCCAATCTTTTATATCTAGCCATCCATTTTGTTCTTTCCATTCATTGGTTATTAAGAGTACGTGTCCTAGTTGAACTGGATATTTATTTAGGATTAGTTGGTGGCCATTTCCAATGGAATCTATTTCTAAAATTTTATCCCATGGTTTGAATGGATTGATTTTAGGTCCGATTAAAGTATTTTTTTTAAATTTAGTAATATCTAATTCACGAATAATAAAATCATTACCTTTATATAGATTTTTTGTAATATCAGTTGTCTGTAATGGAAATAAGCTTTTAGAATTTATCGAAATCTTTGTTTTTTGTAAAGCCTTTTCCCAATATATTTCTTTCCTCATGTAGAAATTATCAAGAAAATATTATTAATAAAGTACATTGTAAAAATTTAGAATAACATTTTTTTATTTATTAGTAATATATTGATATTTTTTTAACTCATTTAATGTTAAGGAATTTAAAACAATTATATTTGTAGATTCTAAGATAACTAATGGTGCTAATCCATCATCTCTAGCTTCTTTCCAACGTTCTAAGCATATACACCAATGATCTCCATTCTTTAAACCAGGAAATGAATATTCTGGTATTGGAGTTGTTAAATCATTTCCTTGAGATTTGCTGTAATTTAAAAAATTATCATTCATTACGCAACATATTGAATGATTACCACTGTCAGAATAATCGTATTTACAAAACCCGTCTCTGAACCAACCTGTTACAGGTGTACAGCTGCAAATCTCAAGATTTTCTCCTAAAACATTTTTTTCCATTCTTTAAAAGGTATTTATTTTAATTATAAAAAAAAGTAAATAAATAATAAATACTACGACATTCTCTTTAAATAAGGTTGACGGGTATGGGGGGTAAAGAGGTAAAAAATCTATAGAAGCATTCTTAAATTTATGGATTGGGAATTCACCGAAGATAGTGCTTTTAAAGCGTTATATGAGGCTTTCAAAGAAAATGATGAAGATTCTGCGATGGAATTTCTAGTAAGTGATGGCGCTAGCTTTTATCTAGAATTAATTCAAAATGCTGCTGGTGAGGGAATTGATCTAAGCGATAATGAAATAATGGAAGAATTTCAACAAGAGGTTATAGAATCATTAGAAGCGAATTAATTTAATAAAGATTAATTAGGTACTAAAATATTTTGCTTTTGAATGAAGAGAAACAATGGCCGTAGTACTTTGTTCTGGATGTAATTGTTCAGATTCATCCATAGTAAGATTTATTCGATCAGCATCTAGTAATAATAGTTGAGTTTTTGAGTCAGAGACCTTAGGGCAAGCAGGATAGCCAAATGAGTATCTTGAACCTCTATATTTTTGGGATAGTATTTCTTTATTAGATATATTTTTAAAATCCGAGTAACCACATTCATCTCTAATTCTTGCATGTATAAATTCAGCTAAAGCTTCGGCTAGTTGTACTGCTAAACCATGAAAAATCAAGTAATCACTATATTTATCGCTATTGAATAATTCTTGCGCATATTCACTGGCTATCTCTCCCATTGTTACAGCTTGCATTGGAAAACAATCTCTAGGCTTTCCTTCAAGAAGATCACAATAAAAATCTGCTATGCACAGTTTGCTCCCAGAAACTTGTCTTGGAAATTCAAATTTCGCTAATTCTTCAATTTCATTTTCCTTAAACAAAACAATGCTATTTCTATTTCTACCACATTTAAAATAGCCATAAACTGCTTGAGGTTTAATCAAATTCTTATGCTTAATAATATTGATCCATTTATCTAATAAAGATTCTGCGTAAGATTCTAAATAGCTATTATATTCTTCAACTGTTTGATCTTTATTTTTTTTAATTTGCCATTGTCCACTAAAAAGCGCTTTTTTATCAAGATAAAATAAAAGATCTTCAATTTCAATTTCTTCACTCGATAATATTTTTGATCCCCAAAATGGTGGCTTTATTGGTTTCTCTTCAATTGCATATGACGATCTTTCTGTAGTTATAATTTTTTTTGATTTTTTGGTACTAGTTAAAATTTTATTTGGTTTTTCCAAATTAATTTCATTAGTCTTTGTTTCCGCTAACTTTATACTTATACCCTTTTTATCTATAAAACCATTATTGTCAGACCAATTGCCTATTTTCTTATTTTTCATATATTCATTCATAAATTTAAGATCAGTAAATGCATCTTTACCATAAAGAATCTTTCCTTTATAAATTTGACTACAATCTTCATTTACAAATTTTGGTGTAAGGGCTGCACCTCCAAGAATCACTGGTACTTTAATATTTGCTTCGTTAAATGCTTCTAGATTATCTTTCATAAATGCTGTTGATTTTACTAATAATCCGCTCATAGCTATACAATCTGCTTTATGCAGTTTTTGTGCTTCAATTATTGAATTAACGTCTTGCTTTATTCCTAAATTTATAACATCATAACCGTTATTAGTAAGGATAATATCAACTAAGTTTTTTCCTATATCATGAACATCACCCTTCACGGTGGCTATTAAAAATTTACCTTTTGAGGAAGCATTTTCTGAAGTTTCCATAAATGGTTCTAGTACTGAAACTGCAAACTTCATGGTTTCAGCAGACTGCAAAACAAAAGGTAATTGCATTTGTCCCGAGCCAAATAAATCTCCTACCACTTTCATTCCATCAAGTAGAAAGGTATTTATAATTTCGAGAGGTTTATATTTTTCTAATGATGTATGTAACAATTCCTCTAACCCTATTTTTTCTCCATCAATAATGTGGTTTTTTAATTTTTCTTCAATAGATAGATTATCTTTATTATTTCCAATTTTATTTATATCCTTTACGGATAAATCTGCAAATGCTTTCGTTAATTCTACTAATGGATCATATATACATATATTATTATCTTCAAAAATTCTTTTATCATAAATAAGATCTAAACATATTTTCTTTGTTTCATCACTAATTTTTGATAGTGGTAATATTTTGTTTGGTGCCAGTATGGCAGAATCAAGTCCAGCTTTAATACATTCATCTAAAAATATAGAATTTAAATTTATCCTTGCCAGTGGTGATAAACCAAAACTAATATTTGATATTCCTAGGATTATATGACAAGTTTTAATTTTGTTCCTAATACTTTTTATAGCCATAATTGTTTCTTTGGCATTTAATCTATCTTCTTCAATTCCAGTTGAAATTGGTAAAGCTAAAGGATCAAAGAATATTTCATGATCAGAGATATTATTACTTCTTGTTTTATTTATGGCTCTTTCTGCAATATTACATTTTTTTTCAGAAGTTCTAGCCATTCCATCTTCATCTATAGTCCCAATTACTAATCCTGCTCCGTAGTTAATTGCTAAATTCATAACAGTATTAAATCTTTCATCACCATCTTCATAATTAGTTGAATTTATAATGCATTTTCCACCAGCAGTTTTTAAACCACTTTCCATTTTTTCGTGTTCGGTGGAATCAATCATTAAAGGTAAATTAATATTAGTAACTAATCTTGATACGATTTCTTTCATATCCTTCACACCATCACGGCCAACATAATCAACATTGACGTCTAATACATGGGCATTTTCCTTCTGTTGTTGTTTAGCTATAGATATAAGACCATCCCAATCATCATTATTTAATAAATCCCTTACTTTTTTAGAACCACTTGCATTCAGTCTTTCTCCAACAAGCAATATTGAATTATCCTGTTTATAGGGTACCGAATTATAAATAGAAGAGGATGATGGTATAAATACATTTTCTCTAACTTTATTCTTTATTGAATAATTATTTTTTTTAAGTTCAGAAATAATTGAAGATAAATACTTTATATGTTCAGGAGTTGTCCCACAACAACCGCCAATAATCTGGACATCATAATCATAAATGAAATTAAGCAATTGAATTTTTAACTCTAAGGGTGTTAATTTATAGTGTGCTATTCCTCCAATATTTTCTGGTAAACCTGCATTAGGTATGCAACTTATTGCGAAAGGAGAATTCTCAGAAAGATACTTAATATGTTCTTTCATTTCTGAAGGACCAGTTGCACAATTAAGACCTAATATGTCTATGTTAAAAGGCTCTAAAATAGTAAGTGCAGAAGCAATATCTGTACCAACTAACATTGTTCCTGTGGTCTCAACGGTAATTGAAACCATTATTGGAATATCTATTGATCTCTCATTAATAATTTCATTCGCGGCTAAAAGTGCTGATTTAATTTGCAGAACATCCTGACATGTTTCTATTAATAAAAGGTCTACACCTCCATCAATTAGACCGTGAATTTGATCTTTATAAGATTCTTTAAGAACATCAAAGCTTATATGTCCTAGAGTAGGTAATTTGGTTGTTGGCCCAATTGAGCCGGCTACAAATTTAGGATTACTAGCAGTAGTGTGTTTTTCCGCACATTTTTTTGCTAAAAGTGCTGCATTTTTATTTATTTCGTAAGCCTTATGCCCTAAATCATATTCATCTAAAACAATTGAAGTCGCTCCAAATGTATTTGTTTCTACAATATCGCAACCAGAAACAAGAAAGTCATTATGAACCTTTTCAACTGCTTTTGGTAAAGTCAAAACAAGATTTTCGTTGCAACCCTCAAATTTATCTCCACCAAAATCTTCAGCACTTAAATTCATATTTTGAAAGGAAGTACCCGTACCTCCATCAAAAATAATTATTGGTTTATCATCTCTATTTAAATGCTTTCTAAAAAGTGACATTTAGAAATTTAGTTAATTTTAATTCGTGTGACCCAACTATCATAGTCTTTTGAACGTCCCTCTGTTATTGCTATTAGCTTAGATTTTAATTTTTCCATTATTGGTCTTTCTCTTACTAATGCGGTTGACTCTATTTGTTTTATGGGAGTTATCTTTGCAGCAGTGCCTGTTAAGAAGACTTCATCAGCAATTAATAATTCTGTTTTATCTACGGGTCTTTCAATTACATTTAATCCCATAGATTTTGCTAATTCTATAACGCTAGCTCTAGTTATCCCTTCAAGAATATCCTGATCAACTCCAGGGGTTATTAGAACCCCATCTCTAACAATAAATAAATTCATACCACTAGCTTCACTAACTTTACCACTAGAATTTAATAGCAATGCCTCATCGAAACCAGAAAGACTTGCTTCTGTTTTTGCTAATGAGCTTGTTATGTATGCACCACTAATCTTACCTCTTAAAGGAAGAGATCTATCTTCCTGCCTTGACCAACTACTCATGCGACACGTAACACCATCAGGAGAAAGATAGTCGCCAAGCTCTATACAATATATAAAGAAATTTGTCTCAATATTATGTAGCCTTGGAGCAATACCTAAATCACTTGTGTAAACAAATGGCCTTATATAAATTGGTTTATCAGGTTTATTTATTTTAATAATCTTTTCCAAGGCACTAAAAACATAATCTTCTTTTAATTCAGTCAAAAGAAATTTTGCGCTTTGAGTTAGTCTTTTGATATGCCTGTCTGTTCTAAATAAAAGAAATTCATTCTTATCAGATGGATTAGGTATAGCCCTCATGCCACCAAAAGCAGCTGTTCCATAATGTAGAGCATGAGTCGCTATTGATATTTTGGCTTCAGCGAATGGAACACATTCTCCGTTAAACCATGCATATGGAAGAAATTGATGCATTTGTAGTAATAAAAATGAGTTAAGATTTAATTTATATACTTAACTATTGTAAACCCAATTCATATTTGTAAATGCATAGGATATTAAATATTGCGAGAAATGAAAATAATGTAGAGGATTTTATTGAACAACCTATTGCTGATTGTATTTTTTTGACAAGTGTAAAGGCAGATTTAAATCTCTTAGCGAAATTAGAAAATGAAGAGATAGGAACTATAAAAAATAATATCAGGGCTTTGGATATTAATTATTTACGAACACCTTCTCAAATTGATCACTATATCAGCAAGACTATTTCAAAATCGAAAATTGTAATTCTTAGATTATTTGGTGATAAAGGCACTTGGAATTATGGATTAGAGCAAATAAGAATTTGGAGTAAATTAAATCCTAATAATAAATTAATAATTCTTTCAGGTACTAAGGAACAAGATTTAGAGCTAAATGAACTAAGTACTATAGATTTAAATATATCAATAAAATTATCAATTCTACTGAGAGAGGGTGGAAAAGATAATTATTTAAAGTTTCTAAAGTGTATAAATTTAATTGTTAATAATTTTAATGAAATTCCAGAAAAATATTTGATAAAAACTTCTTATCCTGATCCTTATTATTATGACTGGAAAAATGAAAGTGGATCAAAAGTTGGAATTATTTCTTACAAATCCCTATTTTTGGCTAATGAATCAGATTTTTCTGATCATTTAAATAAAAGTCTAAGAAAAATTGGCTTGAGCCCAAAAACAGCATTAATTTCAACCTTAAAAAACCCAAATATTCAAAGAAATTTAGTAGAAAAATTTAAGAAAGAAAAAATTGAGATTTTAATAACAACAACATCTTTTGATTCATCTTTAAAGAAAACATCCAAAGATGAAATAAACAAATTTAATTTATTTGAAGAATTAAACCTTCCAGTACTTCAAATTCTCACTTCGAATAGAAACAAAAAAGAATGGAATAAATCGTCTATTGGAATGAATTCATTAGATTTATTAATGCAAATTATAATTCCAGAATTTGATGGAAGAATAATTACTATACCTTGTGCTTTTAAAGAAACTGTTTCTATTAATGAAAATATATGCTGTGAAATATCAAATTATAAATTTGATCAAAAAGGGATTAATTGGCTTGTTCAATTAGTAAGTAATTATATAAAACTAAAAAAGAAAAAAAATAAAGATAAAAAAATTGCTATTGTAATTTCTAATTATCCCGTAAAAAATTCAAAAATTGGTAATGGTGTTGGACTAAATACTCCTAAATCAATTATTAATATACTTAATTGGTTTAAAGATGAAGGTTATCAAATTTCAGATTTAGATTTGCCAAAAAGTTCAAGAGAACTTATGTCAATGCTTATAAAAACTAGAACCAATGATCCTTTATCTTTGAATAATCAACCTTTAGATTATCTATCATTAAATGATTACGAACTTTATTGGAATAAGATTCCAAAATTATCTAGAAAGAAAATAATTAAACGATGGGAAGTCCCATCAAATTCTATTGATCTGGAGAAAAAAGGTTTTGCAATAAGCGGACTAAAATTTGGCAATATTTGCCTATTAATTCAGCCTCAAAGAGGTTATGATTCTCAAAGTTTAAAAGATATACATTCACCAGATTTACCACCTCCCCATAGATATTTAGCACAATATTATTGGACTTATAATATATTTAAAGCTGATGTAATTTGTCATATAGGTAAACATGGAACACTTGAATGGCTGCCTGGAAAATCTGTTGGATTAAGCGATAAATGCTTCCCACAAATAATATGTCCTCCAATACCAATCATTTATCCATTTATAGTAAATGATCCAGGTGAGGGATCTCAGTCAAAAAGGAGAACTCATGCCACAATTATTGATCATTTAACTCCTCCTTTAGATAGATCAGAACTATATGGCAATTTAGCCAATTTAGAAAAATTAATAGATGAGTATTATGAGGCAGTTCAATTAAATTCAAAAAGAATCATTAATATTAAAAATTCTATTACTAAATTTGTTACAAATGAATTTAAAGATATCTTTGATATTGAGGATGGAGATTTTATTGAAAAAATAGATTCTTATCTTTGTGAAATTAAAGAAAATCAAATAAGAGTTGGACTACATACATTTGGTTCAAGAAATTCAATAAGAAATGAAATAGATTTGATTTTATGTTTATGTAGAGTTCCTACAAGAAATAGAGAAGGAATTCTTCAATTCTTATCAAAACAAATTAATTTAGATTTAGATCCTTGGACAAATGAATATTCAAAGAGAATATCAGATAATGATTCAAAAATTTTATATTATTATTCTAAGAAAAAAATTAATACATTTTCTAGTGCTATTGACTTTTTAGAGACTCAATCTAAATACCTAATTTATCATTACTTTTATAAGAAAGATTGTATTATTGAGGATATTGAAGTTCTTAAAAATAAAAAGTTTTTTAATAATGTAATTATTAAATTAAATCAATCTTGCTATATGAAAAAAATAAATAAAGAAATATATTTTCCAGTTATTTATTCATCTTCATTAGAAAAAAAATCATTTCTTAATTCACTTTCTGGTGAATTCATTAAAAGTGGTCCATCAGGCGCACCTACAAGAGGGAAACTTGAAGTTTTACCAACTGGAAAAAATTTCTTTTCAATTGATACTAGGGGTTTACCAACAGAATCAGCATGGGACGTTGGGATAAAATCAGCAAATCAAATATTAGATCTATACATCTTAGAGTATGGTGAAGATCTTAGGAAATTAGCAATATCACTTTGGGCTACATCTACCATGAGAAATGGTGGAGAAGATATTTGTCAAATTTTATTTTTAATGGGTATTAAGCCAGTATGGGATTTTGCAACAAGAAGATTAATTGATCTTGAAATTATTCCTATAAATGTTTTATCGAGGCCAAGAGTTGATGTAACCATAAGAATTTCAGGTATGTTTAGAGATTCATTCCCACAGTTAATTGAAATATTATCAAAGGCTATTAATTTAATTTCAAATTTAGATGAAAGTATTGATAAAAACCCTTTAGCTCATGATTTTAAAAATAATAAATCAATTTATCGAATATTTGGATCAGCACCAGAATCATATGGTGCCGGTCTGCAGGAATTAATATCCAATTCAAGCTGGACTAGTAATGATGATCTTGCTAATGCTTATTTGGCATGGAGTAGTTGGATTTATGATAGTAATCTTGATGGTTTATATGGAAGAAATGAACTTGAAAAATCTTTAAATAATATTCAAGTTGTAATTCATAACCAAGATAATAAAGAGCATGATATTTTAGATTCAGATGATTATTACCAATTTCAAGGAGGACTATCAGCCGCTATTAAAAAAATATCTGGTAAGTATCCTGAATTATTTCATGGCGATCTTTCTAAATATGGATATTCAAAAATAACTAAACTTAATAAAGAACTTGAAAAGGTTGTTCTATCAAGAGTATTAAATCCAAAATGGACCAAGGGTATGATGCAAAATGGATATAAAGGAGCTTTTGAATTTTCTGCTACATTAGATTATCTATATGCATATGATGCTACAACTAAATTAGTTTCCAATTGGTGCTATGAATCAATTTATAATAGTTGGCTACGTGATAAAGATATTAAAAATTTCTTAGAAAAAAATAATCCTTGGGCACTAAGAGATATTGCAGAAAGATTTTTAGAAGTGATAAATAGAAAAATGTGGGATAATGATAATAAAGAAATTTTGGGAAACCTAAAAACAATAGTAAATAATATGGAATCTAAAATCGAGAAAAATAAGTTTTAAATCATCTTCCAAATAGAGAATAACCGTGACTATCAGTTCCACAGGACTTTAACATGCCAAAATTATCTGTTAACTTTTCAATCTCATCACATATAAATGGACTAGGAATCCAATTTGGACCCAAATTATAGTCGTACCATACTTCAATTCCATCAATTTCATTCTCAAATGCTTCAGGAATCAATACATTAAATGGAATTCTATATCTAGCAGGATGAGCCAAGAATGAGATGCCACCAGCGTGTCGTATTGCATTTGAAACAGATCTTACATGAAGATAACTTCCAATTGGAGATTCTGATTGAGTATATGGATATAAATATGCACTATCAATATCAATACCTAAACCTAATACATGAACAAGACATCCTTTTAGAAGACAATTTATTTCAATACCTGAGATTAAATTAAAATCTTTTGAAGAATATTTATTTAAAAGATTATTTGAAGATATATATTTATGAGCTTTCACAGTGTGATGATCAGTTATAGAAAAATATTGAATATTATTTTTATAAGCTTCATCAAGTAATTCTTCAGGTGTTAAGCTCCCATCACTATATGTACTATGGCAATGAAAATTTACTATGTTAGGGCAGCTATTTATATTTATTTCCGATGTAAGTTTTATTAGTTGTTCTTTATCCATAAATAATTATTAGAATCTTTCAATTTTTTTTATTAAATTATCAACTCTTTTCCAGTCAGTTAATTCATATGTTTTTGAGGTATCTTTTGGGCCATTAGTTATTACCATTATGAAAAGAATAGCTAATTTATTTAAAGTATCTAAATTTGGATAATCTAGTCTCCCAGCGAAAACGTCTTTAATGGTTGGTTCCCATTTTATTTTCTTTAAAAACTTGTATACATATGGGTTACTATCGGCAGTATTTTTTTCAGGTTTTCTTGCTGTTAAATTTAAAGAAAAGAAGACAGTTTTTTTATTTTCTAGAATTGATTTATTGTTTCTTATAAATTCATAAACATTTTTTCTGTGATATCCATATCTAACACTTGCACCAATAACTATCTCATTAAATTGCTTTAAATTGAATTTTTCTGAATCCTCCAATGAAGAAATACTTATATCCTTTTTATTATTTAATCTTTTATTTATATATTCACAGATATTTTTAGTATGACCATCGACAGTAGAATATAAAATGAGGAGTTTCGATTTTTTCCAGAACACTTTTATTAAATTAACTAAATTAATATTAGTGATAAAATTAATGTCTAAACAATATATCAATTTCTATGAAGAAGATAAATCAAAATATTTTAATTTCAAAAAAATTTAAATTTCATGAAAATATTTAAAAATTTCTTCAGCAGTGTTTTTTCCTAAACCTTTAACATTTGATAATTCCTTAACACTTGCAATCCTAATTGCATCTATAGACTTAAAGTGTTCCAATAAATCTCTTATTCGTGTAGACCCCACACCCGGAATCTCTGTAAGTTGAGATCTTTTCATGTTTTTTGATCTTTTATTTCTGTGGAAAGATAATGCAAATCTATGAGCCTCATCTCTTACTCTTCTAAGCAACATTACTCCTTTTTGATTTAAATCGCTTTCTTGAGGTTTTTTACGGCCAGGCAAATAAATTTCCTCATTTTTCTTAGCTAATGAACAAATAGTAATTTCTTGATCTAAATTTAGATCTATTAAAGCCTTTAAAGCAGCATTCAATTGACCTTTTCCTCCATCTATCATTACTAAGTCTGGCCAATCCGATAGTAAATCATTATCTAGACTACTATTCTTTTTATCAAATAAAAGTGAAAAATCACCACCCTCTTTTTTAAATCTTGACCATTTTCTAAATCTTCTATAAATAACCTCTTCTATAGAAGCGTAATCATCACTATGTCCTGAATAGACATTATTATCTTTTATTTTATATTTTCTATAATTTTGCTTCGAAGGGATACCATCTATAAATACTACTTGTGATGCTACAGGATCTGAACCCTGTATATGACTAATATCATAACCTTCTATCCTTTTTGGTAAATGATTTATTTCTAAAATTTGCGATAAGTCTTCCATCGCATATTCATTATCTTCCATACCATTAGAAATTCTCTCCAACTCTAACTTCGCATTTTTAATAACTAATTCTACGGTTTCTAGTTTCTTATTTCTTTTTGGGACAACTATTTTAACTTTTCTTTTTTTTAATTCTGTTAACCATTCCTGAAGTATATTTTTTCTTGGTATTTCAAATTGAATGAGAATTTCTGATGGTATTTCAACATTATCAACATTCGAATAATGTTCTTCAAATATTCTTTGCAGTGTAATTATTTCATTAGAATCAATTAACTGTTGACTATATGCAATTCTGCCGACCAATTTTCCAGATCTCATTTGGAATATTTGAATACTAGAAATTTTTGTATTTGAACAAATGCCAAAAATATCTCTATTAATAGATGAATCTGCTATTGATATTTTTTGTGATTCAGTAAGTAATTTAATAGAAACTATTTGATCTCTAACCTTTGCAGCACATTCGTACTGCAATTCATTTGAGAAATAATTCATTTTTTTTTCTAGAATTTTTACTAAATCTTCGTTTCTACCTTGAAAAATCATAGACACTTGTTTTATTATTTTCTTATATTCTTCAGAAGTTATTTCTTCCAGATCAACGCCTGTAATTTCACGATAAAAAGATTTAGATAATTTACTTTGTCTAAGAGGAAATATTTTTTTTAATAAAAATAATGTTTTTCTTAAAAGACCAACATCTGCATAAGGACCATAATATCTATCTAAATTATTTCTATTTCTTCTTCTTCTAGTTATGTATATTCGTGGATATTTTTCACTCCAGGTAATACAAACATATGGATACTTTTTATCATCTGTTAATAAAATATTAAAATATGGTTTATTTGTTTTAATTAGATTTGATTCTAAATTTAAGGCTTCAAATTCGTTATCAGTCAAAATTATTTCTATTTCTGTAATCTGCCTAACCATTAAACTTAATCTAGGAGACAATTCTTTAAAATTAGAAAAATAACTATTGACTCTGTTTCTTAGCGTTTTTGATTTTCCTATATAAAGTATTTCACCGTTTTCATCTTTAAATAAATAACATCCAGAAGTTTTTGGTATTTCTAATAATCTAGTTTTTAAAAGTCCTTTATTTTTAATTAAATGATTATCAAATTGTAAATTTATTTTATTATGCTTCTTCTTAATTAATTCATTCATATTTTAAATTAACCTCCATAATTCCAACCTGTTGAATTTAAATTTAATGCTTCAACATCATTATTTAAATAAGCTGTTTTTACTTCTCCAACAAAAACTGTATGGTCTCCATGTAGTACATCTCCTATAACCACACATTCAACTCCTCCTACACTATCCTTTAATATTGGCAATCCGAGATCGCCTAGAACAAATTCAACTGCTTCAAATCTGCTACCTAATGCAACTTGAGGTTTAAAAAAAACAGCAGCTAAATCTTTTTGATCACTTTTTAAAACATTTAATGAAAATTTATTTGTATTTTTAATTGTTTCGTGACTGGAACCTTCTGCCCTAACAGCCATTACAACTAACGGTGGATTAAATGAACCTTGAGTAACCCAACTCGCGGTAAATCCATTTACTTCATTTTTTTCATTTTTAACTCCACAAATGAACAAACCATGAGGAATTTTTCTTAATAAGATTTTTTTAGCTTCTAGATTTAATGTCATAATAAATTTTAGTTATTCTTTATTTTAACTAATTTTGCTTTTTTTATTTAAAAAATTTATATGAAAATACTTTATCCAGGTACTTTTGACCCTCTTACTAATGGACATTTAGATCTAATAGAAAGAGCAGAAATGATCTTTGGTGAAGTCATCGTTGGTGTGTTGGAAAACTCTAGTAAAAAACCAACTTTTACGCTTGAAAAGAGGATTAATCAAATTAAAAATTCTGTTAATAAATTATCTAATGTTGAAGTTATATCTTTTCATGGTCTTACAGTTGATTGCGCCAAACAATTAAATGCTAATCTCATCCTCAGAGGATTGAGAGCTATGAGTGATTTTGAGTATGAGCTACAAATATCTCACACAAATAGAACACTAAATAAAGAAATTGAAACAATCTTTTTATCAACTGATACTAATTTTAGTTTTTTGAGTAGTTCGTTGGTTAAGGAAGTAGCAAAGTTTAATGGAGAAATAAAACATATGGTTCCTCCAATAGTGGAGAAAGATCTTAAGAATTTTTATAAATAAAATTCATTTGCATTCCTCTATTTCATACAATTCATTTAGTAAATTATAAATTTTATTTTTATCAATTACCTTTGAATTTTGAATAATGCTTATTGAATAAATCTTGTCTTCTTTACGAAAATAACCTGATAAAGAAAATACATTTGATAAAGTACCAGTTTTTCCAAAAAATTTTCCTTTAATGTTACTATTTAAAAGTGAATTTGCAAGTGTGCCCCGCATACCCATAATTGATAAAGTAGAAGTATAAAATTCATAATTATTATTAAATTTCATTTTATGCAAAAAGGAAGCAATTAAATTAGTTGTAACTTTATTATTTCTAGACAAACCACTAGCATCAGCTATGTATAAATTTTTTATAGGTAATCCTTTATTTTTCAACCAAAAATAAAGTTTTTGATAAGAATTTGTATACCAGCTATCAGATGCATTTTTAAAAAGAGACTCTGATGTGAAATTATGGCTTTCAGCATTAGCTAATGTAATTAGTGACAAAATTGGATTTGAATTAATATAGTCTATTAAGATTTTATTTTTCTTTAAGTCATTGGAGCTTTCATTGATGTTTATATTAATTTCAGAGTTAGGAAATTTTTCTAAAAGATAGTTATAAATATAATTTTTTAATGTTTGTATATTCATATATCTTGAAGAATTACTATTTATAGCTAGTTTTGTAATTGGAGATCCATATTTATACAATTTATCTTGACTTGTCCAGCCTTCAGGCCAATATACAACGCTTTTAATTTCAGCTAAAGTTACAGTAATATTTTTACTAAATTTAATATTACTTATTAAAGTTTTTATATCATTAATAGATAAATCAGGATCTCCACTGCCCTCGATGAGATAATTATTATTATCGTCTCTGTATATTTTAGTTTTTAATGAATAAAAATTATCATATTTGCTCATAACATAACCTGTGGACAATAACTTTAAATTAGAGGCAGGTATCCTCGCAATCTCGGAGTTATATTCACTAATAATATTCCCTTTATTATCTATTAAGGAAAAGCTAATCGTTTTATCAAGATATTTATTAGTTAATAGATCATAATTTCTACAGATTTTCTTATTTGAAAAATATATAGGTAAATTAAAATATAAGTTATTTAGAAATCTATTTTTTCCATAATAATTAAAATATTTTATGAGAAAAGGAAAGAAAATTAAAAATAAAAAAAAATATATATATAATTTATATTTTTTTATAAGCATAAATTATAGATTTATAAAAATAGTTTCATTATCTGGTTTTGAATCGAAATCTTTGACAAAATAATATTTATTATCTTTTTCTTTAAAAAGTGCCCAATTACTTGGAGCAATATGCATTAGAGCTCCATTATTTAATGGTTGTATAAAATATATATTCGTCCATGTTTTCACAAAGTTTTTTCTTCTCTCTCTAATAACTGTTCCTATACCAATATTAGCGTCTTCAAATTTTGGATTTATCGAAATGTGTTTACCAAGAAAATTTTCACACATTGGTTCAAAAGAATCAAAATCATACGGTTGTGGGAGCATTGATATTAATATTGAGTTACTTTCTGAAATATGTGGAGAGTTTGTAAATGACTTAAAAGTAAATATTTTATCTTTTATTTCCTTATAGTCTCTTTGAGCTAAAGCTACCGCTCCAGGATCAGAATACGTCAGATATACATTATTATTCTTATTTGCTAATAAATTAAATAATTTAAAAGAAATTCTATTAAATTTTATTCCCTCAAATTTAAATTCAATAATCAATCTAGAATTATCAGAATCCAAACTGTTTAAAACAGATTTCTCCATATCTTCAATAGCTTTATTTAGGTCATTAGGTAAAACAAACATCTATTAAAACTTTTGAATACACTCTAAGAGTAAATTATAAAATTTGTCTAACTGATCTATAGAGTTTTGTTCACCAAAACTTAATCTTATATTTGAAAAAAGTTTATTATTTTCTAAACCTAATTTAGTTAAAACATAACTTGGATTATTGTTGGAACTTGAACATGAACTACCACTACTTATTGCTATGTTATTATCTGACATGAAATTAACAATTTTGTAAGCCTTAATGGGACAATGATTTTTATTAAACAAAATAAATGATAAATGATTTGGTAAACGATTTTTGATACTTCCAGTTATTTCTACATACTTATTATCTTTAAATAACTCTAAAAGATAAGCTTTTAAAAAAATAACTTTATTATTTCTGAATACAGCATCATAATTAGAGAAAGTTATTAGGCCACTAATATTTTTTAAAGCTTGATACATCCCGAATATTAAAGGTAGAGATTGTGTGCCTTGTCTTATTGAATATTCATGAGTTAATGAAATATCGGAATTCCTTAGAAATGAACGAGATTTTTCATTAGTTAAAAGTATTCCAATACCTTTGGGGCCTCCAAATTTATGAGCTGATAAGCTAAGTAAATCACAATTTAATTCTTTCCAATTAAAAATGCCATTACTAATTATTTGAGTCGCATCTACATGAAATAATATATTATTTTCCCTACATTTTTTACCTATAAATTGAATAGGTTGTAATGATCCTATTTCACTTTGTCCCCATATTATTGATATCAATTTCGTTTTAGGATTTAAATAATTTTCTAATTTATAAAGATCTACAATTCCTTTATTATTGACTTCCCATTCAATTATTTCCCATCCTCTTTTTTTTAAAATATTTGATGAAATTATAGTGGCTTGATGTTCTACTTCTGATATAACAATATTTTCAGGTTTAAAATTATCTGATAATTTATTGAAAACTAAAGAGATAGATTCAGAAGAACCTGAAGTAAAAATAATATCTTCTGAATTTGAATTTAGAATAAAGGCAATATTATTTCTAATTGATTCTAATTCTGTCGAACAATCAATACCAAATTTATAAGTAGCAGAAACATTTCCCCAATAATTTAAATTGGCAGAATTTATTATCTCAAGAACATCTAGAGATAAAGGAGAAGTAGAGGCATGATCAAAATAGATAAAGTCTTCTTTCATCTAAATTATGTAAGTGTAAAAGAACCTTTAAAAACTTTATTGGCGATACCAGTCATCATTACCTCATCGTTTGTATTATTCCAATTAATTAAAAGTTCTCCTCCAGGCAATATGATTGATGTTTTTGCCTCGCATCTAGAAAGTTTTCTTGCCGCAACATGTATGGCACAAGCTCCTGTTCCGCATGCAAGAGTAGATCCGGCACCTCTTTCCCATACTTTGACAATAATTTTCTTACTATTAATTATTTGACAAAAGTGCACATTAGTCTTTTCAGGAAAAAATTTATTATTTTCAAATATCGGGCCAAGTTCTTTATGCGATATATAGGCAAGATCTTCTACAAAGAAAATGAGATGAGGGTTACCCATACCAACTGCATATCCTTGCGCATTAAAGGTTTCAAAATTAAATTCCTCTGAAAGTAATTCATTTATATTTTTATTCATAGTGGTTGGGATTAAATGATTCTCAAAAATAGGTTTTCCCATCTTTACTGTAATTTTGCCTGAATTATATTTTGCAACTTTCAAACCAGCCTTAGTTTCCACTCTATATTCAGATTTATTAACTTGAGAATTTTTATAATTATGCAAATATTCAACCATACATCTAATTCCATTTCCGCACATTTCAGCTTCAGATCCGTCGGAATTAAAGATAATCATTCTTGAATCATTATCAGAATCGGCATTTAATATAAAAATTATTCCATCTGCACCAATTCCAAAGTTTCTGTCGCAAATTTTTTTAACTTTAAAATTATTATTGGATATCAATCTTTTGTATGAATCATTATTTCTGGAATCTATAATTATAAAGTCATTACCATTTCCTTGATATTTATAAAATTCAAATTTATTCATAATTGAATTACTATTAACCTAATTTTAATAAAAAAAAAGGTATTTACAATTTAATCTCTTATGTAGAATGATAAATAAATTACTTTATAGATAACAAGTGGATAAAATGAATATGACTAATTTAACATTTAAAAATTTGTATGAGCCTAATCTCATAGAAAATAAATGGCAAATAAAATGGGCAAAGGATAATCTATATAAAACTAAAGATAGTGATAATAAAGAAAAGTTTTATGCTTTATCAATGTTCCCATATCCCTCTGGAAATTTACATATGGGTCATGTCAGAAATTATGTAATAACAGATGTAATTGCTCGATATCAAAAACTAAAAGGAAAGGATGTATTACATCCAATGGGTTGGGATGCTTTCGGTCTTCCTGCAGAAAATGCTGCAATTGAAAGGGGGATTAATCCTGAAATATGGACCAAAGATAATATTTCACATATGAAATCTCAACTTAAAGTTTTAGGCCTATCAGTTGATTGGGAAAAAGAATTCGCCACATGTAATGAAGATTATTATAAATGGACTCAATTTTTATTCCTAGAATTATTTAAATCAGGTTTAGTTTATAAAAAGAAATCTGAGGTAAATTGGGATCCTATAGATAAAACTGTCTTAGCAAACGAACAGGTTGACTCAGAAGGAAAATCTTGGAGATCTGGTGCACTTGTTGAAAAAAAACTTTTGAATCAATGGTATTTGAAAATAACTAATTATGCAGACGTACTTTTGGATGATCTTAAAAATCTTAATGGATGGCCAGAAAGAGTAAGAACAATGCAAGAAAACTGGATAGGAAGGTCTAAAGGAGCAATTATAAAATTTAATCTGGATGAAAGTGAAGAAATTAACTTAAAAGTCTTTACAACCCGAATAGATACATTATTTGGTGTTACCTACATAGCAGTTTCACCCAATCACGAAGTTACTAGTATTATTAAAGATCAGGAATTAAAAGATAAGGTTAAAAATCTAAAAGAAATTTTTAAGAACTATGATGAAGATAAAGAAAAAATAGGTTTTAATACTGGGCTAAAAGCTATAAATCCAATTAATAATAATGAAATCCCAATATGGATTGCAAGTTATGTTTTAGACGATTATGGAACAGGAGCGGTAATGGGAGTGCCTGCTCATGATCAAAGAGATTTTGAATTTGCTGAAAAATATAAAATAAATATAAAAAAAGTTATTACAAAAGATATTAAAGATTTAAATGATATTTCTAAAAATGCTTTTGAGGAAAATGGATTTTTAATAAATTCAGATAATTATGATGGAATGTCTAATTCTGAAGCTAAGAAGAGATTCATAGATATTGCTAAAAAGAATGGGTGGGGAGAAGAAAAAATTCAATATAAACTAAGAGATTGGTTAATTTCTAGACAAAGATATTGGGGATGTCCCATACCTATTATTAATTGCTCAAAATGTGGTCCAATACCCGCAAAACTAAATGATCTTCCTGTTAAGTTACCAAAGCAGGTAAAGATCGATTCAAATAAAATAAATTTTCTAAATCAAACAAATGAATGGCATAATGTGCTTTGTCCTCGATGTGGGAGGAAATCAAAAAGAGAATCAGACACAATGGACACTTTCATGTGCTCATCATGGTATTTTTTGAGATATCCATGTGCAGAACTAAATAATAAACCATTCACAAAAGATAAAATTAATAAGTGGCTTCCAGTGGACCAATATGTAGGAGGAGTTGAACATGCAATTTTGCACTTACTATATGCCCGCTTTTTAACTAAAGCATTAAAAGACAATGATTTATTTGATATAAATGAACCTTTTAAAAAACTTTTAACACAAGGAATGGTTCAATCTGCAGCATATAAAAATAAAAATACTGGAAGGTATATTCCATTAAATAAAATAAAAGATTTAAATAATCCTATAGATCCAGATGACAATTCAAAATTAGAAATATTATTTGAAAAAATGTCAAAATCTAAATATAACGGTATCGATCCTGAGACTGTTATTGAGAAATATGGTGCAGATACTGCAAGGATGTTTATTTTATTCAAAGCTCCACCAGAAAAGGATTTGGAATGGGGAGATTCTGATGTCGAAGGACAGTTTAGATTTCTTTCAAGAGTTTGGAAATTATATTATGAATACTTGAATGAATTGAGTTCAAAAAAGGCAAATATAAAACAAGAAACTTGTGAAAAAAATATTTTACGATCTATGAATTTAGCTATTAAAGAAATTTCACACGATATTGAGAACAATCAGTTTAATACGGCTATTTCAGAATTAATGAAGTTTTGTAATGCTATTTCTAAAAATTTTAAAAATATAAGTTCAAATTCAAAAAAATTAATATTACAAAATTTCTGCATTTTACTTTCACCATTTTCTCCTCATATTTCTGAAGAGCTGTGGCATCTATTAGGCTCTACTGAGTCAGTTCACTTACAAAATTGGCCGGAATATGACCCAAAAGCAATAATGCTAAATACTTATGAATTGGTAATTCAAATAAATGGAAAGGTAAGAGATAGAATAAATATATCTACAGATACTTCTGAAGACATTATCAAGCAAAAAAGCTTAGAAAGTCCTAATGTAATTAAATGGATTAATGATAAAGAAATTAGAAAAATTATTATCGTAAAAGGGAAAATTATAAATATAGTTGTGTAATTATAATTTTCTAATTTTTAATGATTCTGGAATAGACCAATCTCCCTCAACATTAAAATGTATATTATTGAAACACATTTGTCTTAGTATTAAAAAAATACTTTCAGGATCAGAATTTTCTAGGCTTTTATTAATTTTTTCAATAGTCAAA
Source organism: uncultured Prochlorococcus sp. (assembly GCA_902627325.1). GTDB lineage: Bacteria > Cyanobacteriota > Cyanobacteriia > PCC-6307 > Cyanobiaceae > Prochlorococcus_A. The sequence continues at coordinate 38,116 of CACOIM010000003.1, read as the reverse complement.
AAGTCATTTTTTTCAAATAGGAATTTAATTTCTTGTTGGATCAAAATTATATCTGCAGCAGCTTGTTTACCTGCCTCCACTCCCGGTTGATCATAGGCATTAATATTTACTAACTCTGCATAAAAGGAAACTGCTCTCTCAAATAGTGCAATTATCGCTCCTAATGTAAAGGTATTAAATTTACTTATTGTTATGGTTACACTTTGTCTTCCTTCTTTTGATAATGCAGATCTTGTACCTTGTAAAAAACCAGATAAATATGACTTGGGATCTTCTAAATCAAAGTTATTAAGGTCATCTGGCATATCTAATGATTCTATAAATGTACAGAAGAAATTATCCAAACCATCTCTTAATTGTTGAACATATGCATGCTGATCAGTCGAACCTTTATTTCCAAAGACTGAAATACCTTGGTGCACTATATTTCCTGATCTATCCAGTTTCTTCCCAAGAGATTCCATCACTAATTGTTGAAGATATTTACTAAAGACTTGAAGTCTGTCTCGATATGGAAGAACTACCATGTCCCTCTTTCCAAATCCTTCTCCACTGAAATACCAAGAAGCTGCTAACAAGGCTGCGGGATTATTTTTTATTTGTTTTGATCTTGAAATATCATCCATTTTTGATGCACCTTTAAGAAAATTGTCAATATTTTGGTTTATTAAAACTAATGGTAGAAGTCCCACCGAGCTTGTAATGCTTGTTCTTCCGCCTACCCAATCAGGAAGATCAAAAATTCTTAACCAATCCTCTTCAGATGCTTTTTGATATAATTTGCTTCCTGGCATGGTGATTGCTATAGCTTGGGAAGACCAATCTATACCTTTCTCCTCAACATTCCTCCTAATAATATCCATCGCTATTCTCGGTTCTGGTGTACCTCCTGATTTACTAACAATTACAAATAAAGTACTAGAAAGTTTATCATTTATTTCAATTAATTTTTCCTTAATTAAAAACGGATCAATATTATCAATAAAGGAAAAGCTTAAGCCTACAGAATTTTTCTTTAAAGAATCAACAATTAACAATGGACCTAAACCACTACCACCAATACCTATCCATAATACATCTGTATAATTTTGTCCTTTGCTGTTTAATATATTTCCATTTAATATTTCTTTGCCAAATTCTTTTATACTAGATATTTCATTATCAATCTTATTTTTTAGGATATGGTTTGGTGCAATAGATGAATTTCTTAACCAATAATGACCAACCTGTCTGTTTTCATCAATATTAGCTATCGCACCATTTTCAAGTTTATCTAAAGCATTGAAAGCATTTACAAATTTTTGATTAATAGCTTCAAAGTCTTCATCATTAAAATTAATTTTGCTTATATCTATCCAAATATTTAATTCATCATTAAACCAAAGATAGTTAGAAAATTTTTTCCAATTATTTAAATTATGTTTATTCAAATCTTTAGATGGACTAGGCTTAATTTATTCTAATTATTATATCTACTTAGTCATATTTAAAAATAAAATTTTTATAATTTAGTATTAATATTAAATAAAATTGTTTTAGTATTCGCATATCTAAAAAAATAATTATTTCTATTGATTTTTGAATTATTATTTCTAATAATAAGAGAAAAAAATTGGAAAGTTTTGAACATTATTTAGTTTCCCCCGATTTAAAAAAATTTAATAAATTTAAGCCTAAATTAAATATTGCAGTTCTAGCCTCTGGTGAAGGTACAAATTTTCAGGTTCTGATCGATCTATGCAAGAACAATAAATTAGACATTGACATAAAATTATTAATTTCAAATAAAGAGAATGCTGGTTGTATTAAGAGGGCAATTAAATCTAATATTTCAAATTTTCTTATTTTAGAAAATAATTATGAAAACAAAGAACAATTCGAAGCTGAAATAATAAAAATTCTTAAGAAATCTAATGTTGAACTAATAGTAATGGCGGGATGGATGAGAATAGCTTCAGAAAATTTTGTAAATTCTTTTAAGGATAGAATTATTAATATACATCCTTCACTATTACCATCATTTAAAGGTAAAAATCCCATTGATGATGCATTGATACACAAAGCACTCATAACAGGTTGTTCAGTACATTTCGTGGATAAAGAAGTTGATAATGGCAAATTAATTATTCAAGCTGCTTTATCAATCAAAACAGATGATAATTTAAATAGTCTTACCAGTAAAATTCACTATCTAGAACATATGATTTTACCGTTTGCTATATCTGAAGCAGGGTTGAGAATTAGAAATAAATTAGGGATAGAAAGTAGTTAAATCCAAACCTTCATTAAGTTTGAACCCTGAAATTAAATTTAGATTTTGAACAGCTTGCCCAGCCTGACCTTTTAAAAGATTATCAATGGTAGAAAGTAATATTATTTTGCCACTTCGATTATCAACATTTACTGATATGTATGTATCGTTAGAATTTTTTGCCCATTTGCTGGAGGGATATGTTCCAACTGGTAATACTTTTACGTTTGAATAATTCCTGTAGAAATTATCAAGTAAAATTTTACAATCCTCAGCTGTTAACCCAGGATCTTTAAGCCTTCCATAAATTGTTGAAAACATACCTCTAACTATAGGAATTAAATGTGGAGTAAATATTAACTGAATATTTTGCCCGGAGACATAACTCAAAATTTGTTCAATCTCAGATGTATGCCTATGCGTCAATAAGCCATATGCAGAAATACCTTCAGCCGCTTCAGAATATAGTAAATGTTCTTTAGGAGTTCTACCTCCTCCAGAAATTCCACTTTTTGAATCAATAATAATGCCTTCACTCTCTATAATTCCCTGAAGCATAAATGGAATTAGAGGAATTAATGCTGAAGTCGGATAACATCCAGGACAAGCAATTATTCTTGATTTTATAATTTCTTTTTGATTAAATTCTGGGATACCATAAACTGACTCTAGACATAATTCATAATCATTTCTATTGTAAATCTCAGCTTCTTTGTAATAAACTTCCTTCCATTTATCTAATGATTTATATCTATAGTCGGCAGATAGATCAATAACTTTTAATCCGTTATCTACCAATTTAGGAGTAATTGTTGATGACAAGCCATTTGGAAGAGATAATATTGCAATATCTGAGGTTTCTTTAATCCGCTGAGGTGAATATTTTTCGATGGTAAGATCATGATCGATATTAATAAAAGGGAATTTCTCATTCCATTTTGAACCTGAAGATTTGTTCCCACCTAAAAATGTTATTTTAAAATTTCTATTTCTTCTTAATAAATTTACTAACTGTATTCCTCCGTAACCTGTAGCACCAACTATTGCAACATTCATTTCTCTTAACCGGCAAGTGTGATATAGGATTATATAGTATTGAAATTGTTTATTACAATAACAATTGCTTTATTATGTAATTTATAATGGAAGAAACAAGTACAAGATCTAATAATCAAGAAATTTCTGAAAAGAAAGATTCTATTAGTATAAAGTTTGATCCTATAAGTGATGCATTAGCTGCAATAAGAAACGGTGAATGTGTAATTGTTGTTGATGATGAGGGAAGAGAAAATGAAGGAGACTTGATATGTGCTGCTCAATTTGCGACTCCTCAACAAATCAATTTTATGGCTATTGAGGGGAGAGGTTTAATTTGTTTGGCAATGCAAGGAGATAAATTAGATGATTTAGATTTACCATTAATGGTTGATAGGAATACCGACTCTAACCAGACAGCTTTTACTGTTTCTATTGATGCAGGGCCAGAATTTAATGTTAGTACTGGAATATCAGCTGAGGATAGAGCAAAAACAATCCAAGTCGCAATTAATCCCAATACAACACCTGAAGATTTAAGAAGACCTGGGCATATATTTCCATTGAGAGCGAAGAAAGGGGGTGTTTTAAAAAGAGCTGGACATACAGAAGCAGCAGTCGATTTGGCTTTACTTTCCGGCTTATATCCTGCAGGTGTTATTTGTGAGATTCAAAATCAAGACGGATCAATGTCTAGATTACCTGAACTTAGTAAATATGCTAAGCAATGGGGCATGAAATTAATTTCAATTGCTGACTTAATAAGATATAGATCAGAAAACGAAAGATTCGTATTTAGAAAATCTACTACTGAGCTGCCTAGTATATTTGGTAATTTTAAGGCTTATGGATATGTGAACGAGCTTGATGGATCAGAGCATGTTGCTCTTGTTAAAAAAAAATCTAAATCTCTCAATGAACCCGTTTTAGTAAGGATGCATTCTGAATGTCTTACTGGAGATGCTTTTGGATCATTAAGATGTGATTGTAGACCACAACTTGAGGCTGCATTATCTAGGATAGAAAAAGAAGGTGAAGGAGTTGTTGTTTATCTTAGACAAGAGGGAAGAGGGATTGGATTAATCAACAAGTTAAAAGCTTATAGTTTACAGGATGGAGGATTAGATACTGTTGAGGCTAACGAAAAACTTGGATTTCCTGCAGACCTAAGAAATTATGGTGTAGGAGCTCAAATCCTTACAGACCTTGGTATCAAGAAGCTTAAGCTTTTAACTAATAATCCAAGAAAAATTGCTGGTTTAGGAGGTTATGGTATTGAAGTTGTAGCTAGAGTGCCATTGGTCATTTGCCCTGGAGACTATAATGCCGAATACCTAAATGTTAAAAGGACTAAATTAGGTCATTTACTTGGAAATGAACAAAATAACTTTTCAAATATAGATCCATTCATTGCTATATTTCTTGATGGAAAATATAATTCAAATGATTTAGTATCCATCAAGAATAGAATAAATAAATTTTGTCAAATAAATGATATTGAAGTGAAGCTAGAGAGTAGTCCTAGATTACTAGCTATATGGAATCGTCCAAAACTAGTATGGAGAATAATTCATAAAAAAAATAGAAAAAACATAGTTATAAATAACGACGAAATAAAAAAAATAGAAAAGTTCATCTGTACACTTTCAAAACTTCAAAAAAGCTCAAAGGTAGGCCTCATAGTTGCTAAAAATATTGATCATGCTCTACATCCCACTAATAATATTAAAATGGATGAGGTATCTATTTCATATCAAAGTGAAAAACTTAACGCCTCTACAAGAAAATTCAATTTAGATAGAGTTCCCTTTATTATAATTTTTAAAAATGATTAAGAATTAACCTAGATAAGCTTTTATGATTTTTGATCCATTTTTCAATTTTAAAACAACATCCATATTATTAGTTTTTCCAAAAACGGTATGCACTCCATCTAAATGTGGTTGAGGTTCATAAACTATAAAAAATTGGCTGCCCCCAGTATTTTTGCCGGCATGCGCCATCGATAAGGAGCCTGTAATATGTTTATTAGAATTAATCTCACATTTTATCTTGTATCCAGGTCCTCCTGTACCAGGCATCCCTGAAGCCCCTTCACGAGTATTTGGGCATCCGCCTTGCGCCATAAAACCAGGAATAACTCTATGAAATGACAAGCCATTATAGAATCCATCATTTACGAGATTGGTAAAATTCTCGACTGTATTAGGTGCGTCTTCAGAAAATAAATCAAATTGTATATTTCCTGAGTCAGTTTCAAAAATAACTTTTGTCATGTTAAAAATTCCTTTATTGGAGTCTATTACATAAAGTAAATTTTAGAGAAGTTTCTCTAAGTTTTCTCTAATGACATTTAAATTATCTTCATTATTATGTTTATCTTCCCATTTATCTACTTCCAAGTTTTTTTGAGGGGGCGTTAAAAGTAATCTATCCTCAAGAGTTTTAGGTACAAAATCTTTGGTAACTAATCTAGTCTCATAATCACATCTATTACAAAAATCTTTAATTTCTTCTAAATTAACCATTTCTACTGAAGGAGTAGGAAAATCTTGAGCTTCTAAAAGTCCAACATACCTTTGTGCATCATCTTTTTCTTCAAACATTAATACAATTGTTCTACCTTTAATCTCTATAGAATGGATACCTTCATTGTCTGTGTTTGGATTATAAAGTAGAACAAATATTTTCATGGTTAAGGTCTTTAAAAGTTAGGCTTCTGAAAGGGATAATTCCTGTAATCTTGAATACAAAGCAATTTCTTCATCATTCATATTAGCAGGGATAACAACAACAATTTCTACGTACTGATCACCAATATCATTACCGTGAACTAATCCTCTACCTTTGAGCCTAAGTAATCTTCCTGTTGAGGATTTTGGAGGTACCTGAAGAGTAACATTACCTTCAAGAGTAGGTACATCAACTGCGCAACCCAAAAGTGCATCAGGTGGGAATAATTCAAGTTTGTAAAGGACCCTTAATCCATCAATTCTCAACCCTTCTGAAGTTTGAACTTTTAATTGAAGATAATGATCTTTTCCTCCTCTAGCAATATTTTCTAACCTAAGCCTCCACCCATCTCCTGCAAAAGGAGGCGTATCAACTTCAACAATAGTTTTATCCTCAAGTTCAATTAATATTGTTGAGCCCATAAGTGCCTCTTCTGGAGATAATTCAATTATTGTTTCAACGTCTTGAAAGGATTTAACAGGTGGAGGTTCACTAGGTGATTTAGCAGGATAATCAAAATTATCAAATTCTTCTTCGTATATATCCTCTTCTTGAAAATCTTTTTCTGATTCATTTTCGGAATATTTATTAAATCCGTAGAGCATATCTAAATATTCTTCAAATTTAGGGAATCCGGTTGCAAAATTATTTTTATTAATAGGTTCTTTACCATTGATGGAAGCTCTTTGTTTAGGATCACGTAAAAATTCATAAGCTTCATTTATTAATTTGAAACGTTCTTCGGCATTAATATCATTTTTATTTAAATCTGGATGCCATTTTCTAGCTTCTCTACGAAAGGCCTTTTTTAGTTCAAAATCATCAAAATTCTTTGATAATCCTAAAATAGATAAGTAATCAGTTTTAGAGGAAGTAGTCATTGTCCCATGGATCATCGTCCCTAGAATTACCATACCTCGAATTTCTATAATTTCTATCTACTTGGTTATCCCATGGATCATCGTCCCAGTAATCATCTGAAAATAATTCATCTTTTATTGACCCAAAAGTATTCTTGATTCCTTGAAGAGGGTTGCTTTCGGTTTTCCTTTCAGCTGCAAATTTTCTATTTAATCCGAATAAAGCCTCTTGTAAAGCACTACATGAAAGTTCTAATTCCTGAGGGTCTTCATCCTCTAAAAATTCTTCAACATCCTGTATTGCAATTTCTACTGCTCTTTGCTGTCTTTCGGCTCCAAAGGGACCGAATTCTAGAGAAGCATCCCTAAGTCTTCTTTCTGCTTGAGCTATGAGGGTGAGAGCATTATTTTTCCTATCTATAACTGATCTCTTTTTTTTATCTTCACTTGCTTTAGATTTAGCCTCGTTAATAATTTTATTAATTTCATCTTCATTTAAATTAGATCCTCCAGTTATGCTTACAGACTGGTTCCTACCTGTGGTTCTATCGGTAGCACTAACTTCAAGTAATCCATTAGCATCAATATCAAAAGCTACTTGTACTTGAGGTATGCCTCTTGGAGCTGGAGGAATACCTGATAATCTAAATTTTCCTAATGATTTATTTTCTCCAGCAAGTGGTCTTTCTCCTTGACAAATTTTTATGAAAACAGAAGATTGATTAGCCTCAGAAGTACTAAAAACATCTGACTGTCTTACTGGTATAGGAGTATTTCTTGGAATTAATACTTTCATTAATCCTCCAATGGTTTCTAGACCTAATGAGAGAGGAGTTACATCATTTAAAAGCAAATCTCTTAGTTCTCCGCTTAAAATTCCTGATTGAATTGCCGCACCAATTGCTACAACTTCATCTGGATTAACAGATTGACATGGGTCGTTAGGCACAAGTGTTTTAACTAGTTGTTGAATCATTGGTATTCTTGTTGAGCCACCTACAAGAACTACTTCATCAACTTCATCAGTATTCCATCCTGAATCATCTAATGCAATTTGTACTGGCTCCAGTAATCTATCTAGTAAATCCTGAGATAAGGATTCAAAAAGTTTTCTATCTAAAGTCTCTTCTATATGAAGAGGTCCTTGTTCATTTGTCGTTATAAAAGGAAGAGAAATTTTTGTTTTAGTTAAGCCTGACAACTCACATTTTGCCTTTTCAGCAGCTTCTGTAAGTCTTTGAAGTGCTTGCCTATCTCTGCGTAAGTCAATTTTATACTTAGCTAAGAATTTTTCTGCTAACCAATCAACTATTTTTGAATCAAAATTATTTCCACCGAGTTGAGTATCTCCACATGTTGCTTTGACATCAAAAACGCCATTAGAAATTTTTAATAATGAAACATCAAATGTACCACCCCCTAAATCAAAAACTAAAACGTTATTGGCTGATCTTTTTTCAAAGCCATATGCTAAGGCTGCAGCTGTTGGTTCATTTAATATTCTTTCGACTTTAATACCTGCTAAAAGAGCCGCATCCTTAGTGGCTTGTCTTTGTGATTCATTAAAATAAGCAGGGACAGTTATAACCGCTGAATCTATTGTGTCACCAAGAAATGTTTCTGCATCATCTATTAATTTCCTAATAATTGAACTGACTAACTCTTCTGGTGCGTATTCTCTTTGTGTAAAAGGACTTAAAACCCTGACATTCCCATTGTCATTTGACTTGATGTTGTATGGGACAGATATACTCGTTTCATCTAGCTCATCCCACTCTCGACCTACAAATCTTTTCAAGTTAAAAAAAGTATTTTTAGGATTTAAAACCATTTGTCTTCTTGCTTGATCACCAATAACAATCTCAGAATCTTTAGTGAATCCAACTATCGAAGGTGTTGTTCTAGTACCTTCGGAACTAGCAATTATTACTGGGCGACCGGCTTCTATTACTCCAACTACGGAGTTAGTAGTTCCTAAATCAATTCCAACTATTTTCCCCATAAATTTATTATGGATAACTAAAATTTAACTTCAAAATTTGATTAAAACAAATAAATTATAATATTGTTCTTATATTAGTAAAAATATCCCTTTTGTTAAGTTCAATTATTAATATTTTTTATTCAGAATTTATCTTTAAATTAATTCACAAAAATAATTATCATGAGAATTTAATCAATAGAACTTAAAATTTGATGTACTTATCTTTATTTATGTACTTATTTGATTTATATTTAAACGGAGAGAGAGGGATTCGAACCCTCGATAGAGTTGCCCCTATACAGCATTTCCAGTGCTGCGCCTTCAACCACTCGGCCACCTCTCCAACAAACACTATTTTAACCTTTTAGGACCCCTAAATTGAGGAAAGATACTTGAAAAAAAAGTTTAAAGTCACTATAAAAAATAAAGTTACTGGTAAAGTTTATCAAGAAGATGTTAGTAGTGATGAATATATTTTAAAGGAATTTGAGAAAAAAGGTTTAAGACTTCCTTTCTCATGTAGGAATGGATGTTGTACTGAATGTGCTGTAAAAATTATTTCGGGTAAACTTGAACAAAGACATGCAATGGGAGTCTCTCAAGCCCTAAAGGATCAAGGATATGCATTGCTTTGCGTAGGTAAAGCTCTTGAAGATGTTGAAGTTGAAACAACATACTATGACGAGGTTTATGAATTGCAATTTGGACAATTCTTTGGACAAGGAAGTACCAGAGTTGCTCCTCCATGGGAATTTGAAGAAGATTAGTGAAATGAATATAGCTGAAAAATTCAATAATTTGAAAATCGATATAAATCTAGATAACCTTACTAAAGTGGCTAAAAATGCAGCAACAATTGGTTCTGAAATAATTAACTCAAATTACAACAAAATTCAAAAAATTTCATCTAAAGGTAGAGAAGGCGATCTTGTTACAAATGTTGATCTTGAGGTTGAGAGAAAAATTAAAGATTATCTAATAGATCAAACTCCAAAAATTACAATTCTAGCTGAGGAAAGTGGTCAATCTAATAAATCATCTGATTTAATATGGTGCATAGATCCATTGGATGGTACAACAAATTATTCTCATGGATATCCATTTTTTGGAACCTCAATTGGACTTGTTTATAAGGGAATACCAATTCTAGGAGCAGTATCCATTCCATATTTAAATGAACTTTATTGGGGTTGTATTACCAAAGGTTCATATTGCAATAATGAAAAAATTAAAGTTTCAAATTCAAATAATTTATCTGAAAGTTTATTAGTAACAGGTTTTGCATATGATAGGTTTGAAACCGAAAATAATAATTATGCTGAGTTTTGCTGGCTTACTCATAAAACGAGAGGAGTAAGAAGAGGAGGGGCAGCAGCAGTTGATCTGGCATTTGTTGCTGCAGGGAAAGTAGATGGTTTTTGGGAAAGAGGATTACAGATATGGGATATTGCTGCTGGTGCTATTATTGTTTATGAAGCAGGAGGAATTATTTCCAATTATCCCAATGGAGAATTAGACCTCAATTCCGGGAAAATTTTAGCTTGTAATCCTAAAATTAATATTGAACTCAAAGAGCAGCTATCACAAGTTACTCCCTTTAAAACCAATTTTTATACTTAAAAATACCAAAATGAATGATATCAAGGAGTTTAATTTATTAGATGTTAGAAAGAATTCACAAATAGTTAATACATTAAATAAGGTTTATAAATTATGGGGTTATGAGAAAATTGCTCCTTCAATGTTAAATAATATCGAAATCCTAAAAACAAGTGGAGTTATTAATCAGGACGAATTAGTTACTTTAGTAAGTAATAAGTCATTATGTCTTAGGCCAGAAATGACAACTTCAATTGTTAAACTAATTTCAACAAGATTAATAAATAAAAAAAGACCAATACGATTATGGAATAATGGAGTAATATTTGAAAAGAAGGATGGAGTTAAAAATTCCCAAAGGTTTAATGAGAGGATACAAAGTGGGATTGAATTAATTGGATATGATACTGAATTTCCTGAAATAGAGGTTATTAATATACTTTTTGACTCAATTGATAAATTAAAATTAAAAGAAAATTGTAATTTAATCTTTCTTGTAAGTAGCACTACAATAATGGATTTAATTCTTCATAAATATAAAAATAATAATTACGAAGAAATAAAAAAAAGTATGATAAATTTAGATCAAGATAACTTAAATAAACTTAAGATTTCTCAACAGGATAAAGATATACTTAATGATCTTTTATACACCAGAGGTGATCCAAATAAAGTAATAGATAAGTTATCAAATTTGTTTGGAAATAATAAAGCTTTAGATGATCTAAGATATTTATTTAATACGATTCAACCTATTGCTAATAAATATGGAATTAGTATTCAATTAGATCCTACATTTCAGCCACACTTAAATTTATATGAGGGAATAGTTTTTCAACTAATAAGTATAAAAAATGGAGAAAAGTCAATTATTGCTAAGGGTGGTAGATATGATGAACTAGTTCGATTTTTTAATCCAAAAGAAATTGTTCCAAATGGTTTAGGTTTTAGTATTTCTATAGATAATTTAAGAAAAGTTATTAAGGAGGAAAATAAAGTAAATAAAAAATTATTATTACTTTATAAAGAAAAAAAAGATTTACCAAAAGCAATAGAGGCTCAAAAAAGACTTCATGAAAAAGGTATTATTACTATTCTTGAGATTAATCCTTGTAATGATATTTCATTATCAGAAAATCTAATGAAGGAAAATAATTGTTCTGAAATTGAGTGGGTTAAATAATATTAAATAAACCTACTTATATATAATATTATTCAATCTTTTTATTCAAATTAATTAAATTTATTTTATATAAAATTATTATTATAAGAACCTTTTTTCTTTATTGTACGGACAATACTCCTAACAAAACTTGTACTAAAAGTACTTAAGAAATAAAATAAGTTGAAAATACATTTTAAATAAATGCAAAAAGGTAAGATTCGTATAAATACCGAAAATATTTTTCCAATTATAAAAAAAGCTGTTTATTCTGACCACGAAATATTCTTGAGAGAATTAGTTAGCAATTCAGTTGATGCAATTAGTAAGAGGAGGATGGCTTCATTTGCCGGCGATTGTGAGAATTGCGAATCGCCTCAAGTCAAAATAACTATTGATAGAGAAAAAAATACGCTTACTATTTCAGATAATGGTATTGGCATGAATGATGAAGAAATTAAAAAATATATTAATCAAGTGGCCTTCTCAAGTGCAGAGGAATTTCTAGAAAAATATAAAAAAGATAATGATGAATTTATAGGGCACTTTGGATTAGGTTTTTACTCTAGTTTCATGGTTTCTGATAAGGTTGAAATAATTACAAAATCAGCCATAGGAGAAAATAAAGCTTTTAAATGGTCATGTGACGGATCACCAAGTTTTACTTTAGAGGATACTGAGAGGGAAGAAATTGGTACCGATGTAATTTTATATTTATTAGATGAAGAGAAAGAATTTATTGAACCAGCTAGAATTAAATCTTTAATAAAAAAATATTGTGACTTCATGCCAATAGACGTTTTATTGGAAGGAGAATGTATTAACAAAAAGAATCCCCCTTGGAGAAAGAATCCAAATGAGCTTAATGATGAAGATTATATTGAGCTTTATAAATACTTATATCCTTACCAAGGAGAACCACTACTTTGGATTCATCTCAATACTGATTTTCCATATAATATACAAGGTATTTTATATTTTCCAAAACTTTCTGGCAGAGCAGATTGGGAGAAGGGAGAGATAAAGTTGTATTGTAATCAAGTTTTCGTAAGCGATTCGATTAAAGAAATTGTTCCTAGATATTTATTACCTTTAAGAGGTGTAATTGACTCGACTGATATCCCTTTAAATGTTAGTAGAAGTGCACTACAAACAGATAGAAAAGTAAGATCAATTTCTTCCTTTATATCTAAAAAGATTGCTAATAAATTGAAAGATTTGTTGAAAAATAATCCTGAGTTTTATGCAGAAATTTGGGATTCAATTTCTGCATTTGTAAAAATTGGTGTAATGGAAGATGAAAAGTTTTCTGATCTTGCTCTAAACAGTATTATTTTTGAAACAAAATTAGGTTTAAATTTAGACAAAGAAAAAGAAATAGAGAAAAAATTCTTAGTCAAATTTAATGATAAATTTTTTACTACGTTAGAAAATTATGCAAATAGAAATAAAAATGATGATGATAATAAAATTATTTATTGCACAGATGAAATTTCTCAATCTAATGCTTTAAATTTATGGCTATCTAATAACAGAGAGGTTGTAAAAGCTGACCCTTTAATAGACGCACAATTTATTCCTTGGTTAGAGACTCAAAATGAGAAATATAAATTTCAAAGAGTTGATTCTGAAATAAACGATGAGTTAGAGAAAGACTCACCTGAAATTGTTGACAAAGACGGGAAATCTCATACTGACCATATAAAAGAAATTATTACGAAAGCTCTCAACAATGACAAGGTTACAGTCAAGGTTCAATCTCTTAAAAATAATAATGCTCCTCCCGCATTAATTTTACTTCCAGAGCAAATGAGAAGAATCAATGATATGGGAGCATATATGGAACAAAAGATTCCCGGTTTACCTGAATATCACGTACTTTTAGTAAATAAAGACCATCCTTTAATCGATGGCTTAATTAAATTTTCAGATAAAAAAATAATTTTAAACGAAAATGATTCCGACGAAATTTCTTTAACAGGAAGAATAGCAAATCATATTTATACAATGGCAAAGTTAACAGTAGGGGGATTAGATCAAAAGCAAATCGTAGATTTACAACTAAATAATGCTGAATTATTAACAGAGTTATTAAATCCAAATTAAAACTCAATATGATAGGATTTTATTAACTATTTGCAGAAATATGTCTAGAGTTTGCGTACTTACTGGAGCAAGAGCTAATAATGGTATGGCTGTTAGTCATTCACATATTAGGACAAAGAAATTACAACAGGTAAATTTACAAAAAAGAAGATTATGGTGGCAAGAAAAAAATAAATGGGTAACTTTGAGAATTAGTACAAAGGCACTTAAATCCATTCAAAAAGTTGGATTAGATAAATTCGCTAAATCCCAGGGTGTGGATCTCAGCAATTTTTAAATATAAATGAGAAGTTTTTTTTTAAGTTTTATATTATTTTGCTCAATTTTTATTTATCCTCCAAAAGCATACTCATTTGATTTTGCTCCAGAAATTGGGGATTTTGCACCAGATTTCTCTCTTAATGGCGTTAATACTAAATTTAAAAATAAAACTAAATGGGATTTAAAAGATTTTAAAAATAAATGGCTTATCTTATATTTTTATCCTAAAGATTTTACAACTGGTTGCACCATAGAAGCAAAAGGCTTTTCCGATCTAAAGAATAAATTCTCCAAATACAATGCTGAGATAGTTGGTGTAAGTGCAGATAATGAAGACTCTCATGATAGTTTTTGTAATTCAAAAGCTATAAATTATACTTTATTATCTGATTCTAATGGTTTAGTAAGTGAAAAATACGGATCTTGGATACCTCCCTACTCAGATAGAAATACTTTTTTAATATCACCTGAAGGAAAAGTTATCTATAGATGGATAAGTGTTTCTCCAATAAATCACGCTAAAGAAGTATTTAAAGTTTTAGAAAAAAATTTATAAAATTTTGCACGAATTATCTTTTACTAATTGGATTATTCATATATCAAGTGTCCTAGAATGGATAGCTGCTATATTTGTAGTTAATCAAATTAGCTCCTACAAAGATTATACTTATTTTTTCTGGCTTGGATTAGCAATGATTCCTAATCTAATCGGAGCAATGTGCGCTATAACCTGGCATATATATGATAATCCAATGCAACTATATGGTTTGGTTTCACTTCAAGGAATTTTCACCACAATAGGAAATTCAACATTAGCAGTTGCTTCGTATTATTTATTTAAAAATTCAAGTTATTATGAGTAATTATTTAAAAGGATTATTTGATTATTTATCAGAAATAGATAATAACTACATATTTATAATTTCGATAATTCCCTACTCAGTTTTTCTATATTATCTTTATAAAAACCCTAAAATAAGTAAAACAATAAAAATAGGGTTTTCGTTAACATTACTCTTTGTCTTAATAACTATTATATTTTCAGTGATTTCATTAACGGTTTATGATAAATCGCTTGTTGAAATTGATTCATTCCATGGCTTTGCTGAAGCGTTTTTAACAATAACCGATTTTATAATATTGTTAGGCTTCACAAATCTCCTAAAAAAAATTGAAGTAAAAAACTCTTAAGATATATTCAAATTCTTCGTAAATAAACACAAAATGATGCAGAATAGTGTTATTAAAAAATTATCATGATTAATACTTTATTTGCAGTTTCTTCTGCGCCAGCAACATTTGAATGGTCACCAAAATGTGCTCTTGTAATGATTACCTGTAATATACTTGCATATGCAATTGCAAGAGCAACAATTAGGAAACCAAATGAAGGTTTTGCTATGCCAAATGCAAGATTTTTTGGAGGCTTAAGTCATGGTGCATTCGTTGGAGCCAATTGCTTAGGACATCTTTTAGGAATTGGTTCAATTTTAGGATTAGCAGCTAGAGGTGTTCTGTAATGGTTTTTTAAGAAATATTTTTATACTAGCTATTAAATTTATTTAATATACTTTCTGACATTTGTTCAGGTGTTAGACCTAATGTTTTTTTACTTTGATCTGGAGATGCATGATCGACCAAAACGTCAGGTATTCCTAATCTTAAAACAGGTACATGAATATCATTATCATTTAATAATTCAACAATTGCTGAACCAAACCCGCCGATAATAGTTCCTTCTTCCATAGTTACTATTTTTTTAATTTTTTGCGCTAAAGGTAAAATAAGCTTACTATCTAAGGGTCTAACAAATCTGGCATTTATAATACAAGGGTTTATATTATTCACTTTTAATAAGTTAGAAGTCTCAACTGCTGCAGCAACCATTGACCCATAAGCGATTATTAAAACATCATCTCCTTCATTAATAATTTCTCCTTTTCCAATTTCAACTGGCTCCCAACCCTCATCCATAGTAGCTACTCCTAAGCCTGATCCTCGAGGTATTCTTAATGCTGTCGGACCTTTATGATTGATAGAGGTAATTAGCATCCTTTGAAGTTCTGCTTCATCTTTTGGAGCCATCAAAACAAAATTGGGTATAGATCTCATATAACTAATATCATATTGACCTTGATGTGTTGGTCCATCAGCACCAACTATGCCAGCTCTATCTAAAACAAACGAAACAGGTAATTTTTGAATACCTACGTCATGAATAAGTTGATCAAAAGCTCTTTGTAGAAAAGTACTATAAATAGCTACTACAGGTTTTAAGCCATCACATGACATCCCTGCTGCAAGAGTAACAGCATGTTGTTCTGCAATACCTACATCAATATATTGGTCTGGAATATTTTTCTGTAAAAGATCAAGTCCAGTACCAGTAGCCATGGCTGCAGTGATTCCAATAACTTTACTATCCTGTTCGCATATTTTTAATAATGTTTGACCAAAAATTTTACTATAACTACTAGGTTTAGGTTTACTAGATGGAATAGATTTACCTGTTGTAAGATCAAAAGAGGATTGAGCATGATATCCTACTTGATCAGCTTCAGCATAAGTATATCCTTTTCCTTTTGTCGTGACTACGTGCACTAAAACTGGTTTCTTTAATCTATGGGCTGCATTAAAAGTATTTATTAAATTTGATATATCATGTCCGTCAATTGGCCCCATATATGTGAATCCTAACTCTTCAAATACAGCTCCAACTTTTGGTACAGCTAATCTTCTAACGCTACCTTGAATAGTTTTAAGTTCCTCTGGGATATCTTTGCCAATAATTGGAATATTTTTGACACTTTCTTGAACACTATTAGATAAGAACTGTAGAGGGGGACTAAGCCTCACCTTATTTAGATAGGTAGATAAAGCACCAACTGGTGGTGAGATTGACATATCGTTATCATTAAGCACCACTAAAAATGGAGTATTGGGGAGAGTTCCTGCATGATTAATTGCTTCTAAAGCCATGCCTCCAGTGAGAGCTCCATCTCCAATAACGGCTACACATTTATGATCTCCTCCATTTTTATCTCTTGCCAATGCCATGCCTAAAGCAGCAGAGATAGAAGTACTAGCATGACCTGCGCCAAAATGATCAAATGAGCTTTCGCTTCTTTTTAAGTAACCTGCAATGCCTTTCTCCTGTCTTAATGAATCAAAGTCATTAAAACGTCCTGTAATTAATTTATGAGGGTATGCTTGATGCCCTACATCCCAAACAACCTTATCAATATCAAGATCTAATGTTTGATATAAAGCTAATGTCAGTTCAACGACTCCTAATCCCGGTCCAAGATGACCACCACTTGTAGAAACAACTTGTAAGTGTCTTTCTCTAATTTGACAAGCAATTTCCTCAAGTTGTGATACTGTTAAGCCATGAAGCTGATTAGGGTGACTTAACTCGCTTAAAAGCATTATTTAAAATAATCTATATCTAATTTAAAACGCGGAGTGCCAATTTGAGTGTTTTTTATAAAATAGATTATGTAATGTTTTATTAGATTAATATATTAATGCTAAAAATAAATATATGAAAGAAAATTTAAAAAAAATTCTGCAAGCTAGAGTCTATGAGGTGGCTAAAGAGACCCCTTTAGAAAAAGCAAATATTTTGAGCAAGAGGTTCAATAATAATATTTTCCTAAAAAGAGAGGATTTACAAGATGTTTTCTCATTCAAGATAAGAGGCGCATTTAATAAGATGAGAAACCTTAGCAGACATAAATTAAAAAAAGGTGTAATTACTTCAAGTGCTGGAAATCATGCTCAAGGAGTTGCACTTAGTGCACTTAAATTAAAATCTAAAGCAACTATCTTAATGCCGATAACCACCCCTTTAGTAAAAATTAAAGCTGTTAAAGAACTTCAAGCAGAGGTTATATTATTTGGTGAAAATTATGATGAATCATACTCAGAGGCTTTACGCTTAAGCAAAGAGAGAGACCTTACGTTTATTCATCCTTTTGATGACATAGATGTTATTGCTGGCCAAGGGACTATCGCAGTTGAAATAATTAGTCAGCTCGGAGATCCTCCAGATTGTATATATGTAGCTGTAGGTGGTGGTGGATTAGTCGCTGGAATATTAACTTACATAAAAAATCTCTGGCCAGAAACAAAAGTTATTGGTGTAGAGCCAGAAGATGCTGATGCAATGTCAAGATCCTTGAAAGAAAACAAAATAATTGAACTAGAAAATGTAGGTTTATTTGCTGATGGAGTAGCTGTAAAAAAAGTTGGAAAATTAACGTTTGAAATAACAAAAAAATACGTGGATAAAATAATTACTGTTAATAATGATGAAATCTGTGCGGCGATCAAAGATGTTTTTGAAGATACAAGATCAATACTAGAGCCAGCTGGCGCACTATCTATTGCAGGTATGAAAAAAGATATTATTGAGAAAAGACATAATCAACTTAATCTCGTTTCAATAGCTTGTGGAGCAAATATGAACTTTGAAAGGCTTAGATTTGTTGCAGAAAGAGCTGAATTAGGAGAATATAAAGAAGCAATGCTCGCGGTAGAAATCCCTGAGAAAGCTGGCAGTTTAATAGATCTTTGTAAATTACTAAAAGATAGAAACTTAACTGAATTTAGTTATAGAATGTCAAATTCGCAAAATGCACAAATTTTCATAGGTTTACAAGTTAATGGATTAGCAGACAAAAAATTGCTGATTGAAGAGTTTAATAATTCAAAATATAACTATATAGATATTAGTAATGATGAATTGTCTAAAAATCATTTAAGGCATATGGTGGGAGGAAGACTACCGTACCGATTTTCAGAAGTAAATGAAAATTTAAAAGAAATTTTATATAGATTTGAGTTTCCAGAAAGGCCTGGAGCCCTAATGAAATTTTTAAAAAGTATGAAACCTGATTGGAGTATTAGTGTATTTCATTACAGAAATCATGGCGCTGATGTTGGGAGAATTGTAATTGGAGTATTAATAAATGAAAACTATATTCATGACTGGTATGAATTTGTTAATGATCTTGGTTACAAATACTGGGATGAATCAAATAATAAAACATATAAGTTATTTTTAGGTGCATCAACTTAGATAAGGCGTTATCTTAGTTTAGATTTAGAAATAATTATCGATCAAATAATTACTAATGAGAATAATGAGTTAGGTCATAAATTAGTGACAAAAATTGAGGCTGTCCTGTATTTAAAAGGTAAACCAGTTTCAAAAAAAACTTTATCTGAACTTACTAGCTCGGATCTAAATTCTGTAACTGATGCAATTAAGCAACTTTCTGAAAAATACTCTAATTCATCTTCAGCTTTAGAGATTATCTGCAATAATTCTTTAATTTCTCTTGAACTTAAACAATCTCTAAATGATTATGTTGAGGACTTATTACCTGCAGAATTAAAAACATCAGTATTAAGAACCTTAGCTGTTATAGCGATAAAGAAAAAATTACTACAATCTGATTTAATTATTCTTAGAGGATCAAGTGCATATGATCATATTAAAGAACTTATAGAAAAGAGATTTATTGTAAAAAGAAAGCAAAAGGATGGAAGATCCTATTGGTTATCACTATCAGATAAATTTTTTCAAACATTTGCTGTAAGTAATGAATTTCTCTCAAAAATAGGCGAGTCAAAAAAGTAAATGTTAATATGAGTAATATTGATTAGGAAAATGGTTACTGAAATTTTTGCTGTTTTAGGTCAAACACTACAAATATATTCATTCATTCTCATTGTAAGAGTTTTACTTACATGGTTTCCAAGTATAGATTGGAGTAATGGGATACTCTCTGCGATATGCTCAATTACGGATCCCTATTTAAATCTTTTTAGAGGGATAATTCCTCCCATAGGAGGATTTGATATTTCTTCAATTTTAGCTTTTTTACTATTAAATGTGGTCGAAAATTTCGTTACTGGATTAGCATATTCTCCCTTATTTGTGAGCTATTAATTTATCTATCATCTCCTGAACCAGAAATTTTTCCTCTCAATAATCTATTGTTTAATTTCTCTAGATTTTCTTCAGCTACTTCATTTAGAGTAAAATCTAATTCGTTACATAAATTCGCTAAATACCATAGAACATCTCCAAGCTCCTTCTTAATAGCAGTTTTAGATTCATAATCAAAATTACCATTATTATCTCTCAAAACTTTTTTTATTTTTTCAGCAACTTCTCCACTTTCACCAACTAAACCAAGTGTTGGATATATAAAATTTTTGTCTTTATTAGGGTAAATAGCAGTTTTTCTTGCTTCTATCTGATAATTATCAAAATCCATAGCTTATTAATAAAGTTTTTTATATGATAAATTTAACTTATTCTTGAAAAATTTATATGCCAAATGTTGATTTAAAAAGAAGAACAAAAATAGTTGCTACTATCGGGCCCGCAACTCAATCAGAAACGGCCATTATTGAACTTATCAAAGCTGGTGTTACGACATTCCGATTGAATTTCTCTCATGGTGATCATGAAGATCATGCTGAAAGAATTAAAACCATTAGAAAAGTTTCTTCGGAGCTAGATCTACATATAGGTATATTACAGGATTTACAAGGTCCAAAGATTCGATTAGGGAGATTTAAAGATGGCCCAGTAAAGGTAAAAAAAGGTGATTTATTTTCATTAACATCAAAAAATGTTGAATGTAATAAGGAAATTGCAAATGTTACTTATGAAAGATTAACGGATGAAGTTTCAGTAGGGAAAAGGATATTGCTCGATGATGGTAGAGTTGAAATGATTGTTGAAAGTGTTGACAATAAAGAAAATTTACTTATTTGTAAAGTTACAGTTGGTGGTGTTCTTTCCAATAATAAAGGTGTAAACTTTCCAGATGTACAATTATCCGTGAAAGCACTTACGGATAAAGATAAGAAAGATTTAGAATTTGGATTAAAATCTGGGGTTGATTGGATTGCACTAAGTTTTGTAAGAAATCCTTCTGATATAAATGAAATCAAAGATTTAATTAATGAGCATGGTTATTCAACCCCTGTAGTAGCAAAAATAGAAAAATTTGAAGCAATAGATCAAATAGACTCAGTTTTACCTTTATGTGATGGTGTAATGGTGGCAAGAGGTGATTTAGGGGTTGAAATGCCACCTGAGGAAGTACCATTACTACAAAAAGAATTAATAAAAAAGGCAAATACACTTGGTATTCCCATAATTACTGCAACCCAGATGTTGGACTCTATGGCATCAAGTCCAAGACCGACAAGGGCAGAAGTGAGTGATGTAGCTAATGCGATACTTGATGGAACAGATGCAGTTATGCTTTCAAATGAGACAGCTGTAGGCGATTATCCAATTGAAGCTGTTAAAACTATGGCTACAATAGCTAGAAGAATAGAAAGAGATTATCCACAAAAAGCTATTGAAAGTCACCTACCAAGTACAATTCCTAATGCTATTAGTGCGGCAGTTAGTAGTATATCAAGGCAACTAGATGCCGCTGCTATAATACCTCTTACAAAATCTGGGGCTACAGCTCATAATGTTAGTAAATTTAGACCTCCAACTCCCATACTTGCAACCACAAGTGAAAAGTCAGTTGCAAGACGATTACAACTTGCATGGGGAGTAACACCAATATTAATAGAGAGTCAAGAAAGAGCAGCAAAAATTTTTAGCATTGCTATGCAAATTGCCCAGGAGATGAATATCCTAAAGCAAGGAGATTTAGTTGTTCAGACAGCAGGAACACTTACTGGGATAAGCGGCTCAACTGACTTGATTAAAGTTGGTTTAGTTAGAAAAGTAATTGCTCGCGGTATATCTATAGGTGAAACAGCTGTTACTGGAAAAGCTAGAGTAATTAATACTGAAAAAGATTTATCTTTAGTATCCCCAGGAGAGATAATAATAGTTAATAAAAATCTATTAGAGTTGTTACCATTTTCAAAACATATTACTGGAATAATAACTGATCAGTCTCTTGAAAAATGTTTGCAAGTTTATAAAAAATTAGATTCAAATATTTCTACAATCTGTCAACTTGATTCAGTAATCAATAACATAAAAGATGAAGATTTGATAACTTTACAATTAAATGAGGGAGTGATTTATAAAGGTCAAATAGAAGGATCTAATGATTTAGAAGAAAAATATAAATATGTCTAGAAATATCTCCCTTAAAGAAGCCTTTAAAATGGCATCAAAAACGCTAATCTCAAATAAATTAAGAAGCTCTCTAACAATGTTGGGCATAATAATTGGAAATGCTTCCGTAATAACATTAGTTGGATTAGGGAGAGGTGCTCAAACATTAGCTAAAAATCAATTAAGTAATTTGGGTGCCAATGTTTTATTTATTGTTCCTGGTAATAATGACACAAGAAGAAGAGGCATAGCATTTCCAAAAAATTTGGTATTAGATGATGCCTATGCTATTGAAGAACAAGTTCCTAGCGTAAATAAAGTTGCCCCTCAAATCTCAGCCAATGAAATTGTCCAATCAAATTCAAAAAGCTTAAGTATTTCAATCGCAGGAATTACTCCAGAATTTTTACAAGTAAGAAGTTTTGAAGTAAATAAAGGAAGATTCATATCTCAAAATGACGTAAAGGGTTCCAAAAGTGTTGTAGTAATAGGTCCTGATTTGAAAAATGAATTTTTTAAAAATGGTATAGCTTTAGGGAAAAAAATTAGAATTAAAGATCATTCCTACGAAATAATTGGAGTACTTGAACCTAAAGGTGCAGTATTTGGAAGTAATCAGGATAAAAATGCCTATATTCCTTTAACAACAATGGTTAATAGGATTACAGGTAAAGATCCTACTTTTGGAATTAGTTTAAGCTTTATTAGTGTTGAAGCTATTAGTAAAAACAAAACGAGTGCAGCAAAGTTCCAAATAACAAATTTACTAAGGCAAAGACATAATATATTAAGAGATGATGACTTTGCTGTCCGATCTCAAGAAGATGCATTGAATATAGTTACCAACATTACAAGTGGCCTAACATTTTTATTAGCTGGAATTGGAGCAGTATCATTAATAGTTGGCGGTATAGGAATCATGAATATTATGCTTGTCTCAGTAAGTGAAAGAACTGAAGAAATAGGTCTCAGAAAAGCAATTGGAGCTAAACAGTCCGATGTTTTAGTTCAATTTCTTTTTGAGGCTTTAATACTTTCTGTTATTGGCGGACTAATAGGGACATTTACAGGTTTATCAGGTGTTTACATAGTAGGAATTATTACTCCACTGCCTGCATCGGTTGGAATACCTACAACATTATCTACAATGATAATTTCTGGCTCTATTGGCCTTATCTTCGGAGTTTTACCAGCAAAAAGGGCATCTAAACTTGATCCAATAGTAGCCTTAAGAAGTTTATAGGCAGATAAAGTTCTCAATATTTATGATAAGTAAAAAGAATATTTATAAATTTATAGTTTCTTTTGAGAGTATTGTTATTTCTTCTATGATCCCCATAAATATACCAATACCTAGTGTTGAAAAAATTTATAGAATTGTAGAGATTCCTATAAATTATCAAATACCTATAATAATATTTTTAACTCTAATCTATTCAGGAGAATTCTTGACAAAAGTTTATGCTATTTATATATTTATTGGATTATTTTTTTTGCCAGTATTTTTTGATGGAGGTTCATTAGGATATATAATAACACCAAATTTTGGTTATTTAATAGGTATATTTCCATTAATAAGTATTATAAACGTATTAAATTATAAAAATAAATTTTCATTCATTAAATTCATGAAATATGCATTATTAAGCTTAATAATGATGCATTTAACAGGTCTAATATATTTAATCGTCCAATTGTTAATATTTAACAAACAAAATCTAATATTTTACAATATTGGACTATTTACATTGAGTAAAATTCCATTTCAAATTGTTACTTTATTCCCAATCTTTTTATCTATTAGACTAATAAATAAGTTAAAAGATTAGTAAAATGAGAATAATTTTTAGTAGATTTAAATATTTAATTGTAATAAGTATTTTATGCTTTCTAGATCAGTATAGTAAAATATATATAAGTTTGAATATTAATAAATTAATAAACAAGGACTTATTAATACTTACAATAGAATATATTCGCAATTATGGAGCAGCATTTAATATCTTAAGTGGAAGTAGATTATTTCTATCTTTAATAAGTATAATTTCAACGATTATATTAATGTATTTAATATTTATAAGAAAAGATAAACGTATTAATAAATATGGTTTATCATTTATAGCTGCGGGGAGTATTGGTAATGGTGTAGATAGAATCTTTTATGGCTACGTAATAGATTTTATAAAGATTAAATTCGTAGATTTTCCAGTTTTTAATATTGCAGATTTAGCTATAAATATAGGAATTTTAGTCTTGATAATAAATTACTTTAGATACAGGCGTTAATTTGATGAAAAGATATTTCATAAATTATAATAAATACATAATTCCCTTATTAATTATCTATCTAATAATTAATATTATAAAAAGTGTATTTAATATTTATTTCTTATTAGTTTTATTTGTAATAGTTTTATTTATTTATAAAAATAATAAGAGACTTTTTAAAAAAATAATACATAAAACCTTATTTAAAAACAAACTATATAAAATCAATAATAAAGTTGCAGCAGCAAAGAAAAGTCTAAAAGGTATTAATGACATTATTTATCAAATAGAGAATAATGTAAATATTGAGATGATTAAATATGAAAAATTTAAGATTGAGAAACAACTTAATTCTTCAGATTACAATGTAATTCTCTTTGGTGCGGGATCATGTGGTAAAACGTCTATAGCCAGAGGATTACTTAAAAATATAGTAGGAGAAACTTCTCCTACCATTGGAACAACAAAGAATTCGAATATTTATAAAATTAATATTCCTTTCCTAAAAAGAGATATAAATATCATTGATACACCAGGGCTTTTTGAAGCATCTATTGAAGGAGAAAAAAGAGAAGAAAAAACTATTAAAAAAGCTTCAAAATCTGATCTAATAATATTTGTCATAGATCAAGATTTAAATAAATATGAACTCTATTTAATACAGCAGCTATCTAAGATTGGGAAATCAATCATTATTGCTTTAAATAAATGTGATTTACGATCAAAAAATCAAAATGAAAGTATAAAGAAAAATATCCATAAACTAATTAATAAATTTTCTAGTAAAACTAAAATAATATTTACGATTGCATCACCTCAAACAATTGCGAATGTAGGAAGTAGACCAAAAAAGAAAGATATTATTGTAGATGATTTACTGAATGCAATTATCGACACACTGGATAGTAATGGTGAAGAATTATTAGCAGACAATATACTTTTTCAGTGTAATAAATTAGGTATAATTAGCAAAGATATAATAAATAGACAAAGGTATACTTCTTCTAAAAATTTAATTAATAGATATTCTTGGGTAACAAGCGGAGTAATATTTATAACGCCTTTGCCAGGAATAGATTTACTAGCAGCAAGTGTAATAAATATTCAAATGGTAATAGAAATTTCAAAAATATATGGA
Source organism: uncultured Prochlorococcus sp. (assembly GCA_902627325.1). Lineage (GTDB taxonomy): Bacteria > Cyanobacteriota > Cyanobacteriia > PCC-6307 > Cyanobiaceae > Prochlorococcus_A. The sequence goes on along the minus strand of CACOIM010000003.1, from coordinate 12,603 downwards.
GCAAATTTAACAAAAGAAAGAGCATCAAAACTTACAAAATCCATCGTAAAGGTTTTAGCAACATTAGGAATTGTTAAAGGTGGAATGAATTTGTTTACTAATTTATTATCAACAAACTTCACCACTAGATTATTAAGTAAATCGGTTCAAGCTATAACAACTGCATGGATTATTAGAATTGTTGGACTTGCATTTACACAATATTTTGAAAATAATCAAAGTTGGGGCGATGGAGGTATTAATGAAATAGTTCAAAATCTTTATGAGATAAACAAAAGAGAAGATATCCTAAGAGATTTTCTAAAGGAAGCTTTACGAAAGATCAATTTAAAAGAAAATTCCCCACATAAGAAACAATTACCCCCATATTCTCAGTTTGATTAATTAAATAACGATTTATGTTGTCACGAAAATCAAAAAAACTAATGAATAAAAGATAGATAATACAAATAAATATTGAAATAATGCCAGTTATTTTAGCTATTAATTTTGGTCTATTCATACATTAAAGTTATTTAGGAAATCGGCCAAATCTGAGATATGTTGAGTAGTAGTATTATAATTTCCAAACACTATTCTAAGATAATTTCTCCCTTTATAAAGTGGTCTAGAAATCATATAGTTTCTCTCCATTAGAGAATTCCTTGCCTCAAGAGTCCATTTGTTTGACTGATCAGTATTCATTTTCTTTGGTAAAAAAGATATTATATGTAAAGGCCCACTAAAGATTTCAAATTTATTTTCATCTAATTTTTCAATAAATATTGACTTTTTCAAAAGTGACTCATTTAAAATATTTTCAATTCCCTCCATACCTAAAAACCTTAAACCAAGCCAAAGCTTTATTATTTCTGCTGGCCTAGAGCCTTGTACTCCTAATTCACCCCTGTTTATTACATCATCGGGGGAATCAATATAAGGAAGACCTGTATGAAATGTATTTTTTAATGTATTAATATCTGACACAAGTAATAAAGATGAAGTCTTTGCGATTCCTAACAGTTTCTGAGGATTAATAGTTATTGAATTGGCATTACTAATATTAATATCTGTTATGTTATCGAAGGATTTGTCAGCTACTAAGAAAATCCCTCCTATAGACGCATCAATATGAAACCAAATATTTTTATCATTACATAAATTACCTATTTCATTAATTGGGTCTAAGGCCCCTCGAAAAGTTGTACCAAAAGTTGCTACTACTGCAAAAATCTTTTTACCACTTCTAATAATAGAATTAATTAATTTTATAAAAGATGGAATATTCATACTTCCATTTTTATCAGTATTAACAACACATATATTTCTATCTTCAATGCCTAAGATTTTTGCGCATTTCTTAAAAGAAACATGAGCATCTTCACTTATTATTAAAACAGTTTCATTATTAAATGTTAATCCGGAGTAATGTTTTGCTGTTACAAGAGCATTTAGGTTATTTAATGTACCACCACTAGCAGCAATGCCACCAGAATTCATATCAAATCCTATTTTTTTAGATAACCATTTACATAAATCATTCTCAAGTTTTGAAATACTTGGGGATAGTTCTTCTGCTAATAAATTATTATTTAAGCTAGAGGCTATTAAATCTCCAATTATAGAAATTGTTAAGGGAGGAGGATCTAAGTGTGCTAGAGATCCCGGGTGTGAGGGACAAAAGGATGAATATACTAAATCTTCAATTTCATCTAAAAGAATTTTTACATCAGTCCCATTCTTTTGAGGATAGGAAACTCTAAATCTTTTGTTAAAAGGGAGAGGAGATACTCTATTTGTATCTGAGTACCATTTACATAATAATTCCGAAGTTTTAATAAGAACATTTAATAATTCATCATTATTTCCTTTAATGGAAGGAAAATAATTTATATGATCGTTGGTAATTTTTTCAGTCATTTATCAAATATTTAACAAAAAGGATTTAAAGTATGATTATGAGAAAACTAGTAAAAAATTTAAAAGATCCAATTAAAAACCAAAAAAAAACATACTTAAAATATAGTAAATGGATGAAAGTAGTGCTTAGGAGAGCGAAAGTTGTGGGGGAAAGAGAACTTCCAATCTCGGCTTTAATAATAGACCAAAAGGGCAGGTGTATTGGTAGGGGAAGTAACAAACGTGAAATAGATAAAGACCCATTAGGTCATGCAGAATTAATAGCATTACGCCAAGCTGCTTGGATAAGAAATGATTGGAGATTTAATGACTGTGTCATGATTGTAAATCTAGAACCATGCCAAATGTGTGCTGGAGCAATAATACAATCTAGAATGGGTAAAGTAATTTTTTCTGCAAGTGATTTTAAAAGAGGAGGGTTAGGAGGGACTATAGATTTATCAAAACATGAGAGCGCTCATCATAAAATGGAAATTATAAGCGGAATATTAGAAAAAGAATCTAGCTTACTAATTAAAAATTGGTTTAAAAAGCTGCGGAACGAAAAATAGAGAATTTTTTTAATTCTGTATCAAACAAATTTAATAATCTATCTACATTTTTATCAGTGGAATTGTATCCCATAAGACCGATTCTCCATATCTTTCCAGAAAGAGAACCTAAACCGTTTCCAATCTCAATGCCATATTCCTTCAGGAGATGATTTCTAAATAAATCCCCATCGACACCTGGTGGAATCTTGACTGTTGTTAAAGTTGGTAATCTAAATTCTTTAGGGACATGTAATTCTAAACCCAATTCAATTAATCCCTTACAAAGTTTTTCTGAATTCCTTATATGTCTTTCCCATATATTTTCTAATCCTTCATTAGCAATTAATCGTAAACCTTCTCTAATTGCATAGTTCATATTAACTGGGGCTGTATGATGGTAAACACGATCAGATCCCCAATATTTATTTAATAGTGAAAGATCTAAATACCAATTAGGAACCTTGGATTTTCTATTATTTAACTTATCTTCAGCTCTATTATTCATCGTAAATGGACTCAAACCAGGAGGACAACTCAAACCTTTCTGGCTACAGCTATATGCAAGATCAATTTTCCAGTCATCAACTAAAAGCTTTACTGCACCAAGAGAAGTAACAGCATCTACTAAAAACAAGCAATTATTCTTTCTACAAATATCTCCTATTCCTTCCAACGGCTGAAGAACGCCTGTTGATGTTTCTGCATGTACTATTGCAAAAATAGAAGGCTTATTTTTCTCAATTTCAAATTTCAACTCTTCTAACGAAAAAGCATCTCCCCATTCTTTTTCTATAACAACTACATTAGCTTTATAACGTGAAGCCATATCGACAAGCCTATCTCCAAAATATCCTTTTTTTGCAATCAATATTGTTTCACCTTTTTCGATAAAATTAGCAATAGAAGCTTCCATAGCAGCACTTCCTGTACCGCTCATTGGAAGTGATACCCTATTATCGCATTGCCAAGTATATCTTAATAATTTCTGAACATCAGACATTAATTCAATGTATGCATCATCTAAATGACCAATAGGGTTGAAAGATAATGCTTTTAAAACCTCAGGATGTGCGTTTGAAGGCCCTGGTCCCAGTAATAATCTTGGAGGAACATATGTCTTGGAAAAATTATGAAGATTCTCTTTTCTTAAAGAGTAGATCATATTTGAATCTGTCAAAACTCATTAATCAAGTAATAATCTAAAACTAAACCAATTTTGATACTTAAGCGATCTTTTTTAAAATAATTTCAATGAATTTAAATATTTAATACATTAAATTCTCAATAATTAATCTTGAAACACTCAAACAGCGCTTTAAGTGTTCAAAAAGGTTACGGTTGATACAAAATATCATTCTCGAACTAACTAATTTCAGTAAAGGTATAAAAATTTTTAATGTCTAAATCTGCACAAGATGTTCTAAGTCAAATAAAAGATGAAGGAATTGAACTCATCGATTTAAAATTCACAGACATTCATGGAAAATGGCAGCATCTTACTGTTACTTCTGACATGATAGAGGAAGATTCTTTTTCTGAGGGACTTGCCTTTGATGGTTCTTCTATCAGAGGTTGGAAAGCAATTAATGCCTCTGATATGTCGATGGTTCCAGATGCATCTACAGCTTGGATTGATCCATTTTATAAGCATAAAACTCTTAGTATGATTTGCTCTATTCAAGAGCCCAGAAGTGGGGAACCTTATGATAGATGTCCAAGATCGCTCGCTCAAAAAGCCCTTTCCTATTTAGATTCAACATCTATTGCAGACTCAGCCTTTTTTGGGCCTGAGCCAGAGTTTTTTCTTTTTGATGATGTTAGATATGATTCAAAAGAAGGTAGTTGCTTCTACAGTGTTGATACAATTGAAGCTCCATGGAATACGGGTAGACATGAAGAGGGTGGTAATTTAGGTTATAAGATTCAATATAAAGAAGGATATTTTCCTGTATCACCAAATGATACTGCTCAAGACATCAGATCAGAGATGTTACTACTAATGGGGCAGTTAGGTATTCCAATTGAGAAACATCATCATGAAGTAGCGGGGGCAGGACAACACGAACTGGGGATGAAATTTTCTTCATTAATAAATGCAGCTGATAATGTCATGACTTATAAATATGTTGTTAGGAATGTTGCTAAAAAATATGGAAAAACTGCAACGTTTATGCCTAAACCTGTATTCAATGATAATGGAACTGGTATGCATGTTCATCAAAGTCTATGGAAAGATAATCAACCTTTATTTTTTGGTGAAGGAACATATGCAAATCTTTCTCAAACGGCAAGATGGTACATTGGTGGAATTCTCAAACATGCTCCATCATTTCTAGCCTTCACGAACCCAACCACTAATAGTTATAAAAGATTAGTTCCTGGTTTCGAAGCCCCTGTTAATCTTGTTTATTCTGAAGGAAATAGATCAGCTGCAGTTAGGATTCCTCTCACTGGCCCTAGCCCAAAAGCAAAAAGATTAGAATTTAGATCCGGAGACGCTATGGCTAATCCATATTTATCTTTTACTGTAATGCTTCTAGCTGGTATTGATGGAATTAAAAATCAAATAGATCCTGGAGATGGAGTTGATGTAGATCTTTTTGAGTTAAGTCAAGATGAATTATCAAAAATAAATACAGTCCCTTCATCTCTAAATGATGCACTAAATGCCTTAAAAGCAGATAAGGACTATCTATTAGCTGGAGATGTCTTTACTAATGACTTTATCGATAACTTTATTGACATGAAATATGAGGAAGTTCAGCAACTTAGACAAAGGCCACACCCACATGAATTTTTTATGTACTATGACGCTTAATATGCTTTAAACCAAGTGAGTAAACATTAAAAATTTTATAAATCTTTTTGAGAAATTCTTAAGTTTTTCTCAAAAAGTTATTTTATTTGTTGAAATATAAGAAGAATATAATAAAAATGGCTGTAGATCCTCTTACAAAAATTGCATACAAGACACTTCAGCAAGGAAAAAGTATTGCAGGTTTAGCTCATAAGGAAATTAGTAGCAGATTAATGAATCTGTTATCTCCTGATCAAGATTTAAAAAGTTTTGATTTAGATAAAGATCTCTTAATTGACATACAGAAGTCAATGGATGCATTAAGGGAAGAGGATTGGAAAGATTATGAAGAAGATATTTATCCTCAAAAACTTTTATTTGATGAACCATGGTTAAGGTACTTAGTTCAATATCCTAAAGTTTGGTTAGATATGCCAAATACATGGGAAAGAAGGAAAAATCAGAGAGTTAATGATTTACCTAAAACTATTGATAAAGATAATTATCCCAAATATTACTTAAGAAATTTTCATCATCAGACAGATGGATATTTATCTGATTTTTCAGCGAGTATTTACGATTTACAAGTAGATATACTTTTCAATGGTTCTGCCAATTCTATGAGGAGAAGAATATTGAAACCTCTCAAGGAAGGTCTTAATAACTTTAATGATAGAAAAAATAGTTCTATAAAAATACTTGATGTAGCAACTGGTTCCGGTAGAACCCTTAAACAGTTAAGAAGTGCTTTTCCTAAAGAAAAAATAGTAGGCCTTGATTTATCTGATTCTTATTTAAAAGAAGCTAGTAGACACATTTCTGATTTAGATGGTGATTTAATTGAACTAATCAAAGGTAATGCAGAGGATTTACCATTTGAAGACAATTCACTACAAGCAGTATCATGTGTTTATTTATTTCATGAACTACCAAGAACTGTTAGAGAAATAGTTTTAAAAGAATTCTTTAGGGTTCTCGAGCCAGGAGGAACTCTTGTTTTAGCTGATTCAATTCAGATAATTGATTCTCCTAATTTTATAAGCATCATGGAAGGATTTTATAAGAATTTTCATGAACCTTTTTATTGTGATTATATTAAAGACAATATTGATTCAAAGATGGAAGAAATAGGTTTCAACAAAATTCATAATAAATCCTTTTTTATGACAAAAGTTTGGTCTGCGATAAAATAATAAAAAATTTTTTAAATGAAAAATTGGCCTAAAGATATCAATAAATCAGTAAAAGATTTAAATGAACAATTAAAAATCGATCACAATGAATGGCACAAGTTTAAAGGAAATAAGTACAAAAGAGCCGCTGAGTTAATTTCATCAGCACTATGTCAACTAATTATCGGAAATAATGAAAAAGACTCAATTGCATATCTAGAAGAAAGTTTAAAATGGTTAAAAGGAATTAACGTTGATACTCCTTGTCCTCATAAGGAATCATCTTCTTAGAGCCAATTGTAACTTATTACCTTTTGGACTCCATCGAACATCATCAAAACATTCTTTAATTATAAATAATCCCCTTCCACTTACTGCATCAATTCTCTCTGGCAAATTAAATTTCCTTTTATCTTGTTTCATCCCTTGACCTTGATCCTGGATTATCCAAACACACCAATGCGGAGTTATTATTCTCTTAACTTTAATAATTTTAGAAGAATCAAACTTGTTTCCATGCTTAACCGCATTAACTAAAGCTTCATGCAAACCTAATCTTATTAAATATAAATGCTGATACTTATAAAAAGGTTCTAGTAAAAGTTCAACAAAATCTGAAAGTTGAAGAGAGGATTTTAATACAAATGTCGAAGTGTCCTTAGTAGAGGACATAACAATATACTTTTACTTTATTTTAACTTATTAATGTAATACTAATCAAAGGCAATTTTCATGTCTTTTCGCTATGGAGGGATGTCTAAGAATAGAGTCCATTAAACGAACGCCTCTTAGTTGATTTACGAGAGGCATATGTCCCTCAGGAGCTTTTAAGGACCAACAAAATGATGAAGGATACCTTGTCCAAATACCATCTTTCTTCCAACCTATTTTTGGCCATAATAAATCATATCTTTTCCCTACAGATTTTAAAATTTTAGCTTGGTTAGAAAAACCAAACTTACCTTGTGAATAAATCTTCCACAGTCTATCGATAGTATCTAAATCTTCATCAGGCATATTTTTAACTTCGCTATAGAAAACATAACCTCTGTTTTCTGCAACTTTACCAGCTAACTTTCTGAGGTAGGCACTTGTTAATCTATCTGCTTCCTCAAAATCTTGATTTAATAAATTCAATTGTAAATCGTTGTAATTTAAATCGATTGCTGAATTCGTAAAGAACCAGTTATTGTAAATATCTTTCTCAAAAAAATTTGGTTTATATTTCTTTAAAACTTGTAATACCCAACCTATAGACCAATCATCACCATCTCTCTCAACATATTTAATTACATCCTCTCCGACGTTATAAAGAGATTCTGCTGATAATTCGATATCATTAACTAAGTTTCTTCTTTTCCTTTGATTTGATGCAATAAACTTTTTAACTAGATTTATTGTATCTTCATTAGTTGTTTTACTATCTTGAGAAGACATTTCAAATTAAAATCTAAAAATTTCTATATAAAATCCTATGAATTTCAAAAGTAATGATCTTAAGGAATTTAGGAAAAGCAAGGGTGTTCTAATAGATGTGAGAAGCCCAGAAGAATATTATAAAGGACATATGCCAAATTCAATAAGTATTCCAATATTTAATAATGAAGAACGATCTATTATTGGCAAAAAATATAAGAATTCTGGGAGAGAAAATGCAGTAAGAGAGGGATTTAAAATTATTGAAAATAAAATAGATAAAATAATAAATAAATTTATCTTAATTAAAAAAGAATTTCATATATCAACTATCGATAAAACCGCTAATGATACTAATATAAAAATCTATTGCGCAAGAGGAGGAATGAGATCACAAAGTATGTTGTGGCTATTGGAAAAGTTTCATTATCCCTGCATAACACTTAATGGAGGATATAAGACATATCGAAATTGGGTTTTGAATATTTTTAAAGATAGGCAAAAAATAATAGTTATAGGAGGAAAAACAGGAACTAGAAAGACAAAAATATTAGAGAAATTAAAAGCTTTAGGTTATCAAATATTAGATTTTGAAAATCTTGCTAATCATAGAGGAAGCTCTTTTGGAGGGCTCGGCATGAAAGAGCAACCTACAAATGAACAATATGAAAATTTGATAGCAGAAGATTTAAATAAATTTAATAAAAAGAAAATTATTTTTGTTGAAGCAGAAAGTGCAAATATTGGAAAAAATAGAATACCTCATGAATTGTATAAACAAATGAAAAATTCAAAAAGGATTGAAATTATAAGAAATGAGAAAATAAGAATTAAAGAATTAATAAATACTTATAGCAAATATAAGAAAAATGATCTTAAGGAATCTGTTTTAAAAATAACTAAAAGACTTGGACCTCAAAGAACAAAATCAGCAATTAATTCAATTGATAATGAGGATTGGGAGAATGTATGTAAATCTGTTCTGGATTATTATGACAGATGTTACGAACACGAATTAAAAGATAAGAAGGATGTAAACGTACTAGATATGAACCTTAGAAGCGATTATGAAATAATAAATGAAATAATTAAAATAATATCAATTTAGGAATTAAAACAAAGAGTTTTTTTTCTTATTACAATCTAATTGACATACTTTTAAAATCATGACACCTAATAAAGAAGCAAGGATACAATTTTATGAGGGTGTCAATGAGCCCGTTGTTCCAGAGATTAGGCTGACAAGAGATAAAAATGGTACGACTGGGCAGGCATTTTTTATTTTTGAAAAACCTCAAGCTTTATCAAAATTGGCCAGTGGTGAAATAACAGGAATGAAGCTAATTGATGAAGAAGGTGAATTAATGACGAAGGAAGTAAAGGCGAGGTTTGTAGATGGCAGCCCAACTTTTATAGAGGCTATATACTCTTGGAGAAACAATACTGATTTTGAAAGATTCATGAGATTTGCTAATAGTTATGCCAAATCAAATGGATTAGGATATTCTGAAAAGAAATAAACAATCAATAAAAGTTGAATAATTCTATCTTCTTTAAAATATTAGTTTTTAGTATTTGTTGTCTAATTTTTTGGAGCCTAAGAGACTTTCTTCTTCTTATAATTTGTTCCTTAGTTATAGCTAATATAATTTGTAACCTAACTAATAAAGTTAAAAATATTTTAAAAATTCCAAGGTCATTATCACTATTTTTAGTTTTAATATTTCTAGCCTTCATTTTTCTAGCTTCAGTATTTCTCATCTTACCTCCTTTTATAGAAGAGGTTAATGAATTACTTATTGATGTTCCAAACATTCTCACAAGAATAAATTTTATTTTCAATTCAAACTTAGAGAGAATTAATAGACTTTTGTATGGCAATGATGCTGATAATATTTTAGATATGTATAAAATTTTTAATGATTTTATAATATTGCCTGATGGAGCTACTATCGCAAAAGCAATTAAAGAGAGTTTTATAAATATTATTAATATAGCTGGCAATCTTGGGTCAGGATTAATTCGAATTGTTTTTGTATTAGTTGTAAGTTTAATGATTTCAATTGAACCAAATTCATACAAAGAAGGAGTTTTATTTATTACGCCAAAAGCATTAAGAAATAAATTTAGAAACATAATAGAAAAATCCAATATTGCTCTGTCGAACTGGATGTTTTCGATGGTTATTAGTTCTATATTTGTAGGCCTCTTATCTTTAATCGTATTATCAATTTTAGATATTAAGTATGTTGTTTCTAATGCAATAATAGCAATGGCTTTAAATATAATTCCTAATATAGGTCCTGTAATAAGTGCTATTTTTCCTATATCAATTGCATTATTAGACAACCTGTGGAAACCATTGTTAGTACTTAGTTCTTACATAATTATACAAAATATAGAAAGTTATATAATAATGCCATCCATTATGAAAAAGAAAACAAACTTACTTCCAGGTCTCACTCTCATATCGCAATTTGGATTTACATTTATATTTGGACCATTGGGTCTTATTTTATCCTTACCTCTCGCATTAGTAATACAAGTAATAATTAAAGAAACTATGAATTTAGATTAGTAAAATAACTTTAACTTATTCAATTTCATATTTAAATAAGGGAAAGTAAATATCATAAAGAATGCTAATGGATGTCTTAAAAATGCAAAGTAAAGTGCATGAAAAGTAATATGATCAATTAAAATTTTTATTTCTGAATAAACATCAAAAAATATAAATAAAACTAAAAAATAAGAGTACTTATTTAATTTCATAATTGTTAGATTTATCTTTATTTATCAATAATGAAGGAGCTAATAATATACTTGAATAACTACCTATTAATATCCCTAAGACAAGTGCAATAGAAAACCAGAATAATGAATAAGAACCAAATATAATAAGAGTTAAGAGAGGGATAATAGTTGTAAGACTTGTAAATAAAGTTCTTCTTAATGATTCATTGACTGATATTTCAATGATTTGATTAAAGTTTAAATTATCGTTGGATTTATTTTTTTCTCGTATTCTGTCAAAAATGACAACAGTATCATTTACAGAATAACCTGCAATCGTTAATAAAGCTACAGCAAATAAACTATTTACTTCTATAGAAAAAATTATTCCAAGCCATGAAAAGATTCCGAAAACAATAAACAAGTCATGAAATAATGCAGATAAAGCTAAAAGAGAAAATTTCTTATCAAATCGTATAGAGATATATAGGGAGATTGCGATAAGAGAAACTAATAAAGATATTCCTCCATTTACTAATAAATCTTTACCTAGCTTTGGGCCGATAGATCTCGAGATTTTACTATCAAAATTAATAGGACCTGCAATTTTATTAATATCATTAATAAGATTCTCTGAACTATCAATACTAAGAAATGGTGTTCTTATCGAAATCAAACTATTTTTATTCTGTATTTGAAACCTAATATTATTAATTAAATTATTTTCTTTATTAATAATCCTTAATTCGCTAATTAATTTATCAGAGGTAATAGTACTACAATCACCATTACATATTCTTTCTAACCTTATTTCATTCCCACCTAAATAATCCATTCCTAAATTAATTGGTTTTTTTATTGAAGGGTTAAATGTAGAAAATAATATTCCCAAAAAGCTTATAGTTAACAAAAATGCTGAAAGTAGCCAAACTTTCTTTTTAATCTGAATTAAAGGAATTGAAATAAGTTTCATGATTTATTTATTAAATTTGTTGGGGAAGTATTCTTAATTTCTTTTAAATAAAAATTCTTCTTTCTCATAAATTGATAGCTTGTAAGAAATCTAAGAAAAGTTTTAGAGCAGTTTAATGAAGTGAATAAACTTATTAGAACTCCTAATCCTAAAGTTGCGGCAAAACCTTTAACAAAGCTTGTACCAATAATAAATAAAACAAAACAACTAATTAGAGTGGTAACATGACCATCTAAGATTGATGAATTTGCTCTTCGGAAACCATCATCTATAGATCTAATTAAAGTATTACCTAAATTTAATTCATCTCTTACTCTTTCAAAGATTAAAATATTCGCATCAACTGCCATACCTATACTTAAAATTAATCCTGCGATTCCTGGAAGAGTAATAGTCACTGGTATCAATGAATATAAAGCAAGATTAAAAAGACCATAAGTTAAAAGAGAAGCAACTGATATTAAACCAAGAATTCTATAGTTAATAATCATAAACAAACCTACAAATATCAAGCCAAGGATTGCAGCATAAAAACTTTTAATTATATTTCTATTACCAAGTAATGGACCTATTGTATTTGTTTCAATAATTTGTACGGGTAATGGTAATGCCCCTCCTCGTAGTTGAACTTCTAATTCTCTTGCTTCCTCAGCATTAAAGTTGCCACTAATAGTTGCAGAACCACCTGTGATTCCTGTTTTTGAGAATTGATTACCAACACTTGCTTCACTTATTGATTCTCCATCTAGAACAATTGATAATAGTCTTTGTGTACCAGCAATGGATTTAGTTAAATCGGCAAATTTATCACCTCCTTCACTTGAGAAGGACAATAATACTTCCCAATTGTTATTTGTTTGTTCTTGCCTTCGTCCAGCACTTATAAGATCTTTTCCTGTTAAATTTGTCTTAACAAATAAGTTTGCTATTTGACTATTAATGAACTTCCTTGTTTCATTTAGTTTTATAAATAATTCTGATTCATTTGATTCATAATTTATTGATTTTTCTATTTCCAATAAAGAGTCCTCTAATTTATCTTTTAAATTTTTATCAAAGTTTCTTTTACTGAATTCATTA
>CACOIM010000002.1 GCA_902627325.1 uncultured Prochlorococcus sp. | reverse complement strand
AACGGTTTATTTATCGATTTAACTGATAAAGTTTTAGTAGGAAAAATTGTCAACAATCAAACTACTGTTTATTCACCGGAGAAAGTTAGTTAATCTTCAAATCTAACTTTGACAGAATCAGCGTGGCTAAAGAGGCCTTCGCTGGTTGCTAGGTTAATAATGTCTTCACTATTCTTCTGTAAACTTTGTTGAGTAAATTCAATAATAGAAGAATTTTTCATAAAGGTTTCTACACCTAGAGCACCGCTAAAGCGCGCATTCCCTGAGGTAGGCAATGTATGGTTTGGTCCTGCGATGTAATCACCAACAGCCTCTGGTGTCCATTTACCTAAAAAAATTGCTCCGGCATTTTCAATTTTATCAACAAGTTTTTTAGGATTAATAGTCATTATTTCAAGATGTTCTGGTGCAAATTGGTTACTAAATTTAATGCATGTTTCAATATCGCCGCAAACTCCTATTAACCCCCAGTCTTTAATTGATCTTGTACAGATTTCTTTTCTTGGATGATTTTCTAATTTTTGATATATTTTATTTTTGACATCTTTAGCTATTGAATTGCTAGTAGTTAAGAGTATTGAAGAAGCAAAAGGATCGTGCTCCGCTTGTGCCAATAAATCAGATGCTAACTGGGAACTATTAGCGTGGCTATCTGCAATTATTAAAATTTCACTTGGCCCTGCTAGTGAATCAATGCCAGTCGATCCGAAAATTAATTTTTTTGCAGTTGTTACAAAAATATTTCCCGGACCAGAAATAACATCTACTCTATTTATTTCATTTGTACCAAACGCTAAAGCAGCTATTGCTTGCGCCCCGCCAATCTTGAAAATCTTCTCTATTCCACATATGTGAGCAGCCGCTAACACGGTTTTATTCATTTCGCCCTCTGCATTAGCAGGTGAAACCATTATGATCTCTTTCACTCCAGCGACTTTCGCAGGGATTGCATTCATGAGAACTGTGCTAGGATATGAAGCCCTCCCACCTGGAACATATAATCCAGCTCTTTGAACAGGGAGCCATTTTCGCTGGACATGCTCTCCAAATATTCCTTTTATTGAGAAGGATTCAGGAATCTCTTTCTCATGAAATTTTTCAATCCTGCGTTTTGCATTTTTTAAAGCTTCCTGTAAAGGCTTAGTAGTTTTATCCCAAGCGTTTTCAATTTCTTTTTTGGAAACATAGAGAGGATCTGGATTAAATCCATCAAATTTTAAAGTATATTTTTTTAAAGCTTCATCCCCTTCATTTTTTACATCTTCAAGTATTTTTTTTACAGTCGTATTAATTTCTTCATTATTGTCTAAATTTATCCTATCTGCGATTCTTTTAAGTTCATCAGAAATTTTAGTTTCATTGTGGACTATATTCATTTGATTGGGAATGTAAAATAAAAGTTTCAGATAGTTAGGTGAATGTGGAAATATTATTGATCAGAAGTCTTATCTTTTGATATAGTAATTAAGTATAAATCAAAGCTATTTCTGTGGCAAATAACAAATCAGCAAAAAAAAGAATTCTCGTAGCAGAAAGAAACAGACAAATTAACAAGTCTTATAAATCTACAGTAAGAACTCTAATAAAAAAAACTATAATTAATTGTGAAAATTATAAAAAAGATCCTAATGCAGAAAATCAAGAATTAATCAATACTACTCTTAATCAAGCATATAGTCTAATTGATAAAGCCGTTAAAAAAAATGTTTTGCACAAAAACAATGGGGCCAATAAAAAATCAAGGATTAACAACTTAGTTAAAAACACATTAAAAAGTTAGATAAATCAACTTTTGTAATGGATGCAATCAATTTAATTGATTCACATTGTCATCTTATCTTTGAAAATTTTTTAGATGACATAGATGAAGTAGCTGGTAGATGGAGATCAAAAGGTGTGAAAAAACTTCTTCATGCCTGCGTTGACTTATCAGATATTCCAAAAATGCAAAATATTTCAAATAGATTTTCAGAAATCTATTATTCAGTCGGTCTGCACCCTCTTGATGCAAATAAATGGGACCCGGATTCTGAATATGTTTTGAGAGAAGCAATTAAGAATGATAATAAAGTGGTTGCAATTGGAGAAATGGGCTTAGATCTTTTTAAAAATAATGATATTGAAACCCAAATAGCGGCTCTTTTGCCTCAGATGAGATTGGCTTTTGAATGCGATTTACCTGTAATAATTCACTGTCGGGATGCAGCTAATGAAATGATAAATATATGTAAAGATTTGAAAAAAGATAATATGTGTCCAAAAGGAGTTTTGCATTGCTGGAGCGGAACTGTTGATGAAATGCAAGAATTTTTAAAATTAGGTTTTTACATAAGTTTTAGCGGTATAGTCACTTTTCCTAAAGCAGTCGAAACTCATGATTGTGCAAGGTTAGTACCTAAAGATAAATATCTTATTGAAACAGATTCTCCGTTTTTAGCTCCTGTTCCATATCGCGGGAAAAGAAATGAACCAGCATTTGTTGAGAATGTAGCAAAATCAATGGCTTTAATAAGATCATCTACAGTTGATGTAATTGCAAGTGAATCATCGCAAAATGCAGAAAAATTATTTAAATTTGATTTTGTAATTTGAGAGATTATCTGCTAATATGAAAAATTACTGGCTAATTTTCTTAAATTTTTTATTTTATTGCTAGTTAATTTGTTTTTAACTATTCAAATCTAGGATAAATTTGATTAATTTTTATTCCTAAAAATATAGTAATTTAAGTAAATCTAAAAGGTAAATCTTAATAAACCCAGGATTCTATTGGATGAGCAGTAGCGCTTTACAAGTAACTAAGACAGTTACTTACTTACCAGATTTAGTAGAGGTTCAAAGAGCTAGTTTTAAATGGTTTTTGGAAAAAGGTTTAATTGAAGAACTTCAGAATTTTTCACCAATTACTGATTATACTGGAAAGCTCGAATTACATTTTATAGGTGAAGAATATCGTTTAAAACGACCTAGGCATGATGTTGAGGAAGCTAAAAGAAGGGATGCAACTTTTGCTTCCCAAATGTATGTAACTTGCAGACTTATAAATAAAGAAACAGGTGAAATTAAGGAGCAAGAAGTATTTATAGGTGAATTACCATTAATGACTGAAAGAGGTACTTTTATTATTAATGGAGCTGAAAGAGTAATTGTAAACCAAATCGTGAGAAGTCCAGGGGTATATTTTAAAGATGAGCAGGATAAAAACGGTAGAAGAACTTATAACGCAAGTGTTATTCCTAATAGGGGTGCATGGTTAAAATTTGAAACTGATAAGAACAATTTACTTTACGTCAGGGTCGATAAAACAAGGAAAATAAATGCTCATGTTCTTATGAGAGCTATGGGCCTATCAGATAATGATGTTATAGATAAACTAAGACATCCAGAATTTTATAGAAACTCAATTGACTCAGCTAATGAAGAAGGTATCACCTCTGAAGATCAAGCATTACTTGAACTCTATAAAAAATTAAGACCTGGGGAGCCACCCTCTGTTTCTGGCGGGCAACAACTTTTGCATAGTCGTTTTTTTGATCCTAAGAGATATGATTTAGGTAGAGTAGGTAGATATAAAATTAATAAGAAACTTAGGCTCACTGTTCCAGATAATATTAGAACTTTGACGCATGAGGACGTTCTTTCAACTATTGATTACTTAATTAATCTAGAACTTGATATTGGGGGTGCTAGCCTCGATGATATTGATCACTTAGGTAATCGAAGAGTTAGGTCAGTTGGTGAACTTTTACAGAATCAAGTGCGTGTTGGACTAAATAGACTTGAAAGAATTATCAAGGAAAGAATGACAGTTGGTGAAACTGATTCTTTAACACCTGCTCAATTGGTTAATCCTAAGCCATTAGTCGCTGCAATAAAAGAGTTTTTTGGATCAAGTCAATTAAGCCAATTTATGGATCAAACAAATCCTCTTGCAGAATTGACTCATAAAAGAAGAATCTCAGCATTAGGTCCAGGTGGGCTTACTAGAGAAAGAGCAGGTTTTGCTGTGAGAGATATACATCCATCTCACTATGGAAGACTTTGCCCTATTGAAACACCTGAAGGACCAAATGCGGGTCTAATAAATTCCTTAGCAACTCATGCTAGGGTTAATGAATATGGCTTTATTGAAACTCCATTCTGGAAGGTTGATAAAGGTAGAGTCATCAAAAGTGGTAATCCAATTTATTTATCAGCTGATTTGGAAGATGAATGTAGGGTTGCTCCTGGGGATGTAGCAACCGATGAAGAAGGATTAATTCTTGCTGATTTAATTCCGGTTAGATATCGACAAGATTTTGAAAAAGTCCCACCTCTACAGGTTGATTATGTTCAATTATCGCCAGTTCAAGTTATTTCAGTGGCTACATCTCTAATTCCTTTCTTAGAGCATGATGATGCTAATAGAGCCTTAATGGGTTCTAACATGCAAAGACAGGCTGTACCACTTTTAAGACCTGAAAGACCCCTTGTTGGTACAGGTCTTGAATCACAGGTTGCGAGAGACTCTGGTATGGTTCCCATAACTAAAGTAAATGGCCTAGTATCTTATGTAGATGCGAATGAAATTATAATAAGGGATGATGAAGGTAACGATCATATTCATCAATTACAAAAATATCAACGATCTAATCAGGATACTTGTTTAAATCAGAGACCAATTGTAAATACCGGAGATAAAGTTATTTCTGGACAAGTTTTAGCTGATGGATCTGCTTGTGAAGGGGGAGAAATTGCTTTAGGACAAAATGTTCTAATAGCTTATATGCCTTGGGAAGGTTACAATTATGAAGATGCGATACTGGTTAGTGAAAGGTTGGTTACAGATGATCTTTATACGTCTGTCCATATTGAAAAATATGAAATAGAGGCTAGACAAACTAAGTTAGGTCCTGAAGAAATTACAAGGGAGATTCCTAATGTATCTGAAGATAGCCTTGCTAATCTTGATGAGATGGGGATTATAAGGATTGGAGCATTTGTTGAAAGCGGGGATATATTAGTTGGAAAGGTCACACCGAAAGGAGAGTCTGATCAACCTCCAGAAGAAAAACTATTGCGAGCAATATTTGGAGAGAAGGCTAGAGATGTGAGAGATAATTCATTAAGAGTTCCAAATACAGAAAGGGGTAGGGTTGTTGATGTAAGAATATATACTCGAGAACAAGGAGATGAGTTACCTCCTGGAGCAAACATGGTTGTAAGAGTTTATGTAGCTCAACGACGCAAAATACAGGTTGGCGACAAGATGGCTGGAAGGCATGGAAATAAAGGTATTATTAGCAGGATCTTGCCGAGAGAAGATATGCCTTATTTACCAGATGGAACACCTGTAGATATCGTATTAAATCCCCTTGGGGTACCAAGTAGAATGAACGTTGGTCAAGTCTTTGAGCTTCTTATGGGTTGGGCGGCTTCTAATCTAGATTGCAGAGTAAAAGTAGTACCATTCGACGAAATGTATGGGCCTGAGAAATCACATCAGACAGTTCAGGCATTTCTTACTGAAGCTTCAAAACAAATAGGTAAAGACTGGGTTTATAACCCAAATGATCCTGGAAAGCTACTCTTAATAGATGGTAGAACCGGTGAACCTTTTGATCAACCAGTTGCTGTAGGTTACTCTCACTTCCTAAAACTTGTGCATTTGGTAGATGATAAAATTCATGCTCGATCTACAGGACCTTATTCACTGGTTACTCAGCAGCCCCTCGGAGGAAAAGCACAACAGGGAGGCCAGCGTTTAGGTGAAATGGAAGTTTGGGCACTAGAAGCTTATGGAGCTGCTTACACATTACAAGAATTATTAACTGTTAAATCAGATGATATGCAAGGTAGAAATGAAGCCCTTAATGCAATTGTCAAAGGTAAACCAATACCAAGACCTGGAACTCCTGAATCATTTAAAGTTTTAATGAGAGAATTACAATCCTTAGGTTTAGATATTTCTGTTTATACAGATGAAGGTAAAGAAGTTGATTTAATGCAAGATATTAATTCTAGAAGGAATACTCCTTCAAGACCAACGTATGAATCATTAGGAACTTCGGAGTATGAGGAAGATTAATTTCTATTTATAAACTTTAACTAACAAATTCCAACATGACTAACAGCAATTTAAGAACTGAAAATCACTTCGATTACGTTAAGATCTCTCTAGCTTCTCCTCAGAGGATTATGGATTGGGGCCAAAGGACTTTGCCTAATGGCCAGGTAGTTGGAGAGGTTACTAAGCCAGAAACCATCAATTATAGAACTCTTAAACCAGAAATGGATGGTTTATTCTGTGAAAAAATCTTTGGGCCATCCAAAGATTGGGAATGCCATTGTGGAAAGTATAAAAGAGTCAGGCATAGAGGTATTGTTTGTGAAAGGTGTGGTGTTGAGGTCACTGAAAGTAGGGTCAGAAGACATAGGATGGGATATATTAAGTTGGCAGCTCCAGTTTCACACGTCTGGTATCTAAAAGGTATTCCTAGTTATGTAGCAATACTCCTTGATATGCCTCTTAGGGATGTGGAACAGATAGTATACTTCAATTGTTATGTCGTTTTAGATGTAGGAGATCATCAAGAACTCAAATATAAGCAACTCTTAACTGAAGATGAATGGTTGGAAATTGAAGATGAAATTTATGCAGAAGATTCAACTATTGAAAATGAACCATTTGTTGGGATCGGAGCAGAGGCTCTAAAACAGTTACTTGAAGATTTAGATTTGACTGAAATTGCAGAAGAGCTTCGCGAAGAAATAACGCAAAGTAAAGGACAAAAAAGAGCGAAGTTAATTAAAAGATTAAGAGTGATAGATAACTTTGTTGCAACTAATGCTAGACCAGAGTGGATGGTTCTAGATGCAATTCCTGTTATTCCTCCCGATTTGAGACCAATGGTTCAATTGGATGGAGGCAGATTTGCAACTTCTGATCTAAATGACTTATATAGAAGAGTTATTAATAGAAATAATAGACTTGCAAGGTTACAAGAAATACTAGCACCTGAAATTATTGTAAGGAATGAAAAAAGGATGCTGCAAGAGGCAGTTGATGCTCTTGTAGATAATGGAAGAAGAGGAAGAACCGTTGTTGGAGCCAATAATAGAGCTTTAAAATCGCTCAGCGATATTATTGAGGGTAAACAAGGTAGATTTAGGCAAAACCTATTAGGTAAAAGAGTTGATTATTCTGGGAGATCAGTCATTGTTGTTGGTCCTAAATTAAAAATGCATCAGTGTGGTCTTCCAAAGGAAATGGCTATTGAGTTATTTCAACCATTTGTTATTCATAGATTAATTAGACAAAATATTGTAAATAATATCAAAGCTGCTAAAAAATTAATTCAAAAAGCTGATGATGAAGTGATGCAGGTTCTTCAAGAAGTTATTGAGGGGCATCCTATATTACTTAATAGAGCTCCAACGCTTCATAGATTAGGTATTCAAGCATTCGAACCTAAACTTGTTGGTGGTCGGGCTATACAGCTTCATCCTCTTGTATGTCCTGCATTTAATGCTGATTTTGATGGTGATCAAATGGCAGTTCATGTTCCATTAGCTTTAGAAGCACAAACTGAAGCAAGAATGTTAATGCTTGCAAGTAACAATATCTTGTCACCAGCTACTGGAGAACCAATAGTCACACCTTCTCAAGATATGGTTTTGGGTTCGTATTATTTAACTGCAATACAACCAGACTATAAAAAACCAAAATTTGAAGATAACTCATCAACATATGCGTCTTTAGAAGATGTTATTTATGCATTTGAGGATAAAAGAATAGGATTACATAATTGGGTTTGGGTTAGATTTAATGGTGAAGTCGAAGATGAAGATGAATCTAAAAAACCTTATCAATCTAAAGAATTGGAGGATGGTTCAAAGTTAGAAATCTGGACTTATAGGCGCGATAAGTTTGATTCTGAGAATAATCTGATATCTAGATATATTCTTACTACCGTGGGTAGAGTTGTAATGAATCACACAATAATTGATTCAGTCTCTCAAACTTAACCATGACGATACATCTCACATCTATAAATTGAAATTATGACATCCTCTAAACCAAAAAAAAGCTCAAAAACTCGCAAAAATTTAAAAAATGCGAAAAAAAATTCACAGCTATTAATGGCTCCTTTAGCCAAAACTCCCCCATCATTTAAAAATAAAGTTATTGATAAAAAAGGCTTAAAAAATCTTGTTGCTTGGTCATATAAAACTCATGGAACAGCTATAACTGCTGCTATGGCAGATAATCTCAAAGATCTTGGATTTAAATATGCAACACAAGCAGCTGTATCTATTTCAGTCGATGATTTGAAAGTACCAGAGGCTAAGCAGGATTTAATCGGTCAGGCAGAAGCCCAAATTAGTGCTACAGAAGAATGTTATAGACTTGGCGAAATTACTGAGGTCGAGAGACATACAAAAGTAATTGATACTTGGACTGAAACTAACGAGAGATTAGTTGATGCAGTCAAGAATAATTTCAATCAAAATGACCCTTTGAATTCTGTTTGGATGATGGCAAATTCAGGGGCTAGAGGTAATATGTCTCAAGTTAGACAGCTTGTTGGGATGAGAGGTTTGATGGCTAATCCTCAAGGTGAGATTATTGATTTACCAATAAGAACAAATTTCAGAGAAGGACTTACAGTTACTGAATATGTAATCTCCTCTTATGGAGCTCGCAAAGGTTTAGTTGATACTGCTTTAAGGACTGCTGACTCAGGATACTTAACAAGAAGATTAGTAGATGTAGCTCAGGATGTAATTGTAAGGGAAGAGGATTGCGGTACTGAGAGATCAATTGTAATAGAATCTGAAGATGGTAAGTTTGGGAATAGACTGTTAGGGCGGTTGACTGCAAAAGATATATTTAATACTCAAGAAGAATTACTAGTAGCAAAGGATACTGCAATTGATCCTTCTATAAGTAATATTATTGAAAAATCAGGGATTCAAAATGTCAAGATAAGATCCCCTTTAACATGTGAGGCTAATAGATCAGTTTGCAGAAAATGTTACGGCTGGGCATTGGCTTATAATCACCTTGTTGATTTAGGAGAAGCAGTAGGTATCATTGCTGCACAGTCAATAGGAGAGCCTGGAACTCAATTAACTATGAGGACTTTCCATACAGGGGGAGTCTCAACGGCAGAAAGTGGTGTGGTGAGATCAAAGATTGCCGGTAAAGTTGAATTTGGTTCAAAAGCTAAAATAAGAGGTTATAGAACACCTCATGGTGTAGAGGCAAAACAGGCAGAAGTTGATTTTGTATTAAAAATAATTCCTAATCAAGGAAGTACATCTAAAAATCAAAAGATAGAAGTTACAAGCGGTTCTTTACTATTTGTTGATGATGGACAAGAAGTAAATTCTGATATTACTATCGCTCAAATCACAGCAGGTGCAGTTAAAAAGAGTGTTGAGAAGGCTACGAAAGATGTTATTTGCGACTTGGCTGGCCAGGTTAAGTACGATAAGGTCATCCAACCTAAAGAAGTTACTGATAGACAAGGAAATATTACTCTTAAAGCACAAAGATTAGGAAGATTGTGGGTGCTTGCAGGAGATGTTTATAATTTACCTCCAAATGCAACTCCCGTAGTTAATTCGAAAAAATTGGTCAAAGAAGGCGAAGTCTTAGCCGAGGCAAGCCAATTTAGTGAATATGGGGGAGAGGTACGTCTGAGAGATTCTATTGGGGATTCAAGAGAAGTGCAGATTGTAACAACTTCAATGGCACTTAAAGATTGTAAATTAATAGAGGAGGCTACCCACTCGGGAGAAATTTGGCATCTGGAATCAGGAGAAGGAATTTCTTATCGTTTGAATACTATCCCCGGAAGTAAAATAAGTAGTGGTGAAGTGATCGCCGACTTAGTAGATGATAAATTTAGAACAAAAACTGGTGGTCTTATTAAATATGCTCCAGGTTTAAGTGTTAAAAAAGCTAGATCTGCTAAGAATGGCTTTGAAGTTAGTCAAGGGGGAACATTACTATGGGTTCCTCAAGAAACTCATGAAATTAATAAAGATATTTCTTTATTAATGATTGAAGATATGCAATGGATAGAAGCAGGAACTGAAGTAGTGAAAGATATATTTAGTCAAACTTCTGGTATCGTTACAGTTATTCAGAAAAATGATATTTTACGAGAGATTACTGTCAGGAATGGTACCTTTCATGAATGTAATGATGAAGAGGTTTTAAATCGATTTGATGATGAGGGAATGCTTGTCAATCCAGGTGAAAAAATTATGGATGGTATAAATAATGAAGAGATACTCTTTGTTCAAAGATTAGAAACCCCAAAATGTAAAGGCCTACTTTTAAGAACTGTTGAAGAATTCACTATTCCAAATGAAGCACAACTTCCTGAACTTCAACATGTTAAACAAGAAAAAGGACCTTATCTTGGTTTAAAAGCTATTCAAAGACTTTCCTATAAAGATGGGGAATTAATTAAATCTGTGGAAGGTGTCGAGTTATTAAGGACGCAATTAAGTTTAGAGACTTTTGATGCGACTCCTCAAATGACAGTAGATGTTGAAATAATTCCTGATAAGAAGGATAAGAATACTAATAGACTTAATTTAGTAATTCTTGAGTCTATTTTAGTTAGAAGAGATACTATTTCTGATTCAAGTCATGGTTCTACTCATACTGAATTAAAGGTGAAAAATAATTCTTCAGTAAAAGCTGGTGATGTAATCGCTACTACTCAAATCTTATGTAAGGAAGAAGGGGTAGCGCAAATGCCAACTCCTGTAGATGATGAACCAATTAGAAGACTCATAGTTGAAAGAGAAGAAGATAAAATTATTATCAAAACGAAAGGAAAACCCACTGTAAAAATTGGGGATAGGGTTGTTGATGGAGATTTTGTAAGTGATACGGAAAAGTCAACTTCTTGTGGAGAAATAGAGGAAATAAGTAAAGATTCAGTCACTTTAAGAATTGGAAGGCCTTATATGGTTTCTCCTGATTCAGTATTACATGTGAGAGACGGGGATTTAGTTCAAAGAGGAGATGGCTTAGCGTTGTTAGTTTTTGAAAGGCAAAAAACGGGAGATATTGTTCAAGGATTACCTCGCATTGAAGAGTTATTAGAAGCTAGAAGACCTAGAGACGCTGCAGTTTTATGTAGAAAATCTGGAGTCGTTCAAATAAAAAAAGGTATAGATGATGAATCTATGTCTTTATCAGTGATAGAGAGAGATGATGTGATTAATGAATATCAGATCTTACTAGGGAAAAATATTATGGTCAGTGACGGTCAACAAGTTAGTGCAGGAGAATTGCTTACAGATGGACCTATAAATCCACATGAATTATTGGAGTGTTTCTTTGCGGATTTACAAGATCAAAAACCCTTAATGGAAGCTGCTCAGGAATCAATATCTAAGCTTCAACGAAGAAT
Source organism: uncultured Prochlorococcus sp. (assembly GCA_902627325.1). Classification (GTDB taxonomy): domain Bacteria; phylum Cyanobacteriota; class Cyanobacteriia; order PCC-6307; family Cyanobiaceae; genus Prochlorococcus_A. Next base: position 58,449 of record CACOIM010000002.1, on the reverse strand, counting down.
GGTTAATGAAGTTCAAAATGTCTATAAATCGCAAGGAGTAGCTATAGATGATAAGCATATTGAAGTAATAGTTAGACAAATGACTAGTAAAGTGAGAGTTGAAGATGCTGGAGATACTACTCTTCTCCCTGGTGAATTAATTGAATTACGACAAGTTGAAGATACTAATCAAGCCATGTCCATAACGGGTGGAGCGCCTGCTGAATTTACTCCTGTTTTGCTGGGAATCACAAAAGCTTCACTAAATACGGATAGCTTTATCTCTGCAGCTTCTTTCCAAGAAACCACCAGAGTGTTAACAGAGGCAGCTATCGAAGGTAAGTCTGATTGGCTTAGAGGGTTAAAGGAAAATGTAATTATAGGAAGGCTCATACCCGCTGGAACTGGATTCAGTGGATTTGTGGAAGAGTTAGCTTCTGAAGCAGGGCCTCATCCTGATATCCTCGCAGAAGAATCGGGTGGCTATAGAAAGGCTCAAAATCTTAGACCTGACTATACGGTAGATATGCCATCAAATAATGCTGTCAATTCCTCTGCGATCTTGGATGATCCAAGTGATGAAGATTTAGAGACTACGAGATCAAGGCATGGGATCGATCCAAATTCAAGTAATTTTGCAGCTTTTGCGAGACCTAATGCTGAGAATCAATTCTCAGAGGATCAATTACCTGATCCAGCTGCTTTAGAAGGTTTACAAGAAGAGGGATTATTAACTGATGAATAAGCTATTATTATTTTTAAACATTAGAATAAGATTTTTCTAAATCGATGATTAAACCAGAATTTATTCCCAAGAGAAAGTTACCTCGTTATGGATTCCATTCCTATAATGAAAAACTTAATGGCAGATTAGCGATGATTGGATTTATAGCTATTCTTTTTACAGAGTTTCTCTTGAAACACGGTTTGTTCTCATCTTATTGATTTCCTTTGAAAAATCTTCTAGGGTGCAGTATTGAAGATCTTGAAAAGATCGCTTTAAGTTATGGTGAATTATCTTTTCGCGGGAAACAAATTCACAATTATATTTATAATCCGAAAATAAGATCGAATAATATTGATGATTTACAGAACTTACCATCTAACTTTAGAAATAAATTAAAAAGTGAAGGATTTATTATAGGAGGTTTAAAATTAGAAAAGAAATCTTTATCAAATGATGGTACTTTAAAGTTACTCTTACGCACATTAGATGGAGAATTTATTGAATCAGTTGGAATACCTACAAATAAAAGATTAACTGTTTGTGTTTCAAGCCAAGTCGGATGCCCAATGGATTGTAAGTTTTGTGCTACAGGAAAGGATGGGTTAAAAAGATCATTAAAAGCAGGAGAAATAATTGAACAAATATTATTAATACAAAAAGAGATGAGTATGAAAGTAACGAATATTGTTTTTATGGGAATGGGTGAACCACTATTAAATCTAAACGAAGTACTAATTGCTATTAAATGTATTAATAAAGACTTAAATATAAGCCAAAGAAAAATGACAGTAAGTACGGTGGCTATACCAAATAAAATTAGTCAATTATCTAAACTTTCTTTTGAGAGATTAGGTAAATGTCAATTTACACTTGCTATTAGCCTTCATGCACCGAATCAAAAAATCAGAGAAAGTATAATACCAAGTGCGAGAAACTATAACATAAAACAAATTATTAGTGATTGTCGAAATTACGTATCGCAAACAGGTAGAAGAATAAGTTTTGAATACATTTTATTAAATGGAATCAATGATCAAGAAGAGCATGCTGATCAACTAAGTAATTTAATTAGAGGATTCCAATCTCATGTAAATTTGATTAGCTATAACGATATAGAAGAAATGCCTTTTCAAAAATCTTCATTTTCAAATGCTCATAAATTTAAAAGTAGACTTTTGCAAAATGGAATTAATGTAAGTTTTAGAAAAAGTCGAGGATTGGAAAAGAATGCTGCTTGTGGTCAATTAAGGCGAATTTAGATGACAAATCAATTATTTTTAGTAATTATTTTTAATTCTTCAATAAAAAAGCTAGTATTAACTAAATTAAGAAAACTTAGTGAGCTTTATTAGAACCAAATTACTTCCTGTGACAATTGTACTTCTTTTTGGAGTTGCTTTTTTTGCGGTTAGTGCAAGAATTTGGTTGCCTGGTGATATGATGTCTCCTGCTCCTATTAATTAATACTTGTTATGTTCAATGATTAATTACAAAAAAGAATTTAACGATGATAGTTTGGCGGATATTGCTATTGATCCAGATGTTTTGGCTAAAGAGCTAGCTGTTGATTTTGAAGTCGATCCTCTTGAAGAAATCGATAAAGATGGCTTCTCAAAAGATAATTTAGATGTTTCTTCTGCATGTGATCAGGCATTAGAATATTTGAAAGGAAATAAAGAAGAGCGAATTCAAGGTTTAAAAATTTTTTGTGAATACCGTGATAAGAGGTCTTTTCCTCTATTACTTCCACTATTAGATCAGTCTTGTCCTGTTGAGAGGATGAGTGCTGTTTATGCTTTAGGTCGAAACCCTTGTCCAGATGCTGTGAGTAAATTAGTTAGTTTGTTAGAGTCTGACGATAACGCCTATGTTCGAAGAGCTACAGCTTGGAGCCTAGCAAATTATGATAATCAAATTGTATTGCGTCCTTTATTACAAGCCTTACAGAAGGATGTCTCATCAGTAAGGCTTTGGGCATCAAGCTCTCTTGCAGAGATTGGAAGTATTTCAAGTGATAATGCTCAATTAGCTGCCGAGCAATTATTAATTAGTCTTAAAATTGATAATGAACCAGTGGTTCGAAGTAATTGTATTTGGTCTTTATGCAGGCTATATCAGAATTTAAGCAATAAATTGCAAGAATTATTTATTGATGAATGTACAAAAATTGCATTATTTGACTCTGAACCCTCTGTTATGGAGGAGGCGAAAACCGCACTTGATTCAATGGGCATGAAAGGATTTTATAAATAATTTATTTGGATATTGAAATATTTTATATCCAATAATGAAAACAAAGTTACGTTATCAACTGAAACTCTTATTTTTAGTTATTTTATATAAAGTATAAGTACTTAGTGTGTAATCTAATGCCCCAAAGAACATTAAGATTTAAAATTTACCAAGATGGACGTGTCCAAGAAACGGTTGAAGGTTTTGATGGAGATTCCTGTAATGAAGCAACTAAGAATTTAGAAGAGGCTCTTGGAGAAGTTAAAACTAAGAGATTAACAACAGACTCATTTGTCATTAATCAAACCAACAATTCCAATCAATTAAATAACGAATCTAATGTCACATTTTAGTACTATTAAAACCAAACTTAAAGAGACAGAGCCTCTTGTAAAGGCTTTAGATGTTCTTGGTTATAATCCTAACCAAGATGAAAAATTTGTAAAAGGCTACCAAGGTAAATTTACTGCTGTTGATATAAGCTTAGATTTGCCCGAAAACACTAAAGTAGGTTTTAAATGGGATAATAAATCAAATTCCTACGAGTTAGTTACTGATTTAGATCTTTGGAAATATACTCTACCAGTAGAAAGATTTATTTCTAAAGTAACTCAAATGTATGCATATCAAACAATAATTTCTCAAACACAAAAAGATGGATATCAAATAGTCGAACAAAAAAACGAAACTGATGGCTCTATAGAATTAGTTTTAACTAAATGGGACGCATAAGACTTTGGATATTGATCCTTCCATAGCATTTGATTTTTCCGAAGAAATACAAGAAAATTCTTCGTTTAAATCTTTTGTGAAAAATGATTTTAATTCAGATATTTATGATGGAATTAATAGTGATAATTTAGCTGCATTTAATGAATATTTAGAGTCTAATGATATTTCCGGATTTGAACCCGTTTTAGGTGGAGAATTACGGGAAAAAGCAATTTGGGTTGATGAAGCTGCTTGTATAGGGTGTCAGTATTGCGTACATGTCGCTAATAACACATTTATTGTTGATGAAGATCTTGGGAGAGCACGAGTTCTGCGTCAGAATGGGGATGATCTCGAAGTAGTTCAAGAAGCTATGGATACATGTCCAGTTGACTGTATGCATTGGGTTGATTTTGAAGATCTTGATAGATTAGAAGCCAGTTTAAATAGGGATATGTTTCAATCATTAGGTAAATTACCTAGGGTAAATAAACACTGACAAGAATTTAATGGTGCTACCATATCGTCGGTTTGGAAGGACAAATATTGATATGCCTGTATTATCTCTAGGTGGTATGAGATTTCAAAAAAGTTGGAAACAATTAGAATTTAAAGATATATCGAAAGAGGAACAAAACAAAGTAATAAAAATTTTAGAATTAGCGGATTTATATGGCTTAAATCATATTGAAACTGCAAGATATTATGGAACTTCTGAACTTCAATTGGGGTCTGCATTTAAAAATAATGATATAAATTCAAAAATTATTCAAACAAAGATCCCACCAAATGAAGATGTTAATAGATTTCAAGATGAACTAAAAATGAGTTTTCAAACACTAGGAATTAAAAAAATTGATCTTCTCGCTATTCATGGCATAAATACTTTTGAACATCTTCATTACGCTATAAGAGAGGGAGGATGTATCGATATTCTTAGAAAGTGGCAAAAAGATAATTTGATTGGCAATATTGGATTTTCTACTCATGGGTCATTAAGCCTTATTAATAAGGCAATATCATCTAATAAATTTGATTTTGTTAATTTACATTGGTATTTCATAAATCAGACAAATATCAAAGCAATAAAATTAGCTGAAAAATTTGATTTGGGTGTTTTCATCATTAGCCCTACTGATAAGGGTGGACATTTGCATACACCTTCAGAGAAAATTAAAAAACTTTGTAAGCCTATTCATCCAATAGTTTTTAATGATCTTTTCTGCTTGAATAATAATTCCGTGCACACACTAAGTGTTGGGGTAGCAAAAGAATCAGATTTTGATTATCACTTAGAAGCAATATCCCTGCTTGATAAATCAAATGATTTAGTCCCTTCCATTGAGAATAAATTGAATCAAGAATTAATCAAAGTTTTAGGAGTTGATTGGTATCAAAATTGGGATAAGAATTTACCAACATGGAGAAATACTCCAGGCGAAATTAATATTCCAGTTCTACTTTGGCTATCAAATTTACTTGAAGCGTGGGATTTAGAAAGTTTTACTAAAGCAAGATATCAATTGATGGGAAATGGCGGCCATTGGTTCCCCGGTAACAATGCAAATTCGTTGGATTGCGGTGTAACTGAAAAAGATCTACATAACTCATTGATTAATCATCTTAATCCTAAAAAGGTAATTAAAAAACTTAGATATTTAAAGAAAAAATTTGGAGCAGGAGAACAGACTAGATTATCGACAACATAAATCTATAAAGGATATTTTGAAGGCTTCCCTATAGCTCTAGGATAAAAATCAGGACAATTTTGCTCTGGCTTGATAAAAATAATATTCCTCTCTCCTTTTCCTTTAGGAAGTTGATTTTTCTTTATTTCTGTAATAGACCCTTTTAATATATTCAAGGTATTTTTTATTTTAAACTCATCTTTTTTATTCCATTTACCGCAATATAGTAGTCCAATCCCACTCCTTTTTAGCATTGGCAATATATATTCTGAGACTGTGGAAGGTGAGCCAACTGCTCTAGTCGTACCAATATCAAAAGTATTCCTATACAAGTCATTATGAGCAATTTTTTCGATTCTTTCGTTTATTACAAATATTTTATTACTTAAGTTTAAAGCATCAATAATTTGTTTTAATGCCTCTGTTTTTTTTCTAGAGGAATCAACTAAATATACCTCTGAATTTGGATGTGTTATTGCGTAAGCCAATCCGGGGAACCCACATCCTGAACCAATATCAACAAATTTTTTACCGTTAAATGTTTTATTTGGATTTAAGTAAAACGGCCAAATACTGTCATATACTTGTGATATCCAATAATCATCCCCTTCAATAAGTCGAGTTAAATTTGTATCTTTATTAATTGCACTAATAATTCCCTGTAATTGCTTAAATAATTGAATCTCATTACTACTAAGAATTTCATTAATGTCCTTATAGTGTATTATTTGCATCATATTTTTCAATTAAATTTTTAATTTTATGTTTTTATATAGCATTAACTTTAATTTAAATACATTAATATGTAATCGATAGCAAATAATTTTGAAAGGAGAAAAAGATTACTATAAAATCCTTGGGGTTCATGAGAAAGCTTCTACTCATGAATTAAGAAAAGCTTTTTGTAAATTGACTAAGGAATTACATCCAGATACTACTTCTCTGAATTTAGAAGATGCAAAAGTAAAACTTCAAACGGTAATGGAAGCTTATGAAAATTTAAATAATCCTTATCTAAGAAATATTTATGATAAAAAAATTCAAAATGGTTTAGAAAGCAAAAAGAAATATAAGAAGCCTGTTATTAATACTTATACAGCAGATTCAAAAATAGCTAATTCAATTGGTGATAGGAGACCCTTTTCAAATGGAGAAATGTTCTCATTGCTTTTATTGGTAATTGTTATTTTGGCATGCTTATTATTCGCATTATTATTCGCTAATTTTACAGGCAAAGAAATAAATTCTATGCCTATATGGTTGGCGAAATAGTTGATCAAGTAACTCAATAAATTAATTGAATCATTTGATAGATTTATGAAATTAGTAAATTTCGAGCTCTTATAAATATTTTTAAAAAACTTCAAATAAGATTTAATTTTTAATTATTGTTAATGGTAATCAAGTATTTAACTCAAATTAAATATCGGAGAGATTATTGACAAAATTAATCTTCTTATTTCTTAAAACTTACAAGTTTGAAATAATATCATGGATGATTTCATAACTTTTTTCTAATTGAGTATCTGTGATACATAAAGGTGGTAGTAAATAAATTATATTTCCCAGTGGTCTAATAAAAAGTCCTTTCTCAATGGCGCGTGATTTTATCTTTTTCCCAATAGTATTTAGATACCCAGAATTTGCACCTATTTCTAAGTCGAAAGCAACTATAGTTCCACATATTCTTATTTTTTTGACAAAATCTAAATGCTTCAATTTCTTTGTCAAACATAAATGTTTATCTTGAAATTTAAGATATTTATTTGGTTCATTTTCAAGAAGATCTAAACTTGCATTTGCAGCTGCACATCCAAGAGGATTAGCGGTAAAGCTATGACCATGCCAAAATGTTTTTTCTGGAGAATCACTAACAAAAGATTGAAAAATTTTTTCTTTAGAAAGAGTTATTCCCATGGGTAAAAAACCAGAAGTTAATCCTTTAGAGATGGCAATTAAATCTGGTTGAATCTTTGCTTGTTGGAAAGCAAATAAACTTCCAGTTCTGCCAAAACCAGTTAATACTTCATCTGCTATTAAAAGAGAATTATGATCACTAACTAATTCTGAAACCTTTTTTATAAATTTTGGTCTTACCATATTCATACCACCAGCACCCTGTAAAATAGGCTCGACAATAACGGCTACTGTTGGCTGTTTTAAGAGTTCACAAAGCTTTTGTATGGAAACTTCTTCTTTCTTTTCAATATTTTCATCTCCTATCCATGTTGAAGGCCATGGCACCCTTTTAACTGGAAACATTAACTTCTCAAAACTTTCATTAAATATATTTCTTTCACCTAACGCCATAGCCCCAAAAGTATCTCCATGATAAGCACCTTCAAAAGCAATAATTTGATTTCTTCTCTCACCATTATTTTGCCACCATTGATAAGCAATTTTTAGGGCTACTTCAACTGCAGTTGACCCATTATCTGAAAAAAATAATCGTTCTAATTTAGTTAATCTGCTCAGCCTTTCTGCAAGTTTTTTTGCCTGAGGATGTAAGAAATCAGCAAAAATAACTTGTTCTAATGTCTTGGCTTGATTTGAGATGGCATTTGCTATAAATTCATTACCATGGCCATGCAGAGTGACCCACCAGCTACTAATACCATCTATAAGTTCTTTTTCTGGGTTTATAGTAAATAAAGAAGCATCTTTACCATGGCTGACTTCAATTTGAGCTTTGTTTGTCTGGATTTGAGTAAAAGGAGGCCAAATATTAGGGTGCCAATCATTATTAAATGAATTTGAATTATGATTCATAATCAAGATTTATTTATTTAGTATTTGAGCTAGTTTTTCTTCCATGTTAAGATCTTTCCATAAAAAATCTAAATTATTTACACTTAAATTTTTTATTAAAGGGAATTCTGCGATAATTGGTAATCCACTAAAAAGTTTTAAAGTTTGTGGATTATCTAAATGTTTTTTGCCGTTAATAATCAAACCTAAAATATTAATTTTTCTTTTTTTGAGGGCTTCAATACTTAAAAGGGTATGATTTAGTGTCCCAAGAGAGCTCCTGCAAACAAGTATTACAGGTAAGTTCCAAATTTTGATCTGATCAATCTGCAAGAAATCTCTAGTTAGAGGAACCATCAGTCCACCTGCGGTTTCAACTAAAAGATTCTTTTCGATATTTGGTAGATTTAAATTTGATTTAATTAGTTTTACATTATCAATTTCCGCAGCCCAATGGGGTGATACTGGTTCATTGAAAACATAAGCTTCCTTTAAAATCTTTTTTGGACTAATTTGACTAACCCTTTGAACATATTCACTATCAGTCTCACCTTGAATACCACTTTGTATTGGCTTCCAGTAAAAACAATTAAGTCCTCTAACAAAAAATGAGCTAATTAATGTTTTACCAACATCAGTATCAGTTCCACATATAATAAATTGAAAAACTTTAGTAGTAATTTTCATTTTTTTAGGATTAATATACTTATTGCCCAAGTTAAATTTACCTTCGCATCTTGATCTTTGGGCCATTTCTCTTGCATTAACTTTAATTCTGAAACTGTTTTTCTTCTTTTTTGTGTGGTTTGAGCTCCCACATTAGTTATACTTTTAAAAAGTTTATAAATATTTGGAAAAGTTTCTCTGTAATTAAATTCTTTTATTAGGAATATTTCACTCTCTTTGACAAACCTTTGCAATGAATTAGTACATGGTAAAGCAATACCACTGTATTCTATATCGTTTCTTTTACATGTATCTTTCCATTCTGGGAAACTTTTATTATTAGGAAACAAAACTATGAGTAAACCTCCAGGAAGTAATCTTTCGTACCATTTTCTTAACTTCTTTTCAGGTTCATTTAACCAATGAAAGCAGAAGGATGAAATAATTAGACTTGCATTATTTATACTAGGAGGTAGATCATCATTTAAATCCCATAAAATAGTCTGGCTATTTTTTTTATTTTCTTTAAGCATATTTGGACTAAAGTCAATTCGCTGAACTTTTATATTCATAAAGTTTTTTTCTAATAGATCAGCTAAATAACCTGTACCTGCTCCTAGATCAAACCACTTTCCAATTTGAGGTTCTATTTCCTTTATGATATGTACCAACTTATTTGCAAAATATTTTTGAACTAAAGAATAATGTGAATATGAATGAGCAGCATTATTAAAGTTATTATTTATTTTTTTACTCCAATATTCATTTGCCATAATGAAAAATATCTATAACCAATCTTTGAGGATTTTTACAATACAACTATTATCTATTAAGTGTCCTTGCCCTTCAATTTGCACTAATTTAGGTTTATTAATTTGAGAATTATTGAGTAAATAAACAAATTCATCAGAAGCATAATCTTTGAGAATTAAATCGTTTTTAGATTTAATTACTAAAATATCAGTATTTTTTGAAAATAAACTAAATGTACTCTTTTGTAAATACAACTTCTGAAAATCCTTTAATAAATTTTTTAAGTTAATTTGTTTTGATTTTAAATTAAAAATAGATTTAAATTTAATATCAACTTGATTTGGCATAAATGATCTACTAATAAATTCTTCTAACATAAAGCGAACTTCACCAGAATTTATTTTTTTTTCCATTCTGAGGAGTGTTCTCATCGTTATTTTGCTTTCATTATTTGAGGGTATGAAATTATAGAAGGAATTAATTAATACGATATGAGAAGCTTCCCTGAGAATTTCTTTCCCAATTAAATGAATACCTAATGAATGGCAAATAACAACTTTTTTATTGTTTTCTGAATCATCTTTGATCCAATTAACTTTAACGTGGGGATCTGAATAATAACCTCTATTATTATCTTGCCAAATCCAATTTTGTCTAATAAATTCTTCTTTTACCTTATTCCACATACTTTGATCTAATCCCCATCCGTGTTGTGAAATTATTTGGTTCATTGATAAGCTTTTAATACTGAAATAAAGTTCTTTAAAATATTTGTATTGAAAGAACTCCGAATTGTTAATCTAATTCTAGATTTTCCTACTGGTACGGTAGGAGGTCTTATCCCTACAGCTAAGAACCCTTTTTGTTCAAGAAATTTTTGCATCATCATTGTTTTATCTTCATCTCCAATAATTAAAGAAAGGATATGTGCGTCTCCAATTACTTCATATTTACCAATATTTTCAATCTCTTTTTTCCATCTTTTCGAAATTTTTAGTAAATCAGTTCCTAAATTTAGATTTTCTTTGATTTTTTGCAAAGATTTTAAGGAACCTGCAGCAAGAGAAGGAGATAAAGCTGTTGTATATCTAAATGGACTACTAGTTTGAATAAGTATTTCTCCTATTTTCCTATTGCTTGCTAGAAATGCACCACCGCTTCCAAACGCCTTCCCAAAGGTTCCACTGATCATGGTAATTGAATCAAGAAATGGATTACTCAATCCTTTCCCTTGTTCCCCTAAGATTCCTAGAGCATGAGCTTCATCTACTAATAATTTGCAATTATATTTTCTACATAGTTTTGTTATCTTTTCTATTGGAGCAATACTGCCCTCCATACTGTAGAGAGATTCAACAACAACAAGAATAGAATCGCTAATTATGGAATACTTTGATAATTTATTTTCTAAGTCTTGTAGATTATTATGGAGGAATCTGATCAATTTAGCTCCAGATGCTTTTGATCCAATAAGTAAAGAATTATGTATAAGTTTATCTGCAATTATGATACTATTCTTATCTGTCAAAGCCTCTATGGCTGCTATGTTCGCTTGATATCCGCTAGGGAACAGTAGTACAGAATCTTGATTTAACCATTTACCTAAATTACTTTCAAGTAACTTATGAATTGGTCTAGAACCACTTATAAATCTAGAGCTGCCTGATCCTAACCCTTCATTTAAAGATGTCTCATGAGCAGCGTTAATAACATCTCTATCTCGGCTTAATCCAAAATAATCATTGCTACTTAAGTCTACAAGTGTTGTATCAATATTTTTTACTGAAGTTTTAAATTCATGTGGTTTATCTCCAAGAGATAGTACTCGCAATTTTCTAATTCTATTTTTTGGAGTTTGAAATTTGTCCATAGTTTATAGATTAAAAATCCACATTTATTAGCAAAGTTTGCAAGTTAATTATTGAATTTATTAATATCTAAATAGATCATATCCTAAGAAGTTAACTCAAATTCATCTCAAAACCAATTTTTGAATAATTTAGGGGAAATTTTTCCATTTCCTTTAGATCAATTTCAATTAGATGCAATTAACGCAATTAATAGTGGGAATTCTATTGTCTTATCTGCCCCGACTGGTGCAGGTAAAACTATATTGGGTGAATTTGCAATTTACAGAGCTTTAAATCATAAAAGTAGAGTCTTTTATACTACTCCTTTAAAGGCTCTTTCTAATCAGAAATTTAGAGATTTTTCTCTTCAATTCGGCCAGAATACTGTTGGCCTGCTCACAGGAGATATGAGCATTAATAGAGAAGCACCTGTATTAGTAATGACAACAGAGATATTTAGGAATATGCTTTATGGCGAGTTTGAAGATTTTGATGATCCACTAATTAATTTGGAATCGGTAATACTTGACGAATGTCACTACATGAATGATCCACAAAGGGGGACGGTTTGGGAGGAAACGATTATTCATTGTCCAAGTAGGACTCAAATTATCGCTTTGTCAGCGACAATTGCAAATGCAGATCAACTTAAAAGTTGGATTAATCAAGTGCATGGACCAACTCAACTAATTAATAGTGAGATAAGGCCGGTACCTTTGGATTTTCTTTTTTGTAGTGCTAAAGGTTTTCATCCTCTCTTAAATAAAAAAAAGAATGGAATTCATCCTAACTGTAAAGTCTGGAGATCGCCTAAAGGACAAAAAATCAAAGGTAAAGTTGGCAGATTAGTACAACCAAAGTCACCATCAATATCTTTCGTTATTTCGCGGCTATTTGATCAAAATATGCTACCCGCAATTTATTTTATTTTTAGTAGAAAAGGTTGTGACCGAGCACTTGAGAATATAAATCATTTAACTTTAGTTAACTATAAAGAAGCTAATTTAATATCTCAAAGGTTAACACAATATTCCAAATACAATCGAGAGGGTATTAAAGATAGTGTCCTTTTTGATGCCCTTAAAAAAGGAATTGCTTCTCACCATGCTGGATTACTTCCTGCTTGGAAAGAATTGGTAGAGGAATTATTTCAGGAAGGTCTAATAAAAGTTGTATTTGCAACGGAAACACTAGCTGCTGGTATTAATATGCCCGCTAGAACTACAGTAATTTCATCTTTGTCAAAAAGATCTGAGAATGGGCATCGTTTACTATTTAGTAGTGAATTCTTGCAGATGTCGGGGAGAGCAGGTAGACGAGGTAAGGATACTCAGGGGTATGTAGTTACCGTTCAAAATAGATTTGAAGGTGCGAAAGAAGCAAGTTCGCTTGCTTTGAGTAAGCCAAATCCATTAATTAGTCAATTTTCTCCAAGTTATGGGATGGTTCTCAATCTTCTTCAAAATTATACTCTTTCTAAATCTCAAGAACTTATAAAACGCAGTTTTGGGAGTTTTGTAAATGTATCACAGTCTTCAAAAGAGAATAGTGATTTAAATTCTTTAAATGAAGAGTTATTAAATTTAAAGAAAATTTCCAATAAGATTTCTTGGGACGATTTTGATTCTTATGAAAAGTTGAAAAGTCGTCTTAAAGAAGAAAGGAGATTATTAAAAATATTAGAAAAACAGGCTTCTCAGAACTTACATGAAGAAATTAGTAGTGCGATTCAATTTTTGGATGATGGTAGTGTCGTTGCTTTAAAAGCACCACAAATTAGGCGAAAAATTGTCCCAGCAGTAATATGTAATAAGTTTTTAAGATCTAATAAAATTTTAAATATTCTTTGTTTGACTATTGATAACTTGTTTATTCTAATTAAACCAGATTGTATCGTTAATATTTTTCCTGATTTAGATGCCTTAGATCTTTCTGAACTCGTCAGACCTGATTTAAATTTTTCTGGTGAAAGTTTTAGAGGTGATGAATTTTCTTTGATTTTTGCTAACAAGATTTTTGAACTTAGTCGATCAAATAATTTAACTATCCCAAAATATGATCTAGCGAAAGAAGTTTTATCTCAAAGGGAATCAATTGCATATATAGAGAAAGAAATAATCAAGCAACCTTTCCATGAAATAGGCGATTTAAAAAAATTAAAAAAGCTTAAAAGTAAAGTTAACTTGATAGAAATTGCTATTACAGAAAAGAAAAGACTGATAGAAAAGAAAGAAAATTACAATTGGGAGAAATTTACAAATTTGATAAAAATCTTAAATTATTTTGGCTGTTTAGAAGATGTTCATCTTACTGATATTGGGACATCAATAGGTTCTTTGAGAACCGAGAATGAATTATGGGTTGGATTAGTTTTATTTAGTGGTTATTTAGATGATTTAGAACCTCCAGATTTAGCTGCAGTTATTCAGGCCATATCGGTAGAAGTTAGAAGATCTGATTTGTGGTGTAATTTTAAACCATCTTCGAAAGTACTTGATGTTTTTCATGAGCTTGAAAGTTTACAGAAGCTATTATCTTCAAAGCAATTCGATTATTTCATAGATTTTCCTATTTATCTAGAAAAGGATTTAACTGGAATAGTTTCTCAATGGGCTAAAGGAAAGAAATGGAAAGAAATAATTTTTAATACATCTTTGGATGAGGGTGATGTTGTAAGAATTATTAGAAGAACAATAGATATGCTTTCTCAGATCCAATATTGTGGGAGCCTCAGCAGTAAGCTTAAAAATAATGCCAAATTAACTTTGAAAGCAATTAACAGATTTCCTGTCTCAGAATCGAATGATCTCTTAAGAATATCTGAAAATAATTTGATCAATCCTGCTATTAAGCGTTTAGATAACTTAGATAGTAATGAATAATTTATATCATTTCTTCAATATCCATAAACTCATTGTATTTTTTTTCATCTAAGTAGCCTAATTTTAAAGTTGCTTCTTTTAGATTAAGTGATTCGTTAAACGCAAGGTTAGCAATTTCTGCAGCTTTCTCATATCCTATCTCTGGGACTAAAGCAGTTATTAGCATGAGTGAATTATTTAAATTTGATTCTATCGATTTAAAGTTAGGAGTTATTCCCTCTATCAATTTAATTCTAAAATTATCCATAGCATCACTTAGTAATTTTATACTAGTCAAAATATTAAATGCTATTAAAGGTTTGTATTCATTCATTTGCAATGTGCCGCTGCAGTTTGCGATTGATACAGCATATTCAAATCCCATGATTTGAGAACAAATCATACTGATTGACTCACATTGGGTGGGATTAACCTTACCAGGCATGATTGAGCTGCCAGGCTCATTTTTGGGAATGATTAATTCATAAATGCCAGCTCTAGGACCAGAAGATAATATTTTGATATCATTTGATATCTTGAATAATGAACAAGCTAAAATTTTTAATTTGCTCATGATATTCGCTAATCGATCATGGGAGGCCATTAAAGAAAAATAATTTTCTGATTTATTAAATGGCAAGCCTGTTTCATTTTTGATTATTTTTATCACTTCCTCACTGAAATTTTCAGGACTATTAATGCCTGTTCCAACGGCTGTACCGCCAATCTGCAAACTATATAATTCTGAGACACCTGATAATATTGAATTTTTTGCATCTTTTATTTGTTTAGACCATGCAGAGATTTCTTGTCCCAACGTTATTGGTACTGCATCTTGAAAATGAGTTCTACCAATTTTGATAACATTATTCCATTCTTTAGTTTTTTTATCAAAAGATATATTTAATTTTTCAATAGATGGCAATAATTTCTTTGTAATTTCAATAACTACACTTATATGTATAGCTGCGGGAAAAGTATCGTTTGTTGATTGAGATTTATTAACATCATCATTGGGATGCAGTATTTTATATTGACCTAATTCAGAATTTACTATAGTCGCAGAAATATTTGAAATAACTTCGTTAACATTCATATTGGTTTGAGTACCACTTCCTGTTTGCCATATTTTTAAAGGAAATTCTGAATCATGTAAGCCGTCCAAAATATCCGTACAACTTCTTTTTATTAAATCCTTTTTTTGATTGTCAAGATAGCCTAGCTTATTATTTGCAATAGCTGCTGCTTTTTTTATTAGAGTGATTGCATAGATTAATTCTAATGGTATTAATTCATTTCCTAATGCAAAATTTTTAATTGATCTTTGTGTTTGAGCTCCCCATAAAGCATTCTTTGGCACTTCAATAGTACCTATACTATCTTTTTCTATTCTAAAGCCGTCTTTCATTAAGTTTTGAATTGAGATTAGTAGCGCAATTATCTAAATCTAGGATAATCAACTTTTAAATATTTAACCTGTCCCATATTACATTTAAATTATTTAGATGTATTGAAGGATCAAAACATTGATCCAATTCCTTGTCGCTAATTAAATTCATAATATAATCGTCTTTTTTTAAATTTTCTTTGAAATTCCCGTTTTCTGTATTCCATGCTGAATGTGCATTTTTTTGGACTAGCTTATAAGCCTCTTCTCTGGAGATCCCTTTCCCAATGAGCAGAAGAAGAACTTTTTGGCTGAAAATAACCCCTCCATAAATATTCATATTTTTAAGCATATTTGCAGGATAAACTTTTAAGTTTTTTATTATTTCAACCATTTCATGAAGCATGAAGTGTAGACAAATTGATATGTCTGGCAACATTATTCTTTCGTTGGAACTATGACTAATATCTCTCTCATGCCATAGAGTGACATTCTCTAAAGCCGTATTGACGTGGCTCTTAAGAATTCTTGATAAACCACTTACCCTCTCGCTTCTTATTGGATTCCTTTTATGAGGCATTGCTGAACTACCTTTCTGCCCTTTAGTGAAACCTTCTTCTACCTCTAAAACATCTGTTCTTTGTAGATTTCTTATCTCTGTTGCAAATCTGTCTAAAGAAGAACCTACTAAAGCTATTGTTAGTACATAATCTGCATGTCTATCTCTAGAGATAACTTGTGTACTAGCTGTATCAACATTTAAGCCTAATAATTTGCAGGTTATTTCTTCTACTTTGGGATTTGTATTTGCATAAGTTCCCATTGCTCCACTTATTTGTCCAATTGAAATGGAGTCTTGCAATTCTTTTAATCTTTTTTTATTTCTTATTATTTCTGCTAACCAACCAGCTAACTTAAATCCAAAAGATATAGGTTCTCCATGAATAGCATGAGAACGTCCAATCATTATTGTGTGTTTATGTTGAGAGGCAAGTGCTCTAATCGCATTTTCAAGATTCTCAGTTTCTTGTATTAATAATTTACAGGAATCCCTCATTTGAAGAGATAAGCCAGTATCCAGAACATCGCTGCTAGTCATCCCTACATGAATATGTCTACCAGAATCTCCAACGTATTCATTTAAGTTCGTTAAGAACGCTATTACATCATGTTTAACCTCCTTTTCAATCTCTTTAATTCTCTCTGGCTTGAAATTTGCCCTACATTTAATTGCATGAAGATCTTCTTCGGAGATGTTTCCTAATTCAAAATTTGCTTCGCAGGCGGCAATCTCAACTTCTAACCAAGTTTGAAACTTTGCTTCTTCTGTCCATATTCGACCCATTTCTGGTAGGGTGTAACGCTCAATCACTATTTTTTATTTATACACATCTCACATTATAACTATTTCTTATAATTTGTTTAATTTATAAAAACTCATTATTAATTCTTATCTTCTTTTGCTAAATCTTTAAATAAAAGTATGTTTATTTAATTTTTTAAAGGAAACAATTATTAAAAATCTTTTACACCAAATTAGGATATATTAGCAGGGAATAATTTTGGTCTTTTGAGATAAACTTGTATTGTATGAAGTTAGAATTTAATTAAACATAAATTATAAATTGGTTATGTATTTTCTTGTTCTAAATCTTTATTTATGGTAAATGAGTAAAAAGATTAGATTAGATATTTTTTTATTCACAAAAGGTTTTGTCGATTCTCGTCAAAAAGCCCAGAGACTCATCCTCGCAGGTAAAGTTAAAAATAATAACGGTAAAGTATTGGATAAACCAGGTCAAGAAATATCCCCTGAATCTCAAATAATTATTTCTGCTCAGCCAAAATATGTTTCTAGGGGTGGTGAAAAATTGGCTGAGGCGTTTCAAGAGTTTGCTTTGAATGTAAAGGGTAGAATTTGTATTGATGTAGGCATCTCTACAGGTGGATTTACAGATTGTTTATTGCAAAATGGAGCAAAAAGGATTTATGGAATTGATGTTGGCTATGGTCAAACTTCATGGAAAATAAGAGAAAATCCAAAAGTAATACTTTTAGAAAGAACCAATATAAGATTTCTTAAATCAGAGAATATTTTTTCGAAAGAAGATTTATTTCCAGATTTTGTAGTAGCAGATCTCTCTTTTATTTCACTTAAGTTGGTTTTAAAGCCAATTGAGGATTTATTAAATAAAAAATTTTTTGAAGGAATTTTTCTTATAAAACCTCAATTTGAAGTCGGTAAGGAATATGTAAGTAAAGGAGGTGTTGTAAAAGAGTCTAAGTATCACTTATTAGCTTTAAATTCTGTAATAAATTCAATAGAAAATTTAAATTGGCAAATTAATGGTTTAACCGCATCTCCACTAGTTGGCCCAGCAGGGAATCATGAATATCTAATATGGATAAGCAAAATAAAATTAAACGAATTTTTTGTTGATGAGGACTTTCTAAATAAATTAGTTAAGCAAACTTTAAGTTAAGTTAAAGTGCATCTTTATCTAAATCTCCAGTTCTTATCCTTACAACTGAATTAACTGGAGAGATAAAAATTTTGCCATCACCAATTTCACCTGTTTTTGCAGCTTCTGCAATTGCATTAATAACAGAATCTACTTTTTCGTTATCTACAACTACTTCTACTTTGAGCTTTTGAAGAAATTCAACAGTAAATTCGGAACCTCTATATCTCTCAACTTGTCCTTTTTGTCTTCCAAATCCTCTGACCTCACTTACAGTCATCCCAATAATTCCTGCATTGACAAGTGCAACTTTTACATCTTCTAATTTAAAGGGACGAATTATCGCCTCAATTTTTTTCATGATTAATTTTATAACAACTATATTTTAATTTGTTTTCGGTAAAACATCCAAAATTGATATATCTGACATTGATTCAATTTTTACACCTGCCAAATTTGCATCTTCGATCAGCAATTCAGAATCTGTCTCTGAAATGATCACTTTGTTTTCGGATAATGCTTCCCATTGATTATTTTCAAAGTGAGTCTGAAGCCATAGCATGCCATGAATACTTAATGGTCTCAGCGATTTGTTAGATTTATTATCTATGTTTGTAATACAAATGTCCATTAAATTATTATTCAGATGTAACTATTAAGCCTTTTAGAGCAATTTAAAAATGTGCGCGTTGATACAAAAAAAGATTTTAATGGTTTTTAATTTGTTGATTTGTAATACTTGAGAAAGGTTGATCCTCGAATTTAAGTCAAATCTGAAGAAAAAATGAATGAAGAATTAAATCACAATACAATTAGACCTCTTTATGGGGAACGAAAAATTGCAGAGTCAGAAATTATATGTTTTGAGAATCCAAATAAATCAAGAAATTATCAAATAAGCATTGATCTCCCAGAGTTTACTTGTAAGTGCCCGTTCTCGGGGTATCCTGATTTTGCTAAATTGAAACTTACTTATCAACCAAAAGAAAAAGTTTATGAGCTCAAATCCCTAAAGCTTTATATAAATAGCTTTAGGGATCAAAAGATTTCACATGAAGAAGTTATAAATAAGATTATGGATGATTTAATAGCTGCAGCAAATCCTCAGTGGCTATGTTTAAATGCGGACTTCAATCCAAGAGGAAACGTTTCAATGAAGCTTGAGCTAACTCATGGAAATAAAATCAATTAGGTTATCTTAATCTTCTCAGATATTTGGTTAAATTCTAATTCAAAGCCTGATAAATTTTTGTTACATAAACCACCCATATAATAATTTTTTGAAGAATTATCCTTAAGAATCCAAATGCGTTTTGTTGGTATTAAACTCAAAGACGCTCCGATAAGAATTAGTACAAATGAACAATATATGATTGGTATAGAGGGATCACTTTTAATAATTAATCCACTACTAGGAATGATTTTGATTAATTTGATATCTGAAGTATTCACTTTAGATTCTTTAGTATTTAAGTAGATATCTTTTTCTGAAAAATCATCAATATCAAAAATTTTTACTGGTCCATTTTCATTATCAATTGTTAAAAGATAATTTTTTTTCGTATTTTCACCCAATTCTACAAGAACTCCCCATATCTGGTTGCCAATCTCAGGAACTGGTTTTAAAGCAAATTGATATTTTATTTTATCTATTTCTAAGATAATACTGGATATGGCCCAATCTGCTTGATAGATTGTTAATCCTTGATACCTTAATGGTTGATTAACTTCTGTTTGCTTTTTTATTGTTTCATTTGACTTGTTTGAATAGATCTCCAAATTTGAAGTGAATTGTTTAGGGAGACCATCATCCTCTCTTTGAATATTAAAGTTTTTTAGTTTCAAAGAAAACTTTTCTTTAGATACATCATTAATTAAATCTATACTTTCATTTGGGATTAAATACTCTTCTAATGAGTTTCTTGTAAAATTGCCATAAGCAGAACCAATCAAAAGTATTATTAGGCCACTATGAACTAATATTGGCCCCACTCTCCCAAAAACACCCTTTCTGGCTAACAATCTATTATCTTTTTTTAGAATCTCCCATCCTTTATTTTTAAGAATTTTGTTTGCGTTTGAGATCGTTTCTTTTCCTTCGTTCTCATTCCATTTACAGGCTAATTGAAGGTTATTAAATTTTTCGACTTTGTCATAATCTATCCATTTTAAAGCTGCTTTAAGAGTTGGGATTTGCTTCCTGAAACTTGAGGAGGCTAGTGAAATGCAAAGAAGAAATAAAGATATTAGAAACCATGTACTTGTATAAATGTGATCTAATTCTAATAATAAGATTTTATCTCCATCAATGAACCCAAATATAGGATTATTCTTATAACTTTCAAGATAGTCTTTGTTTTCCATACCTTGAGGTATAAATGTTCCGATGCCACTTGAAAAAGCTATGAATATTAAAAGGGAGATAGCAAATTTTAAGGAAGATATATTTAGAATTAACTTATTTAAAAAAAACATTTAGATCCAGTTGGAGATGATATTTAATAATCCAAGACAAATAAGTATAAATCCACTAAATGTAGGGATAATCTGGCTAAATTTTCGAAACGCCAATAATTGTTTTAGGCTTTCTGTCGTAAAACCAATAATAACTAATGGCATAACTTGTCCAAGCCCAAAAAAGAATAAAAATGTTAGAGATATTAGAGGGCTCTTCGATTGCGAAACCCATGCTAGAAGCGTGGCTAAAACTGGAGTTATACATGGCGAGGAGGCAAGTCCAAAAGCAGCTCCAGTAACCATTGGGGCAAAAAATGATGGAACTTTATTTTCAATTAATTTGAAATTAGGGCTATTAGGTAGTTGGAATCTAATTAAACCTAGTAAATTTAATCCCATTATTATTGCAAAAAGGGAAACCCCTGTTGTAAAGATATGAGGTAATTGACCATATATTTTCCCTAGGAATCCACTTAAAGCTCCTAACAATACTAAGGAAAAAATAACTCCACTACAAAAACTTAGAATCTTTATTTGGTTGTTTTTATCGCTTGAACCACCTATATAAGCAATTGTTAAAGGCATTAAAGATAATGAACATGGACCTAAGCTTGTTAAAAGGCCGGCAATGAAAATTAATAAAAAAGTAATAGGTCCAGGATTGCTAACAGCTGTATGCATTAGCAAATTCCCTGTTTGGGCTAATTCAGAAATAGCAAGATTGAATTCGAAAATGTTTTATTTTATTCGTTAAGGAATTCTAACTAATTCAATGTCTTTCTTGCACGTAGATTACCTATAAATCCTGTTGATTCTAATGAACATCGTAATAAAAGAGCTGCTATGAATAATGATCCTAATAATGAGTTGCCTCCATAACTCACAAATGGCAAGGGCAAACCTGTCGTAGGCATTGAACCAGTAGTCACCGCTATATGTATTAGTGATTGACCAATAAGTAAAGTTGCGCAACCAGTCCCAACTAATTTTGTATAGTTATTCCTTGATTTTATAATAATTCTTAAGCTTAAATAAGAAAAGATTGCTAAAAATCCTAAAAGAAATATTGAACCTAACAATCCGAACTCTTCAGCGTAGATAGCAAAAATAAAATCAGTATGTTGTATTGGTAAGTATTGTAATTTTTGCATTGACAAGCCAAATCCTCTACCTAAAAAGCCTCCTGACCCAATTGCTAATAAGCTTTGAATGAGTTGATATCCATTCCCTTCAGGATCGCTCCAAGGGTTTATAAATGATTTTATGCGAAGTAATTGGTATTGATTATTTATTACACTTGCATAGGCGCTAATTGCTCCAACAGTAGCTACCGTTATCAATGAATTTATTTTTACTCCCCCGCACAATGCAACAACCCAAAACATTATGCCAATTAATCCCGCAGTACTTAGATTGGGTTGCTTCATTATTAGGAGAATTAATATGCCGAAACTAGCTAATGTAATAATTTTCTTTTCATCTTTAACTAAATTCCAATGAGCAAATAAATTAGCTGATTCTAAAATGCAAAATGGTTTAATAAGTTCTGATGGTTGCATTTTTAGTGGGCCCAATATTAGCCATCTTGTTGAACCGTTAATCGTACTTCCAAAAAATATGGTTGAGCCAATTATCAAAAGTAAAATATAAAAAATAGGTTTTGAGATTTTTAGAAGATCCCTAATATTTGTATTTAATATCAGAAAAAATATTGTTAAACCTGGAATATACCAAGCTAATTGCCTTTTTAAGAAAAAAGCCCAATCACCTATTTCTTGATGAGCAACCCACCAACTTGCTGAGCCTAAAATAAACAAACCAAAAATACACCAAAAAATTAAGATTACAAATATTAGTTTCCCCTCAAAGGGCCAGAGTGGGATTGGCATTGGCAAAAAATTATTATTGTGATCGCTATATTTATCGTTGTTAATATTTTTTTTACTAGCAAATCTGTCCGAGTATTTTTGGATTTTTACTCTGCTCTTCAAAAGCTTAAAATATAGATAATCCATTGAGACGCTAAAAAGCACTTTTTGCCAACGTTTTAATAAAATTTATAGATTTTGAATAATCAAATTTTTATTGGAATAAAATTAATTTGTTTGAATTTTAAAACTAAATCTTAAGAAATAGCCCTTTATTAAAAAAAAACTAGCAAAAAGTCACCTCTTCATGATAGATTCCGTGGGTTTATATACTTAAAAAACTAAATTTCTAGAGAGGAAAGTTAAGTTATGTTCACTTCCGTGAACTCCAACGAAAAAACAATTCAGCATCCTATTAAAAAGGATGCTGAAAATTCTCTTGATAATGATAATTCAAGTTTTATTGAAGATAAATTGCCAATCATTCAGCGTTTATCTAAATTCCTTGAAGTAAGTGATGACTTCTTTTCACTTCAATTAGCGCTTATTTGTTTAACATTGTTTCTTTCAATTGTTATCACTATTGTTTCTATTATTTTTATCAACATCTCTTTTGGTTTTAGCGTTTTTATAGGTTCTATTTTTGGAATTTTTTATTTGCGTTTACTTGCTAAAAGTATAGGAAATTTAGGCAAAACCTCATCAGGGATTTCAAAAGTTCAATTGCTGCTACCTGTATGTCTATTTATTTTTGCTAGTAGAAATGAATTAATTGAAATTCTTCCTTCAATTATTGGTTTTTTCTTATATAAGCCTGTTATGTTTTATTACTTTTCACGTTCCTAGATTAAGTCTTAAAACTTATTATTTTCACAATTTTTCAAAAATTAAAAATGAATTTTAGTTATTGTTTTACAAATTTTGCTGAATTAGAAGTTGGTCAACATCTTTACTGGCAAATTGGAAATATTAGTATTCATGGACAGGTTTTTTTAACTTCATGGATTCTTTTAGGAGCTTTACTTGTATTCATTTCCATAGGAACAAAAAAAATGGAAAATGATCCTAAAGGATTACAAAATCTTCTTGAATTTTTGTGGGATTATATAAGAGATTTAGCAAGAACGCAGATAGGTGAAAAGGTTTATCGAGATTGGATGCCTTTTATAGGGACATTATTCCTTTTCGTATTTGTGAGTAATTGGGGTGGTGCTTTAATTCCATGGAGATTAATAAAATTGCCAAGCGGTGAATTAGGTGCTCCAACTGCTGATATAAATACAACGATAGCTCTAGCTTTATTAGTATCTCTTTCCTATTTTTATGCTGGTTTAAGTAATAAAGGTTGGAGATATTTTGAGTACTATGTGCATCCAACACCAATAATGTTGCCATTCAAAATTTTAGAAGACTTTACAAAACCTTTATCTTTATCTTTCAGGCTTTTTGGGAATATCTTAGCTGATGAATTAGTTGTATCTGTATTAGTATTTTTAGTACCATTGGTTTTACCCATACCAGTTATGTTCCTTGGTTTATTCACAAGTGCAATTCAGGCGTTAATTTTTGCAACATTGGCGGCTTATTACATAGGTGAAGCAGTTGAGGAGCATCATTAGTTCTTTTTATACATAAAGGACCTTTTACAAAAGGCATATAATCTGCCAAAATACCTAATCGCGTAGGTCTGAAAAATTCAGACCCATTCTTAATTAGATTAATAGAATGTCCAAGCGCGTTTGACAAATATTTATCACAAGCTAAAAGCTTTTATTTCAAAATTATGGATTCCATTACTTCCGCTGCATCTGTTGTAGCTGCTGGTCTAGCAGTTGGTCTTGGTGCTATTGGTCCTGGCCTTGGTCAAGGTAACGCAGCTCAAGGAGCTGTAGAAGGTATAGCTCGCCAGCCAGAAGCAGAAGGCAAAATTAGAGGTACTTTACTTTTATCATTCGCTTTTATGGAGTCATTAACAATCTATGGATTAGTTGTGGCTCTTGTACTGCTATTTGCTAACCCTTTTTCTTAAAAATTAATTACTTTGAATATAAAAGTAATTAATTTTGAATTTTCAACTTCAAAACAAGCCTATGTTTGTCTCTTCCCTATTCGCAACTGAAGGTGGACTATTTGATATAAATGCCACCTTGCCATTAATGGCAATACAAGTTGTAGTACTTACTTATTTATTAAATTCACTTTTCTTCAAGCCTGTTGGCAAAGTGGTAGAAAAGAGAGAAGAATTCGTAAGAGGTAATATTTCAGAGGCAAAAAAGAAACTTGCTGAAGTTGAGAAGTTAGAAGCTGACCTACAAAATCAACTTCTAGAAGCTCGTTCTGAGGCTGCACAAATTGTGAATGAAGCTGAAAAAGATTCCGAAAAGCTTTATAAAGAAGCTATTGAACTCGCAAATAGTGAAGCGAATGCTTCCAAAGAAAATGCGAGATTAGAAATTGAAAATCAGACTTCTTCAGCACGTGAACAACTTTCACAACAAGCAGAAGCTTTAAGTGAACTTATTGTTAATCGATTAATTCATCAAACATGAATATTGCTCTTTTTGCTACGGATGGATTTGGACTGAATCTCAATTTATTTGAGACTAATGTCATAAATTGGGCTGTAGTTATTTTTGGACTATACAAATTTCTGCCAGGTTTTCTTGGGAAAATGCTTCAAAAAAGAAGAGAAGGTATTCTTCTCGAATTAAAAGATGCTGAGGAGAGACTTCAAAAAGCCAATGCAGCTTTTGAAAAGGCAAAAGTAGATTTGTCGTTAGCTAAAGAAAAAGCTGAAAAGATTAAAGCTGACTCTCTTAAAAGATCTGAGGCTATCAGAATGGAAAGTGAGAAAAAGGCTATTGAAGAGATGGCACGTATCAAACAAAGTGCAATTTCAGATGAAAGTTCTGAAGCTTCTAGAGCTATATCTCAACTGCGAAAAGAAGCAGTTGAATTAGCGATAAAGAAAGCTTTAGATTCATTACCAAATAAACTTGATAAATCTACTCAGGAAAATTTGGTGACTCAATCAATAAATAATATTGAGATTAACTAATGCCTCTTTTAAATTCTGTTACTACTCCATACGCTGAAGCATTTCTTCAAGTTGCAAATGAAACAAAGCAAACTGAAGAAATTGTCTTTCAATCTAAAGAAATCCTTCAATTAATTGGCGATTCGCCTGAACTTGAAAAGGCTTTGTCTTCTCCAATTCTCGAAAAGGAGTTAAAAAAGAAAATTCTTATACAGTTATTTTCAGATAAAGTTAATAATTCATTATTGAATTTATTAAAGTTACTAGCTGATAGACAGAGGATAGGACTTTTAGTTCCAATTCTCGAAAGATTTTTGGAGATTTACAGGGACAATAGTAATATTGCTCTTGCAACTGTTACTTCAGCTGTAGAACTATCTGACGAGCAAAAGGATTTAATTACTCAAAAAATTATTTCTATTGCTGGAACAGAAAAACTAGAACTAGTTACTAAAACGGATTCATCACTAATTGGCGGTTTCGTCGCAAGTGTAGGATCTAAAGTAATAGATGCAAGTATCGCATCACAAATTAGAAAACTTGGTCTTTCACTTTCCAAGTAATTTAAAAATCACCCTTATTTCTTAAAAAAAATGGTATCTATACGTCCAGATGAAATCAGTTCAATACTTAAACAACAAATAACTGATTATGATCAATCTGTTTCAGTCAGTAATGTAGGAACAGTTCTTCAAATTGGTGATGGTATTGCCAGGATTTATGGTTTAGAAAAAGTAATGGCTGGAGAATTACTTGAATTTGAAGATGGAACTGAGGGGATAGCTCTTAATTTAGAAGATGATAATGTTGGAGCTGTTATGATGGGTGATGCATTAGGTGTGCAAGAGGGAAGTACCGTTAAAGCTACAGGAAAGATTGCTTCTGTCCCTGTAGGAGAAGCAATGCAAGGTAGAGTTGTTAATCCATTAGGACAACCTATTGATGGGAAAGGTGAAATACCAACAAGTGATAACAGACTTATTGAGGAATTGGCGCCAGGGATTATTAAAAGAAGGTCCGTTTATGAGCCTATGCAAACTGGTATTACTTCAATTGATGCCATGATTCCTGTTGGGAGAGGTCAAAGAGAATTAATAATTGGTGATAGACAAACTGGGAAAACAGCGATTGCTATCGATACAATTATCAATCAAAAAGGGCAAGACGTAACTTGTGTTTATGTAGCTGTTGGCCAGAAATCCGCATCTGTAGCTAACGTTGTAGAGGTTTTGAGAGAGAAGGGAGCTCTTGACTACACGGTGGTGGTAAGTGCGGGCGCTTCTGAAGCAGCAGCTTTACAATATTTAGCTCCTTACACGGGAGCAGCTATTGCTGAACATTTCATGTATCAGGGTAAAGCAACGTTAGTTATTTATGACGATCTCACAAAACAAGCTCAGGCATATAGACAAATGTCACTACTTTTAAGAAGGCCACCTGGAAGAGAAGCATATCCTGGAGATGTATTTTACTGCCATAGTCGTTTGCTTGAAAGAGCAGCAAAGTTATCTGATGATATGGGAGGAGGTTCAATGACAGCATTACCAATTATTGAAACTCAAGCTGGAGATGTTTCCGCTTACATACCAACAAATGTTATATCAATTACTGATGGGCAAATTTTTCTAAGTGCTGATTTGTTCAACTCTGGTTTAAGGCCAGCAATTAATGTTGGTATTTCAGTTAGTAGGGTTGGTGGTGCGGCTCAAACAAAAGCCATTAAAAAGATTGCTGGTACTTTAAAATTGGAATTAGCTCAATTTGATGAACTAGCTGCATTCTCACAATTTGCTTCTGATCTTGATGAGGCAACTCAACAACAACTTGAAAGAGGGAAGAGACTAAGAGAATTACTTAAGCAAGCTCAATTCTCTCCATTAAATCTTGCTGAACAAGTTGCTGTAGTCTATGCTGGAGTTAAAGGTTTAATTGATGAAGTTCCTGTTGAAGAGGTAACTAAATTTGCATCAGAATTGAGAGATTATCTTAAATTAAATAAATCTGAATTCATAGAGGAAATTTTAAAAGAGAAAAAACTTAATGAAGAACTAGAGGCTACGCTGAAAGAAGTGATTATGGAAGTTAAATCTGCTATGCTCGCCAAAATTTAAATGTATTTCTAGTAAAATATCATGCCAAATCTTAAAGAAATCAGGGACCGAATTGTTTCTGTAAAAAACACTAGAAAGATCACTGAGGCGATGAGATTAGTCGCTGCAGCAAAAGTTAGAAGAGCTCAAGATCAGGTCCTAAAGAGCAGACCCTTCGCAGATAAACTCGCTAGGGTTTTGCAGAACATTCAAACAAGAATGCAATTTGAATCTTCAGATTCGCCACTTTTGTCTAAAAGAGATGTTAAATCAATTTCATTGGTTTGTATAACTGCTGATAGAGGATTATGCGGGGGATATAATACCAATATTATTAAAAAAGTTGAAACAAGATATTCAGAATTAGTCAATCAAGGGTTTTCGACTAATTTAATCTTGGTAGGTAAAAAAGCAATTGGATATTTTCAAAATAGGAAAGATAAATATGTAATAAAAAGTACTTTTAAAGAATTAGAGCAAGTTCCAACATCAAAAGATTCAGAGGGTATTACGTCTGAAGTTTTAGCAGAATTTTTGTCACAAAGTTCAGATAGGGTCGAAATAATATATACAAAATTTATAACACTTGTAAGCTGTGCTCCAGTTGTTCAAACTTTATTACCGTTAGATCCGCAAGGGATAGCAGAAGAAAATGATGAAATTTTTAGATTAACGACAAAAAATAGTCAGCTGCGTGTAGAGAAATCAAGTATTGAGAAATCTGAAGGTGATAAATTGCCTTCAGATATGGTGTTTGAACAAAGTCCAGATCAATTATTAGATTCATTATTGCCTTTATATCTTCAGAATCAGATACTAAGAGCTCTCCAGGAATCAGCAGCCTCTGAATTAGCTTGTAGAATGACAGCCATGAATAATGCCAGTGATAATGCTAAAGAATTAGCAAATAATTTAAACCTTACTTATAACAAAGCTAGACAAGCTGCAATAACCCAAGAAATTTTAGAAGTCGTTGGTGGATCAGCTACTTAATAGTTTTGTTCATTAATGACAATGCGATCAATTTATTATGAGTTGTCATTACCTGTACATATAAATGTAAAGGATTTAAGAAAATTTGTAATTGGTAAGATTTCTAAAGAAGGAGAATTAATTAGATGGTCAATTTACGATATTATAATTTCAGGAAATAAAAAAATATTAAAAATTAATGCCTTAGTATTAAACTAAATTTTCCTATGATACTGGCATCAGAATAATGAGAACCACACCAACTATTCTTGTAATACCAACAGGTATTGGATGTGAAATTGGTGGATTTGCTGGAGATGCCCTTCCCGCAGCGAAGTTACTTGCATCTGCAACTGGATGTTTAGTTACTCATCCAAATGTTATGAATGGAGGTATGCTCTCTGAAAAAGATGAAAGGATTTTTTATGTAGAAGGATATAGTCTTGATAGATTTGCTAGAGCAGAAATTGGATTAAAAAAAGTGAATCAGCAAAAAATAGGGATAATTTTTGATAAGAAGATTGAAAACGAAATACTCTTGAGGCACTTACAGGTAGCTGATGCATGCATTGCTACTTTAGGTATAGATATCACTTCTTATGTGATTACTGATGAACCAGTAGGAATAGTTATAAGTGATGAGTTGTCAGGCTTGAGTAGCGGATATGTAAGGAATCCAGAGACATTAATTAAGGCAGGGAAAAGTTTAATTAATCAAGGAATTACTGCTATCGCAATAGTGACTAGGTTCCCAGATGAAATAGATGTTGAGAATGTAAATCTTTATAGAGAGGGAAAAGGAATTGATGTTATAGCTGGAGTTGAGGCGGTAATCAGTCATCTTATTAGTAGGTACTTGAAAATCCCTTGCGCTCATGCACCAGCATTATCTCCAATTGATTTGAAAGTAAATTTGGATCCTAGGGCAGCTGCAGAGGAAATAGGTTACACATTTTTA
This sequence comes from uncultured Prochlorococcus sp., assembly GCA_902627325.1. Taxonomy (GTDB): domain Bacteria; phylum Cyanobacteriota; class Cyanobacteriia; order PCC-6307; family Cyanobiaceae; genus Prochlorococcus_A. The sequence goes on along the minus strand of CACOIM010000002.1, from coordinate 29,003 downwards.
CCCTCAGTTCTTATTGGTTTAAGTACTGCTCCAGATTTAATTGATTTGAAAGATTATAATGGTAAGGTAACGATCTCTCCCCATGATATTGATTCGATTGTTGTTCCTAGCGGAGCACTTGGAGGGGAAGCAGTATTAGCATGTATGGAAAGAGACTTAAATATAATAGCTGTAAAAAACGAGGGAGTTTTAAATGTTTCTGATAAATGGTTTGATTATAAAAAGCTCTTTAAAGTAGATAATTATATTGAGGCAGCAGGTTTGTTGATAGCTATTAAAGAAGGGATTAACTATAAATCTATTAATAGGCCATTGAAATCAATTCAAAATTGTACCTAACGAATAATTCAATTTATTTGATGGCAACAGGGATTCTCCAATCGTTCCCTAAGGATTGATTACTTAGTTTTAAAATTGGGGGTGCTTGTTTTCTTTTAAACTCTGATTTTTTAATAAGTAATATTACTCTTGAAATTAGATCATATTCATTTCCCTCTTTCTGAAGTTGTATTAAATCTTTTTTTTCCTCTATAAGACCCTTTAGAATGACATCTAGTTGGGTGTATGGAGGTAAGAAATCTGTATCCAATTGGTTAGGACTTAATTCAGCACTTGGTGGTTTATTGCAAATTTTATCACCAATTATTTTATTGTTTAACGGTAAATTATAAATTTTTCTTGAGTGGTTAGATAATTGACTATCAATCCAATTACATAAATTAAAGACCTTTGTTTTATATAAATCACCAATAACAGCTAATCCTCCATTCATATCGCCGTATAAAGTACAGTATCCAACTGCAAGTTCAGATTTGTTGCCAGTGGATAATAATAGGTGATTATTTTTATTAGCTAAAGCCATGAGTAAACTTCCTCTAATTCTGGATTGGATATTTTCGCATACTACGCCTTCAATTCCCAACTTTATTGAATCTTCTAAAGTCTCCTTAAATGATTCAAACAAATTTTCAATTGAAATTATATCAAAATTAATATTAAGTCTTTTGGCCAGTTCTTCTGCATCAATTTTAGAATCTATGCTATTCCACTTAGAGGGCATTGCGATAGCAAAAACATTTTTGCTACCTAGTGCAGCTGAAGCGATAACTGTAACTAATGCAGAGTCTATACCACCACTTAACCCTATTAATGCTGTCTTAAAACCGCATTTTTTTGCATAATCTTTGACTCCTAAAACTAAGGCGTCAAAGATTGACTCAAGATCAGAAATATACCTTTGATTAGCGGGGATATTTTCTTGTTTATTCAAATTCCAGCAATAAAAATCTTCTTTACATGAACTTAGTTGCTTTATTTTCTCTCCGTCTTTATCTAGTATAAAACTATTACCATCAAAGATTAAGTCATCATTACCGCCAATTTGATTCAAATAAATCAATTTTGTTTTAAGTTTATTTGTGGCGTTATTTGCTATCTTTTGTCTGTTCTTAAATTTGCCAATAGTGAATGGAGAAGCGGATAAATTAATCAAACAATCTAATCCTTTTGATTCAAAATCATTAATTGGGTCTCTTTTATGTATGCCTCTACCTTCTATATTTTGGTTAACCCATAAATCCTCGCATATAGTTATTCCTATTTTCCACACTCTTTTATTAATATTTTTTTCCAAAATAGAAACCTTATTGCCTGATCTGAAATATCTTTTTTCATCAAATACCTCATAAGTAGGTAGGATATTTTTTCTTGCTATTATTGACCATTTACCTTTTTCTATCAATGCAATCGAATTATATAAATTTGGAAAGAAATTATCATTTATTATCTCGGCCATACCAATAATTATGCTTAAATTTCCAAATTTATTTGAAATATCAAAAGATAGTTTATTTAAAATTTTATCCTGTTTTTTAATTAAGTTTTTGTTGAGGAGTAAATCTTTGGGAGGATAACCCCATAGTGATAATTCAGGAGTAAGTACTAAGTCTGCAGAACTTTTAAATGCATGGAGTGAAATATCTAGGATTTTTTTTGCATTTCCTTCAAGATCTCCAATGATCGGATTGAATTGTGCAAGATATATTTTCATTATTTTTTATATCAACTATACAGATTATTTTTTTCAATTATAGGTATTAGGCATTTTGGTAATCCTGCATAATTTATATCCCCCCTTATATTTGAGCTAGAAATTTTTGGAATTTGAAACAGAGAAATTTTGAATTTACCGTCAAGGTCTTTTATTAATTTTAGACTTTTTTCTTTTATGGGGTAATCAATCCTTGGAATTATAAGGAGATTAGCTTCTTTAAATATTTCATTAATATTTTTCCAAACTATTATTTCTTCTAAAAGATCACTACCAATTACGAAATCTATATCAATGAAATTATATTTTTTTTTGCACTTCCTAATTGATGAGATAGCCCAAGGACTACTTAAATCTTGATCAAAAGATATTTTTGGATTATTAAAATCATTGACTAATGTTTTTAAAAGTAAGCTTCTAAAATATAAATTCTCTGAATGTCTTTTCGATGGATTATCACTTGCGTAAGAGATCACAAAATTATAAATGTTTGATAATTCTTCAATGATTTTTTTATGACCATTAGAAGGAGGATCTGCGCTAGTGCCAAATAATGCGACTTTTTGAAGATTTCTTTTCAAGGTATCAAAATTGAAGAATCTCTATCAGAATTTTGGCTATTTTTAAAATATTGATTTGAGCATAAAATATCTGGATCTTTAAAAATAATTTGTTGAATATTTTTAAAAGGGTCTAAATTATTTATCATGCTTCTTTCAAGTATTTCCTTCGCTACCAATTTCCCGATGGTTTTAGTCGTATATAATGCAATCGCTGCCTGAACTATTGCAACTGGTCCATATGGAATTAAGGATAATCCACCTGTGAAAGGAGCCATTATTAAACTAATTTTTTTAATTAAATTGAAAGATGAATGTATACCAATTTGTGTTATTCCTAAAAATAAATTATTCAAAGATATTGTCTTAAAAAGTGAAATAGCTGATTTACTTTTTACTTTTAGTCCATATAACTTGCTTAATTCATTTATTAAAATTGTATCGAGAGTAGCACTGCCTGCAATATCAATAAAAATTATTGGATTTAATGCAACACTTGAGGCTTTTACAGTCGCAAATTTTCCAATAAGAGATTGAGCTTTTTGCTTTCTTTTTATAAGTCTTTCCTCTTTAATATTGCAAGCTAATTTATTAGCTATTTGATATGTATTGTAAATTAAGATATTATAGCCAATTCTATTTAAAGTAATATTTAAGTAATTAAAAATTTTGTGTTTATAACACAAGTCTTTGTCTTTGATTGAGTAAGTTATTATTGGAATATTGCAATTTATGGGTAATTTTTCTCTTATATTTTTTTTTATAATTTCAATTTCTTCTTTGTCCCAAATATCAGCTTTATTAATAATTAATATAATGTTTTTCCCTTGTCTTATCAGTAATAATAGTTTATCAAGCTCTTGTCTATTTACGTCTCCTGAAGTTACGAAAAGAATTAAATCAAGAGCATTAAGGTTTTGTATTTCCTTCTCTTTATTATTATTACATATATCAAATCCTGGATAATCAATTAATTCAATTGATTTTATAAAATTGTTTTTTAAATGCAATTCTTTTGAACATGGATTTTTTATAAGGCCATTCAAAATTCCGGTGTGAAAGAAATTTTCTTGTAATATATTATTGGATATAGATGATTTCCCGACTCCAGTTTTCCCATAGACACCGATTCGGATGATCTTCTCATTAAGCCTGATTAATTGTTGATTAAAAGTAATAATTTCATTATTTAATATATATTTCTCAAAATTTGTAAGTTCTGTTGATTTCCACCAGCTTTTAAAAAGTAAGTAACATTGATTTAATTTTAATTGCTGTGAATTCATTTCTTCCACCACCCAGCTAAAACAGAAAGTATAGCTTCTGCACCAATTAATCCCACAAAACCACCAAATTCATCTACTACTACTTTCACTCCTTTATTATCATTGTCAAATGTCGTCAAAAGCTTATCAATCTTTATCATTTCAGGAATATACTCAACAGGCTCACATAATTCAGTAACTAAAGTAGATTTATTTTTGTTAATTATAGCTGTAAGTAATTTTTCTCTTTTAGCAATACCTTGTATCTTGTCAACCTTATCTCCGAGAACGACCCACCAAGGAGAAGTATTTGAAACTATTAATTCTGAGATCTTTTCAATGGTTTCGCAACCATTGATGCTCGGAGCTGAAACTCTTGGGATCATGAGATCTTTTGCTTTAAGATCGTTAAGTTGGAAAACTTTTGAAATCATTGCTGCTTCATCAGCCTCAATTAATCCTTTTTGCGATCCTATTTTAGCCATCTGTCTAATATCTTCTTCGTCAGTTGATATTTCATTTTCTGCTGTTATGACAGGAAATAATTTTTCAATTAATATTAAAAAAGGCCTCATTATACTATTTAGCATTCTCAAAATAGGTACTGATAAAATTGCTATCTGTAAAGAGAATCTTGTGCCAATAGCTTTGGGTACTACTTCTCCTATTAAAACTACTAGTATGTAAAAACCGATTGAGAAGATAGTCAAACCAAAGCGATTGTCAATTAATAAAGCTCCATAAAAACCTAAGATGAGACTACCTATAATATTGAAACCATTATTAGTAATTGTTATTACTGTTAAGGTTCTCCCTAAATGTTTTCTTAATTTTAGTAATTGATTAGCCGACCCTTTGGTTTTTTGTTTTGTTGCTAATTCGAGAATTCTCATTGAATTAACAGCTAAGAATGCGGCTTCAGCCCCAGAACAACATGCTGAACCTATCAATATTATGAAAATAAGCGTGACTAGAATGAGAACGTTAGGTTCCATTAACTTGGGCCAGAATTAATAATTACAATTCATTCTTCCATTTTTTATTTAAACACGCCAACCCTATAAGTTATGAATCAATTAGATAATCAAGTTTTCCAAGAAAGGAGAAACAATTTTTTATCAAAACTAGATGGTAGAGCCGCAATAATTCCTGGAGCTAAGCTTGTGAAACATCATACTGATTGCGAATATCCCTTTAGGCAAGAAAGTAATTTTTGGTATTTAACTGGTTTTGATGAACCAGATGCTATAGCTTTATTTTTATCACATAAACCGAAAGGAGAAAGATATATATTATTTGTTCATCCTAAAAATATAGAAAGTGAAGTTTGGAATGGATTTAGATGGGGTACTAATGGTGCAGAAAAGATATTTAAAGCGGATAAGTCATATCCAATAAGTGAATTTGAGAAAGAGTTACCCAATTATCTAATGGGGGCAGATGAGATAGTTTTTCCTGTTGGCAAATATCCAGAAATTGAACACATTGTATTAAGCCTTTGGGCAAAGCAAATTGATAATTATTCAAGGATAGGAAGAGCCCCTCGAGCAATACGACCTCTAGGTATGTTTCTAAATCAAATGAGATTGATTAAAAGTGAATATGAGATTTCTAGGATGAGAGAGGCTGTTCTAATCTCTGCAGAGGCCCATGAACTGGTAAGGCTTAATGTTGGGAGCAAAAAGCATGAGAAGCAGATACAAGGCCTTCTAGAGGGCTTCTTTCTTGAGAAAGGAGCAAGAGGACCCGCCTATAATTCAATTGTTGCTTCTGGTGATAATGCATGCGTTTTGCATTACACCGCTAATAATTCGGAATTAAAAAAAGATGACTTACTATTAGTTGATGCAGGGTGTTCTTTGCAGGATTATTACAATGGGGATATTACTAGAACATTCCCTATAGGTGGAAAATTTTCAGGAGAGCAAAGAGCTATTTATGAAATTGTTTTAGAGGCTCAAAAAAAAGCCCTACGATCTGTCGTTATTGGAATGAGTTCTAGTGATATACATAATGAAGCTTTAAGGGTAATCATAGAAGGTTTATTAGAAATTAATTTGCTAAGAGGTAGCGTCGATGAAATTATTGAAAATTGCTCATATAAGCATTTTTATATGCATAAGACAGGACATTGGCTGGGGTTAGATGTACATGATGTTGGTGCATATAGATTAGGAGATTATGAAGTCTTATTAAGGGATGGAATGATCTTAACTGTTGAGCCTGGTATCTATATAAGCGATAGGATGCCAATACCAAAAGGACAACCTGAAATACCTGATAGATGGAAAGGAATTGGTATAAGAATAGAAGATGATGTGTTGGTAAATGGTCAATGTCCAGAAATTCTTAGTTCTGTTGCTTGTAAAGAGATTGCTGATTTAGAGACGTGAACTATTTGACTTATTTATGTAAAAGGATTTATTTTCATAATTATTATTTTAAATTTTAAAATGCCAGAAGAAAATTCCTATGATTTGAGATTGTCTCAAGCACGTGCATTGTCAGGACAATTAGGATTATTTGCTGAAGAGAATGAAATTCCAAAAGATCTTTGGGATAGACTTGAGTCTGAAATTTATAATTACTATGAAGTTAATCTAAATGGATGAAAAAATTGATGAGATTTGATAAATACAGAATTAAGACTCTAAAATTAAATTATGCAATCATAATACAAATTAAAGTTTGATTATCTTGCCAAAGTGCACCCATGAACTGATAAATTATAATGTATTAATTTAATTTTTCAGATGACATCCGATAGTTCAAATGAGAATATTGCTGATCAACAACAACAAAAAGGTGATGCTCAAAATTCAAAAAACTCAATTCCAAATTCAGGGATGATGGGAGCTTCAGCTGTTCTTGCAGCAGCAACAATAGATGAAGATGGCGTGCCTACTGGATATACTCCAAAACCTGATGAAGGTAGATTTATCATCAAAATCTTATGGTTGCCAGATAATGTTGCATTAGCTGTTGATCAAATAGTGGGAGGGGGACCAAGTCCATTAACTGCTTATTTCTTCTGGCCAAGAGAAGATGCCTGGGAAAAATTAAAGACAGAATTAGAAAATAAAGGCTGGATTACCGATCATGAGAGGGTAGAAATTTTAAATAAAGCGACTGAGGTTATTAATTACTGGCAAGGTGAGGGTAAAACAAAGAAGTTAGAGGAAGCCAAGCTCAAGTTCCCTGAAGTTACATTCTGTGGAACTGCTTAAACTAATTTTTTGAAGCTTGTATTCTGGCTTGTGCTTTTGACACTTCGTTAATGGCTTTAATTTTTTCTGAACTTTTTTCAGTATCCGTTAATTTGTTAAGTTGCTCTTTTGCTTTATTTAAAGCTTCTTCTGCAACTTGGGTATTGATTTGAGAACCAATTTCAGCGCTATTGACTAATACTGTCACCTCATCAGATTCAATTTCTGCGAATCCACCCATTAAAGCTATTGAAACCCATTTAGAATTATTTCTTAATCTCAGTACTCCAATATCAATTGCCGTGACAAGAGATATGTGACCTGGGAGGACACCTAATTGCCCTGTAGTACTTGGAAGTATTACTTCTTCCGCTTCTCCCTCGTAAACATTTTGATTAGGAGCTAAAACTTTTAATGAAATAGTCATTCGTTATTTGATTAATAAATTTAATAATTAAGAAAAATTAATTTTCTGATTTTAATTTTTCTGCTTTAGCTTTTACCTCATCAATATTTCCAACCAAGTAGAATGCTTGTTCGGGTAAATCATCTAATTCTCCAGAAAGAATCATATTGAAGCCTGCAATTGTATCATCTAACTTTACGTATTTCCCTGACATTCCAGTGAAAATTTCTGCTACGAAGAAAGGCTGAGATAAAAACTTTTCAATTTTTCTAGCTCTATCAACAGTTAATCTATCCTCTTCAGATAATTCATCCAAACCAAGAATAGCAATTATATCTTGCAGCTCTTTATATCTTTGTAATGTTGATTGAACAGCACGAGCCGTTTTGTAATGTTCATCGCCAACGACTGAAGGTTGAAGCATTGTACTAGTTGAATCGAGTGGATCTACCGCAGGATAAATACCCTTTGCAGCAAGAGCTCTAGCTAACACAGTTGTTGCATCTAAGTGAGCAAAAGTAGTTGCAGGCGCAGGATCTGTTAGATCATCTGCAGGAACATAAACGGCCTGTATGGATGTAATTGAACCTTCAAGAGTAGATGTGATTCTCTCTTGTAGCTCTCCTACATCTGTACCTAAGGTTGGTTGATAGCCAACAGCAGAAGGCATTCTCCCTAACAAAGCTGATACCTCTGAACCTGCTTGAACAAATCTAAAAATATTATCAACAAAAAGTAGCACATCTTGTTTATTGACATCTCTAAAATGTTCAGCCATGGTTAATGCTGATAAACCTACTCTCATTCTTGCTCCAGGTGGCTCATTCATTTGTCCAAAACATAAAGCAACTTTTGATTGTGTTAAATCTTCAGCATTAATCACACCAGATTCTTTAAATTCTTCGTATAAATCGTTACCTTCCCTGGTTCTTTCTCCTACACCGCCAAACACTGAAACTCCTCCATGCTCTTTAGCAATGTTATTTATTAATTCTTGGATTAAAACTGTTTTACCTACTCCTGCACCTCCAAATAGCCCAACTTTTCCACCTTGTCTATACGGTGCTAGTAAATCAATAACTTTTATTCCAGTTTCAAAAACTTTTGGCTTTGTTTCTAAGTCAGTTAATTTAGGAGCAGATCTATGAATTGGAGATGTAGAAGTAGTTTGTACTGGACCTTGCTCATCAACAGGTTCACCCAAGACATTAAATATTCTTCCCAATGTAGCTTCCCCTACTGGTACTGATATGGGAGCTCCAGTATCAACTACCTCCATACCTCTCACCAAGCCGTCAGTTCCACTCATCGCTACAGCTCTAACTCTATGATCTCCTAATAACTGCTGTACCTCAGCAGTAAGGGCTATATCTTGACCCGCAGGGTTTTTACCCTCTATACGAAGAGCATTAAGTATCTTAGGTAATTTACCAGCTGGAAATTCAACGTCTAAGACAGGACCTATAACTTGGCGAACTACGCCTTTTGTTGGGTTAGTTGTTGATGGAGTTGCGACCATTTTGTATTAACTTGGTGATGATAAGCTGATTTTTTACAGCTATGAATGCGAAAATAATACCATCCCGAGGGTATATCCGTTAACTGGGTTCGGCCAACCGCACAGTAAAAGAGTGGTTGAATTGATGCTTAGCAGATTATCTTGTTGATCATAAGGTTTGAGTAATGCTCTTGCCAAATTTTTGACGCTAAGCGTCCTTTTTTACGTCCCTGCATTAATTTATGGCAGCTGTTTCACTATCAGTCTCTACAGTAAAACCACTGGGAGATCGCATTTTTATCAAAGTTTCCGAATCTGAGGAAAAAACTGCTGGAGGCATACTTTTGCCCGATTCAGCGAAAGAAAAACCTCAAGTAGGAGAAGTCGCTCAGGTAGGCCCTGGGAAGCTTAATGATGATGGTTCACGACAAACTCCTGAAGTGAGTATTGGCGATAAAGTTCTTTATAGCAAATATGCTGGAACCGACATCAAATTGGGAGGAGATGAATACGTCTTACTTTCAGAAAAAGATATTTTGGCTGTTGTAAGCTAAATTATTTGTTTCAAAAATTATTAAAACTTATTATTAAATTATTTGCCTACTATGGCTAAAAGAATTATTTACAACGAGCAAGCTAGACGAGCTCTTGAGCGAGGTATTGATATACTCGCCGAATCGGTAGCCGTAACGCTTGGACCTAAGGGAAGAAATGTTGTCTTAGAAAAAAAGTTTGGTGCTCCGCAAATTATTAATGATGGAGTAACAATTGCTAAAGAAATTGAACTTGAAGACCACATAGAAAATACTGGGGTTGCTCTGATAAGACAAGCTGCCTCAAAAACAAATGATGCTGCAGGTGATGGTACCACTACTGCTACAGTTCTGGCTCATGCAATGGTCAAAGCAGGTTTAAAAAATGTTGCTGCTGGTGCTAATGCAATAACCTTGAAAAAAGGAATTGATAAAGCAACTGAATTTTTAGTTGGAAAAATACAAGACAATTCAAAGCCAATAAGTGATAGTAATGCTATTGCTCAATGCGGAACTATTGCAGCCGGCAATGATGAAGAGGTTGGTCAAATGATTGCTAACGCAATGGATAAAGTTGGCAAAGAGGGTGTTATCTCACTTGAGGAGGGTAAATCCATGACAACTGAGCTCGAAGTCACAGAGGGGATGCGCTTTGATAAAGGATACATTTCTCCCTACTTTGCTACAGACACTGAAAGGATGGAAGCAGTTTTAGATGAACCTTATATTCTTTTGACTGATAAAAAGATTGCATTGGTTCAAGATCTTGTTCCAGTTTTGGAACAAATTGCTAAAACTGGTAAGCCATTAGTTATTATCGCTGAAGATATTGAAAAAGAAGCTTTAGCAACGCTAGTTGTTAATAGACTTAGAGGAGTATTAAATGTTGCAGCGGTAAAAGCTCCTGGCTTTGGTGATAGAAGGAAAGCAATGCTCGAAGATATGGCTGTTTTAACGAACGGTCAATTAATTACCGAAGATGCTGGCCTCAAGTTGGAAAATGCTACCTTAGAAATGTTGGGTACTGGTAGAAGAATTACCATAAATAAAGAGACAACGACTATCGTCGCTGAAGGCAATGAAAAAGCAGTAACTGCAAGATGTGATCAGATCAAAAAGCAAATGGATGAAACTGATTCATCATATGACAAAGAGAAACTTCAAGAAAGATTAGCAAAGCTTGCTGGAGGAGTTGCAGTTATTAAAGTTGGTGCAGCGACAGAAACTGAAATGAAGGATAAAAAACTTCGCTTAGAAGATGCAATCAATGCAACCAAAGCTGCAGTTGAAGAAGGTATCGTTCCTGGCGGGGGTACTACATTAGCTCATCTCGCTCCAATACTTAAAGATTGGTCGGAAAAATCACTATCTGGTGAGGAATTAATAGGTGCAAATATCGTTGAAGCATCACTCACCGCTCCTCTTATGAGAATCGCAGAGAATGCTGGTGCCAATGGTGCTGTAATTGCTGAAAATGTAAAAGCTAAACCTTTTAATGACGGATTTAATGCAGCTACTGGTGAATATGTTGATATGTCATCAGCAGGAATAGTTGATCCTGCAAAGGTCACTCGTTCAGGCTTACAAAACGCAGCTTCAATAGCAGGAATGGTTCTTACAACCGAGTGTATAGTAGCTGATTTGCCTGAGAAGAAAGAGCCTAATTCTCCTGCTGGTGCACCAGGTATGGGAGGCGATTTTGATTATTAATTAGCAATTTGAGTTTAACTTTATAAAGGGAGTAGATTTACTCCCTTTTTTTATTATTTATTTTTAAAAGTAATCATATCCAACCGGCACTTAAAACAATTGCAAGTAATAAGAATATTATTAAAACTGTCCATGTAGCTTTATTAAGTGAGGCTTCTGCACTACTCGCACTAGTAAACATTGAACTACCACTTGCTGCAATTCCTCCCATCCCGTCTCCTTTGGGACTATGCAATAAAACAAGAAGGATCAGAAGTAAGCCTGAGAAAGCCCAAATCCAAGTAAGTACAGTGCTCATGATTTTTTTATTAATTTAAACATGCTGAAAGACTTTATGCTTGTCTTTCAATTCAATTTCTTTTATCAGAGATTTTCCAGTCATTTCTTTTGGTATGGGTAGATTTAATAATTGTAATAATGTTGGAGCAATATCTGCTAGTCCGGCATTATCCCTTAAGTAAATATCATTACCTTGATTAGGAATTTTTCTTTTTTCACCCTCTATAAAAATAAGAGGGACAAGGTTTGTAGTATGAGCTGTCCATGGTTCACCATTAGCATCCTTCATCATTTCTGCATTGCCGTGATCTGCGGTAATAAGAATACTTCCACCCATTTCACCTGTTGCATTAACAATTTTGCCTACACATTCATCAACAGTTTCAATAGCTTTTACTGCAGCATCCATATTACCTGTGTGGCCAACCATATCTGGGTTAGCAAAATTTATAACTATAAAAGCATATTTGCCGCTTCTGATAGCATTGGAACAGCTTATGGTTAGTTCCTTCGCAGACATTTCTGGGGCTAAATCATAGGTGGCCACTCTTGGCGATGGGATTAAGTGCCTTTCTTCCCCTTTTAATGGTATTTCAACCCCACCATTAAAAAAATAAGTTACGTGTGGATATTTTTCAGTTTCAGCTGTTCTATATTGTTTGAGACCATTTTCTGAAACTATTTGACCTATAAAGTTATTGAGTGATTCTGGAGGAAATGCAACATTGACAGCTAAATTTGCTTCATATTGAGTAAAGGTTAGGATATTTAATTGGGGAGTATGTAGTCTTTTAAATGCAGAAAAATTTTTCTCTGACAATGCTTTCACTATTTGCCTAGCTCTATCAGGGCGAAAATTGAAACATATTAAACTATCTCCATCTTTAAGAAAATCATTGGATAATCTTACTGGCTCAAGAAATTCATCTGTAATATTATTTTGATAGTTTCTTCTAAGAAAATCTTCAATATTAATCTCCTCAACCTTAACGTTTGGGTCGGTGAGATTTAAGAAAGCTTTTTCAGTTCTATCCCATAGTTGGTTTCTATCCATTATCCAATATCTACCACATATAGAAGCGATTTTCCCTACTTTGAATTTAGAAATACAAGACTTTATTTGGGTTAAATATTTTGAGGCACTTTGAGCAGGAGTATCTCTTCCGTCAGTAATGACATGAATGGCAAGATCTTTTATACCAATTTCAGAAGCCCATTTTATTAGGCCCAATAAATGATCAATGTGGCTATGAACGCCACCATCAGAACAAAGTCCAGTAATGTGAAGAGTACCATTATTTTTTTTAATATTATCTGCGATTCTTTCTAATTCAATTACTTCATTTAGTTGATTATTTTTAATAACGTTTGAAATTCTTACTAATTCTTGCTGGATAATTCTGCCAGAGCCAATTGTTAGATGACCAACCTCAGAATTGCCCATTTGACCATCTGGTAGCCCAACATCAGCCCCGCTTGCACTTATAAAAGTATGAGGATAAGCATGCCACAAGGCATCCATTATAGGTGTATTTGCGCTTTTGACAGCATTATCTTTAACTTCCTCTCTATGCCCCCATCCATCAAGAATCGCTAGCACTACTGGACTCTCAGGAGTTTTTTTTCTATTTACGTTAGCTTCTTTAATATTGTGCATACTTAATTTAATCTGCTGGTTTAAATAGAACCAACCTCTAACTTAGCTGTAAACGGTAGTTCATACAAATAATTTTTATATTAGTTAGCTTTTGCTAATTTAGAATTTTATTTATTATTGTTATTTAATGTCAAATCAAGAGAAAAAATTAAATACTTAATATGTATGATTTTAAGTTAATTAATGATTAGACTTGAAATTCTAATAAGAGGATCAAATAAATTTTATACATCTGAAATTTAAGGAAAATTTTAAAAGAAAAAATAAAAAAACTTTAAATATGAATAATCAAATTAATGCAAATGCTTATGATTAATATTATTAAGAATATTTGATTACCCTAAAAATTTAATATAAAAATAATTTTTTTTTAATTAGAAAATTGATCCTAAATTAAAAACTCCTATTTGGTTATCAGAATATTCTTTACATTCTACAATCAGATTTGAATTTTTATCAATACTAAAAACTAATTTAAGACAATCCTTGCCGAGGTTTGATGGACCCTTTATCGTTAGCATCAAAGGTTTTCTATTCCAAGCTTTAATATTTTCTCCTTTTTGTATTTCTGCTAACTTTGGAATACCATTCTCAAAGATTATGTCAAAATCATTATTCTCTACAGTTTCGCCAATAATGATTTCAAATTTGACTTGGTCTTCATTACTGGGTTGCAAAATAAGTTCAAAGGGTTTCTCAGTTGGCCATGTTTGACCTTTATAAAAAATGGGATGCCAGAAATGTTTATTTTCTCGTTTATTAAAAAGTCTTATTAAAAGACCTTTTGATAATATATCCTTTATTTGGACTCCTGGAGTTAAAGATAATGCTCCTAAAGAAATCGATTCTATTGGAGGTGGATAATTTATAGTCACTTTTGGCAGCTTATAACTAATCCAGTTTCTAATTAATGGAATTTGAGTACCACCACCAACCAAAATTACAGACCAAAGATCATTTATATTGCAATCTTTCCCTCTTGCTTCGTTTAGCAAACTTACTAAAAGAGAACTTAGAAGCTTTATTAGATTATTTGAAATTAATATTTCTTCAAATATTCTCTTGCTTATTATAAATTCTTTCTTTTCATCATTATTCACAAAAAATGATGCAATATATTGTTGATCAGGCTTAATATTCTCTGAGCTTAAGTTACATTTTATTTGTTCTGCTATAGATAAATTTCTATTATCTTTATTCTGAGGTAAGAAATATTCTACAATCCATCTATCAATATCTTTGCCTCCGAATTTACATGCAGATTTACTAATTATTTCTGCACATCTAAGAGTTTGCTTTGAAATTTCACTTACATCTCTACTATTAAATTTTAGTAATTCTGCAATTGGCGCTGATCTACCCTCACCCCCCTCAATCCGAACAATATTTAAATCGATAGTGCTTCCTCCGATATCAATAATCATTATTTTTGATCCAAAAGGTACATTTATTCCAATAGCTGCAGCAGTTGGCTCATCAACCAATGCTATTTCTTTAATTGGTAAATTATCGCAAATATTTACTAGCCATCTCCGATATCCTTTATAAGTATCGATAGGAGCTGTTAAGACTAATCTTTTAATCAGAAATATTTTTGGAATATAATCCCATAACCTTTTAAAAAATTTTTCTCCAGCATCTTCTGGACTTAAATATTTTTCTGGGTACTTTTCATCTGGATTACCAATTAGTCGTTTAAAGTTTGAATAAAAATATTTTTCTTGATTATTTTGATTAATCATCTTTAAGGCTTCTGTTCCAATAATTGCTTTTCCACCTTTCTCTTCTTCAAACCAAATAGCAGTTGGTACAATGCCAGGAGATTTAGCTATTGAAGGAATCTCTAGAAGTATTGGAGTTGAATTTTTCTCTCCTTGAAAAGCCAAAACTGTATTCGTATTACCTAAATCTATAGAAAGTGTTCCAATTATTTTTTCAGACATAAAGAAATCTTTACTTCAATAAATTAATTAAATTGAAATTTTAAAGTAGAGAGGAATCTCACTAACTTTATAGTATAATTAAAATAAAAACTTATGAATATATCCAATAATTCTGGCATCGATTCAAATGATCTTGCAAAAAGAGGTGAAAGTTTAATAAGGCAATCTAAAAATAGATATTTAACAACTGTAAAAATTGCTTTTAGAGCTAAACAAAGAAGGTTTGATGACTTTGATGGATTGTTAGATGAGTCAACAATTAAGCCTGTACAAAGATCCATTATCGAGTTAAGTGATGAGCAAGACCAACCAGACTTACTTCCTGGTTAGTGTCATTTAAGGAGGAAGATAATTGGAGATTAATTAGAAATCCAGATAAGGGTAAATATTCTTTTTTAATAGGTGTTAATAAATGGTCAATAGAATTACAAGACCATGAGTTTGCTTCATTGTTCAAATTATTAGATACATTATTAGATCAATATTTGACTTTAGAAAACCAATTTATGGATGAAGAATTAATATCTTTAGAAATTGAAAGATTAGCTTGGTATGCAGAACTTGAAGGTACAAAAAATAATTGGAGTTTAAGAATTATTTTTGAAAGCAATGAACAAACTCGATCCTTTGAAATGTATTGGCCTTCATCAATTGCTAAAGATTTATTTTTTGAAATGAGAAAGATGTGGGAATCCATGCATTAAACAATTAATAAAATTGGAAGTTTTATTTTTTGATTCCCCTTTTTTAATTTCTTATTTAACAACTTTTCCACAGTTTTTATGTAAAACTTTAATTAATTATTAGACATTGTGGAAAAGATAAAATAATTTATAAAAACTTTAAATTTGATAAAACTTTTAATAAAACTTTTAAAAATCTTTAAAACCCTTTTATAACAATAATCTTAATTTAATACAAAATGAGACTACAAAATAATGTGAAATTGACTTATTTAAATTTTTGATGAAAACTAATATTTAAATAAGTTTTTTGAATTAAATTATGCAGGAAATCAATTTGGAGTTCAATGATGATCTTTTAACAACTCAGAAAGAAATTATAAGTTTTAAGTGCGAATTACATGAGAATCTTCAACAAGCAATGAAAGATTTCATCGATAAGCATCCAAATTGGGATCAGTATAGAATCATCCAAGCAGCTATTGCAGGTTTTTTAATGCAGAATGGATTCCATAATAGAAATTTAACAAGACTTTATATTGGAAATATGTTTTCAAAGCAAAAAATGAAAAATATCATTTAAGCCTATTAATAAGCAAATGAGCAGATTTCTTGATTACAGGAAGTATCGATAATCTATTTCCCTTTTTTACTACAAGTAGTTCATCTTCATTAAATAATGATCTTAATTCTTGCAAAGAAATAATTTTTTTTGACTTAAATAAAAATTGTACTTTTACGCAATCCCATCTAGGGTTTGATTTATCAGATTTCGAATCATAATATTTTGAATTCTCATCAAATTGAGTTGGATCTATTATATTTTTACTTGTGATTTCCATTAATCCAACTATTCCAGGTGGTTTACAATTTGAATGATAGAAAAATGCTTGATCTCCTATTTCCATTCTTCTCATAAAGTTTCGTGCTTGATAATTCCTTATGCCATCCCAAATTGTTTCTTTTTCTTTTTCTAAAGTTTCAATACTATATGCATCTGGCTCGCTTTTCATAAGCCAGTAGTTAGGTTCTGTCATGTTAGTCCTTTAGGAGTAAGTTAAAAATGTGTGAAAGGTGTTTGAACATCAAGAATATTAAAACTTTCAATTCTAGGTTCATTATTAATCAAATTTCCTGATTAGGAAAGTGTGATCGAGCGGGGACTTTTGAAAATTATTTTGTTTTAGCACTTCATTAATTAAAAGGACATATATGAAATCTTTCACTTAAGTTGTCTATTTAAGGCAATTTGATTATTATTTTCTTCATCAGTTTTTTCTTTAAAGAGTCTGATTAAATTGTTTTTTACAGATGTTGTTTTTTTCAATATTGATTCAGTAGTACTAGATATATTAATTGATTTAGTTTCCTGATATAGTCCTTTTATTAAAGATATAAAGCTTACAAAGGTTAATCCTATAATTTTAAATAGATTTAGAAATTTTACGAAAGTAGAAGTAAGTGATTTCAAACTTTCAACTACATTTTTCAAAGATGAACCTAAAAGTTCATATATTTGAATGAAGCTCTTAAAAAGAGAATCAATGAGATCAATTATATTACTAAAGATTAAAGAAAAATTTTTCAGAAATTTACTGGAAAGAACATCAATCGAATTTTCATTATTGTTTGTACATATTTTTACAAAACCAAACCAAATAAAAAATGTACTCAGAAGAATAATTAAGATTTTAATCATTGAATTATATTTTTTATATCAAAGCAATATATTATTAAAGACACAATCAAAATAATTACTCAAAAAACTTTTAGACAATTCACTGAAAAGTAAGAATAAGCCTGTAACAGATTTATAGATACAAAAGCTCAGCAGAAGACGATATAAATTGATCGTATTTTATTTTAATTATTAAATCCATTAGCTAGGTTCCCTTTCTCCATAGAATATATTCAATTATTGGAATAGAAAAACTTTTTTGAATATCAATGTTTACTTAAATTTTTCAATTTAATCAAGAATTAGGAGAAAGAATGCAAATTTATTTAATATAGATTTAGAATAAACTTTTACTATAGATATATTTTATTTATAAATTTAAGAATAATAAATTTGATATTTCATTTTTATTAACTATAAGATATCTGATTAATCAAAGTCGATACCTACTTCATCTTTGATATCTCTATCTAAATCAGGTAGTTTAGTTTCTATCCAATGATCTTTATTCTCAATTCCCGAGTTGTTTGCATATTTCATTATATGCTGATCAACTTGTTTATAAATATCATGAAGATTTAAATCCATACGAATATCATGTGCTATTTCTGCGACCTGTTTCTCTGTTAAACAATGATCAGGATGCAAGATATCGCAGCAAGGTATTCTTTTTTCTATCAATTCGTTTAGATTGATTTCAACTTTATAGTCTTGATAGACAGCCATTCATTTAATATTTTAATAAAAATATTCTAGTTATTTTAGCCAACTTGTATTACTTAAGTCAGAAAAACAAAATTCATTAGTAATAAAAAAAAATTTTTTCTTTTTCTGTTGATTAATCAATTAGTAAACAATTAATGTATTTGAAATATTCATGATATTTTATAAATTAATATAGATACTCACATCATTTGAAATATCATAAATTGAAATCTTTGGATTTCGGAAATTGTTTAAAAGACTTTTATGTGCAGCTATTTTTACATATCAAATTGTCTGATATTTCTTAATTGGTAAATTTTATAAGTGTATTATGTATTTTCTGCTATTAAGTTAGTGATGTTTTACCTTGACTATAAGAGCTTAGGTTTTTAATGTGTAAGCTAATTAATATTAAAATCATGCATACCGTTGCAATCTTAGGCTTTTTTTCTTTAGTAGTTGTATTCTTTTTCACAGGTAGGAATGATTTTGGTTTGAAACCTACCCCTAGAAAAAAAGATACTGAAAAACTTAATCAAGCTAGTGAATAATATTTAAAGTAAAAACTTTATCTTTTAAAGTAAAGTATTATTAGTTACTTATCTTAAATGCATTTTGATGTTAGTAAAAATGCCCACTTAGATGATGTATGGCAATTGATTTTAGAAAAACTAGGGAATGATGCTAAAGAGATTTGTTCCAATTCGTCAAGTTTTTATAAAACTCAAGATGGATTAGAGTGCTCTTTAAGAAGAATAAACGGAGATCTTATTGGTATCTGTTATAGAGAAAAAAATAGAAATAATGGTTTTCGTTGGACGATCAATATTAATGATTAATAATTTATACCATTCATAAGGGATTGGAACCTGTTATGACTAAGCCATAGTAAATTATAATTCCTACAACTAGGAGAATTGCTAATGATCTTCCAATCATATTTGAATTATTAAATAAATCAATTTTACATTTTTGTTAAAAATCAATCAAATGAAAAACGATAATAAGTTTATAAATTTATTATTTTTTGATTATTTTTTTATTCAAAAATGAACTAAAAATTCCTATAGAAAAAATAATTAACGCACTAAAAATAAAAACTATTAAGAACTTTTGGTCAAGAGAGGGAAGTTCTCCATCAATTATCTGCTTTATTGTAATATTTTGATCTTTTAATTCTCTTATGCCGCTACCTGTTGCTACAAAAGGTAAATCAGAAAGCAAAACACTCAAAAATAACGCACTAAAAAATGTTTTCCATTTTAATTTTGTAAGGCCAACGCCATAACTAACAAAATCAAACCAACCTGTCATAAGACAACCGGTAAGCAAGAAAAAATTTCTTTCTAGGTAATTTTTTGACAGTAATTCAAATTTATTTAGTAATTTTTTTGGAATAATTTTTTGAATTAATTTTCTTCCATAAAATCTTGATATAGAAAAACTTAAGGAACATGCTATTAAATCAGCTGTACAACTAATTATTAATCCATTAACTAAACCAAATAAATATCCAGAGATTAATAAACAATATGTCCCAGGAAGTATCGGTATAATAATACTTAATAGTCTTAAAAGAATTATTACTAATATTCCCCATTCACTTGTAAGAGTCTGTTCCACTGAATTTAAACGAGATTCTAATAATATAAAAAATTTAAATCTTTTTTGATAAAATCATTTACTTTAAAATATAACCAAGAGGAATTGTGATTTTGCAAAAATAAATTTAAAGGTTTTATTTCCTCATTAACTTTTTGTATAGTTAAGATTTAAATTTTTCTTTAAGTTATCTTTAATATCTCATTTAATAAAAAATTATAATTACTTGTGTAATGTTTTATGTGTAATAAATTTTGGTACTCAAAAAGAATAATTTATTTTCTTTGTACTCAAAAAAACTAACCATTTTTTTAAAATTATTAGTAATAAATAATATTTTAAAGATTATACGCTTGCTTTCTTTAAAAAATAACATCCGCCTACCAAAGAAATTAATACTGGGAGCCAAGTTGCAATTATTGGAGTAATAAGACCTTTGACACCTAAAGAACTAAACACAAATGACATCACATAATAAATAAGGATAAGAATAACGCTTAATCCAAATCCTTGGCTTCTAGAAGATCTAAGATTTGATTTTGATCCTAAACTACTACCAATTAACCCAAAAACAATACATGCAAATGGTAATGTAAACTTTTCTTGAATCCTTACTTGTATCCTTCGAGTTTCTTTAAGATTCCCAGTCTCTTTATATATTTTTTCTGCCTTTAAAGCTTGGTTGAAATTCATGTCATTTGCATCTTTAGGAATTTGAGCTAATTCCATGGGCCCCTCAGAAAAGGGATAATTATATTTCTCAAAATTGATTGTTGTAGTACTCCCTTTGGGGTCAATAGATACTATATTCCCATCCATAAATGTCCAAATGGAATCATTTTTATCAAAAGAAGCGCTTTTGGCTTTTAAGATCTGCTGAATACCTACTCTTGAAAAATCAAGTACAGTAACACCATTCATTTTGTTATTTGAAAACCAAGAGGCATAAAAAATGTGAGTTAGATAAGTATTTATTTTTGTGGGCTTATTTGTGTCTGTGTTTATTCTTGATCCATATCTTGAAAACATTATATTATCTTTACCAACTTCACTAGTAAATGCAGTTCCTAATCCAGATCTTAAAGTGCTTTCAGCCAACTTATTACATTTAGGTACCAAACTATCATTGAAGTAAAAGGTTAATCCTGTCATCAATATTGAAATTACGATGGCAGGAGTCACAATTCTTGACATCTTAATCCCTAATGAACGTAATGCAGTTAACTCAGAATTTGAGGATAATTTCCCATATGCTAATAGGGTTGATAGTAGAACAGACATTGGGAATGATAATACGAGAAAACTTGGTAGGCTATATACCAATACTTTTAATGCTAGAAATAATGGGAGACCAAATTCTACAATCTTTCTAATAAGATCGAACATTACACCAACTGATAATGAAATTACGGTAAAAGCAGATATGGCGAAACACATTGGCGGTAAAATTTGGCCTATTAGCCATCGATCAATCAAAGGAATAAAATACCATGGAGAAATAATTTTTTTAATTAATCGATTTATAAGCATTGATTGACTTGTGAATTTCAAAATAAATATCTTAAAGAATTAAATTTTTATCAAGTAAGTGAATTATAAAACTTTAAACATTTTTATATCAACTAAAAATTTTTAAAAAATACTTGGTTTTTAATTAAAAATAAATAACTGCAAATTTTTTTATTAATTTCATCCTTAATCTAATTTAAACATGTCCAAATCTAAATAAAATATTATAAAGTGAGTACTTGATTGAATTTATAGATATAAGAATAATTACATTCATAAAAATAATTAATGGACCCAAAAGTAAAATTTTTTTCAAAAAATGTAGCAATTTCAAAAAAAGATTTTAATGAAAATTGTGATAAATTAAACTATCAAAGGAAGCTAATAGTAGATATTGAGAAAAAACATAAAGAATGGGCAAATGATATCGATAATTGATACTTGGCGATTATTGAAAGTCTAGATAAAATTTTAATATTATCCACAATGCTAATTTAATCAAAATATATATTTAATAATTTTATGTTCAAAATTAATTTTTGATTTCTTTAAAAATCATAAATCATAAATTTCTTTAGATATTAATCTTTGAGTAATTTTACAGGTGCCAAAATATAAATATTCATTAATTATTAATATTAGAAACTTATTTAACTGAAATATGAACGGAGTCGCTAATGGGAATTCAAAGGATATTTTTGAATGGTTCAACTGGCTAAATAATAAATGGAATAATTATGAGGCTTTTGTTCAATATGAAGATGGGATTAATCCAAAAGAAGTAGCTGAGAATTTCCTGGATTTGAATAAAGGAGAGTTAGTGAAATTTCTTGAGGCTCTTGATAACGAGGATTTAGATGCTTTGGATCAAATGCAAAAACTAACGGAATCAGAGTTTCATGTCTTTAAAATGATTAAAGATCAAATAAATTTCCGCAAAAAAGTTAGATTTGTAGACTTTAAAAAAAATAAAAAATAATAATTAAAGTAAAATAATTATTAATTTTTTTATATTGTTCGGTTTAAGGTACCTTTTTGTACGGTAAATGGAAATATGGATATAACTAATTTGTTTTGTTTTTATTAGATTAATTAGAAATTCTAAACGATGAAATTTATTATTAATCTGAAATTTTATCTATATAAATTTCTAAATAGAGATAACTTCAAAAAAAATGACTCTGGCAAAATATCAGTTCATTACAGAAGGGATCTTGATGCATTAGGCGAGTATATAAAAGTTTGATTAAAAACAAACCTTATAATAAAAATGATAGTGGTTTAAGACAGTTCTAAACTAACTATATCTTTTAATCTGATATTTATAATAAAGAACATTATAAAATGATCAAGTTTATGGAACTTTAGGTAAATTCTCAATTAGTTCTTGAGGGGTAAATTTCGTCTGTTTTTAACCATAATTATTGAAGTTGTATTTTTGGATTATAAAAATGATCAGTCACTATCTTTCTTAACCCAATTCTAATCTTATTAAAACCTTTATTTATAATTTGATAGTATTTGATGGACACACCTTGAGTGATAAATCTTAGTAGGAACTTTTAATTCATAATTTATCTATATAGGATCAAAAATATTTATATTTTCATTATTGATAGTTTCGTTTCCTTCTAAATTAGGAATAAAACAATAACCATCTTTGCAAGTGATACTTTTATTCTCTTTTTTTACCTTATTAGAAGAATCATAATCAGGATTATTTGAATTTTTGTTTTGCATTCGAGAGTATCTTATGTTCTTAATATAATTATTAACAAAATTCCTAATTAAAACAATAAATAAGAATTTACACTGATTTACTTTTTACTTAATTGGGATCAAAATTTATACAAATAAGGAGTACATTATGAATTCTTTCAGGAAATGGCTTTCTAATCTTTTTGAAGGTATGGCTTTGGCTTTTATTCATCCTATGAATAATTCATTGCCTCCTGATATTGGTACTCATTCTTACAGAGATAAACCTTATAAAGGTCATCGTAGTTTATGGTATAGCTAAAGTTTTTTTAACTAGTGAAAAATATGATATAAATTTCTACTTTTTTTGGTTAGGAATATCTCTCCAGAATAGGGCTAATATATAAATAAATAAAGCTATTGAAGAAAGATAAAGGATTGAATTTAAATGCATCATTAATATTTCTAATGCTTAAGCCATAAAAGAGAAGATTCTATTTTAATTTCATTAAATTACTCTAATTGATTTTTTTAATTAATGTTGGATTAAAAACTTATTAAACCGACTTTCTCTTAAACTTTTGTGGAAATATTATTGTTCTAACTATTTAATGATTAAATAAATTCAAGCAAATTAAGTTGATATACTTAGGAACTATCCGAAAGGCACTGTATTATTAAAGGGTGCAACAAATAGTATTTCCATAAATATTCCTGTTGCGGCAAAAGGTAAAACCCAAATTCCAATAAACCTATGATCAAAGAATCTTAGTTGATCTTTTCCTTGAAAAACTAATTTTAATGAGGTAAATAATGTTTCAGGTTGCTTATATGATGGGCCATTATTTGAAGGAGTATAAGGTCTAACAAAGACTGAAGAGTTTGCAATTTTATTAAGCTTCTTTAATAAATAGATTGGAATAACCCAAAGAGCAAAAAATCTGGCACCTAACCATTGTCGGGCATTTGGTAAGGCATACTGCTTAATAGATTGATTCTCTTGAAAACCAGATTCTATGATCTTATAAATATTTTCAACATCAGAAGATTTTTTCAGATCGTCAGTCATTTTTATCTTTGTTTTGTATATTTTAATATTATTCTTCTTTTATTTGAACAAAAAATTATCAATGAATACTTTATTTAATAATTGGTAATAAATAATCCTAACTACTAAAATAACAAAAAAGTAGTTAGGATTATATGTTTAAGGCAGGTTATCAAAGACCGTAATATCGGTTGCAGATTTGCCCAAGACCCACAATTATTTTATAAACAGTTTTTCGTGTGTGGAAAAGTAAAAAAGCTACAAATAAATAGATTATTTAAATCATCATATTTATTTGTTTGTACATTAAAAAATATTTAAACCTCACTCCTTAATTCTTATTTAGTAAGAGGTGGAATGAGGTATGGGAGGTTCTAGAAAAAACCGTAGTTATCAAAGCTGACGGCGAGTAGATTTCCCAGCATCTACTCTGTTATTTATATCTCTGCTTTTAATTTTATGACAAGCAAAATTTATACAAATCTAAGTCTTTTTTGGAAATTAATATTATGATTAGCTATTTAAAAATTTTAGAAACCCCCTTTATCTATGCCAAGTAAAGGAGGTTTAAAGGGATATTCTCATTAAAATCACAAAATTAAATTTCGTGAGTTGTAGATTTCCCAATTTCTACATTTATATATATATTGTGTAAATAAAAAATTTTCAAGAAAAACTTATACATTGAGTTAAAACATTTATAGCTACTTAAGTAAACTTATTTTAAAATTAAAAATTTTAATTCTGAGAAGAGGCATATGCTGGAATTAACATACCTCCATCTTGATCGTCATTATCATCATCAATTCCTCCACCTAACAAAATTTCAGCTAAAACAAGTATGCCTATTGGATAAAAACACCAAAGAATCGCTACTAATGGGGATATAGAGTTAGTACTATCAAAAAAATTTTCCATAGATTGATAATAGTTTAAATTCGTTGCATTTGTGGATAGTGCAAGATTTGAGAATCGAATATTCATTCAATTGAGAACTTTTCTTCAAAAATTAAATCACATGAACATAAGTTGCTATATTTACATTTTCGGCAATTTTTAAAATTTTAATTCGCTCAAACTCAAATAGAAATTAAGTTGATTTTTTTATTATGTAAGAAAATTTGACAATAATTATAAGAGTTGCGAATTTTTCGATTAGACATAATGAACGCTATAAGTGTGACTTATGTTACTTTACAATAATTGTGAAATTTAGGATCAAAAACTATTATTTATTCTGGTTTTATTAATTTTATGTTCTCATTATTCTCTACATTTTCTTTCTCATTTGAACCCCTTGCAGCTATTTTTGGTATTGGAGGTTTAGTCGGTTTCATTTTCTTTGTAAAAGCAGCTAATGGCGAATCTAGTATTAATACTGGGCCTAAAAAAGATTGGGATGCTGCAAAAATGGAAAAAGAATAATTATTTTTTCCATTTACCAACTATAAATTTTAAAAAATAATCAATATCATCCTCGGGACAGCCTGTCATTACATGTAAACTATTACAAATTTCTTTTATTGAATTAAAGGCCTCTTTAACTTGTGTGTTTTTTTGAATAACTTCAAAATATTCATCGTCAGTAAAAGACATGGCAAATTATTACTTTTAAAAGAATTCTATCAAAATAAGAAATAATAATTTATCAATTATTTTAATATCTTAGTTTCTTATTGCTTCTGCATTATGAGTTTACTTAAATTATCTGAATAGTGTTAACACAAATATAAAGCTATTAAATTTACTATTAACTCAAGCTGGATATGGTACATATATTATTCAATATTTTAAAGTTACATTTAATTCAAGAACTGGGAATACCTCTTTTTTAAAATACCCACGAAATTTTATTAGGCTACTCTTCTCTATAGGCTCGTTTGATAAATTTTCCAAATAATAGTTTGCAAAAATTGTGAGCTTGCTAAGATTTTAAAAATTGAGAAAGACTTTATTTGGGAATGGAATTAATTTTTATTAATTAATTGATTTGATTCTCATTAAATTTTAAAAACCATTAAATTTACATAAGTTCAAATTTATCAAAAAAGGCAATTATGGATGAGCTTTCTTCAATATCAATAGCAATATGTATGGCTTCTTTGGGTATTTATCTCATATTCTTTTATTCGAACGATGATGATGATCAAGATGGTGGACGTTTAATTAAAAGTAGTCAAAAGATTTAAAAAATAAACTTATTAATTATGGCTAAATAACTTACATAACCTAATAGCATACAACTGCCAAATACGATATAAACTTCTACTATGCCTAAAGACTTTTTCTTAAGAGTTCTCATGGTTCCCCTTTAATAATTAAAGGTATTTAATATTATTAATTGCAACATGAGTATTTATTACTTAAGTTATTTATAAAAGTATTAAGGAAATTCCAATAAATAGTATAGAAGTCGTAAAAATAACTTCATTTGTCAATATTCCTTCCTCTCTCTTAGTGAAAAAAAGGGAAATAATTGGAGATGTGCTTAATAATGTCCATCCTATGCCTAGGGGGAGAGATTGAAATACTATTTGTTGAAGGAATATACCAATGTTCGTTCCCATGAGTACAGAAATTATAAACTTACGTTTTGCTCTTTTATCAAAATCATAAATAAAAAGTTTTAACTTCATTTTTGTAAAAGAGCACAAAAAGATAATTGATCCAAATAATCTTATCTCAGTTGTAAAAATCGGACTGAGATCGCTTTCTAATAAAACAAAACGAGATAATAGAGCAGCGATAACAGCGCAAAAAACTGAGAGTAATGAATATATATATTTATCTAATGAATTGTTGCTTATAACTAATTTGGAATCTTTGTCGAGAAGATAACTTTTTTTTCTAATTATTTTCGCGAGCGCTCCCGTCACTATCCCTATCCCTATCCAAGCTTTAAAGTTTAAATTCTCATCAATAAATAAGGTCCCTGCAATCGCAGCAATTAAAGGGGATAAGGCTTCAATAGAGAGAGTTTTCCTTGTTCCTATTAGATTAAGCGATTTTATATAAAAAGTATCTCCTAACCCTATGCCTATAATTCCACTTAAAAGTAAAAGCAGTAAGTATTTGTAATTTGTAGAGTAGTTAAAAAATATAATAACAGGACTGAAAATTGTAAAAGCAATTACGTTTTTTAAAAAATTAATTTCAATAGGCTTGTAAAGATTAGTTTGCGATCTCCATATAGAACATGCGTAAGTCCATGATAAGGTTGCTCCAAATGCTGAAAATATACCAATCAAAATAAACTTTTTATATTATTTAACTAGAAAATTTTGAAATTATAACTAATATTACGTATAAGATTACAATGCAACCAGGAAGATATTGAATATAATTTTTGATGTTACTGAATTTCATTAATTTTTATAATATTTATAAAATAATTTTTTAAGTTTAATATTTATCTTAGACAATTAATAAAATAATGCATCAAAGTTTTTTGTGCATAAGATAACTTCTTAAAATAATACTTAAAGATAAAGAATCCATTTTTAAAGAGTTTCTTGACTTTTTGCAAAAAAACAATATTTCATGAACTAATAAATTATTTAAAATTTTTTTATTATTTATTTTTACTTGGATATAAACTTTCTAATTTTATTCTTCTTTCAGTTTTTGCCTTAATTCGAGCTTGTTTCTCTTTCATCTTGTTCTCATCATTAATTTTATTTTTTCTATAACCTAGCCATAATAAAATCCAGATACTTGTTGTGATAATGAGTAAGGCAATATATTCATTGCTCATTTGAAAGCTTGCTTCAGAATATTTGACGTAAGAGAATAGTTTTGTCATCACAATAAGTTAATGCAAAAAAAGTATTATTGGGTATTTAATTAAATTACAAAAAAAACAATTTTATAGAAATGAATTAAATTTATCTCTTATCAAGAATCCTTCTAATTGCTAATATTTATCTTGATATTAAATGTTAATACTTACTTTGAAAGTTTTTGAGTTAATAGTTGTTGGAGGAGGAGCTTCAGGTTTCATGTCTGCAGTAACTGCAGCAGAAAATAGCGTTAAAAATATTATCATACTTGAATCATCTACTAAATTGTTGGAAAAAGTTAGGATTAGCGGAGGCGGTAGATGTAACGTTACAAATGCTTCCTGGGTCCCAAGTGAATTTATTGATAATTATCCTCGAGGCAGAAGAAAACTAATAGAGTCTTTTAGTCGTTTTTCAAGTGGAGATGTATTCGAATGGTTTCAAGAGAAAGGTGTGAAATTAAAAATAGAGGATGATCTCAGAGTCTTCCCCATATCAGATTCATCTTTAGATATTGTGAATTGCCTTCAACATAGAGCCGAAAATATGGGAATAAAAATTTCTTTAAAAAAATTTGTCAAAAAAATAGAAAGAGTGAATAGCAATGGCCTATTTAAAGTATTTATATCTAAAGATGAGTTCTTATTTACTAAAAATTTATTAATTTCTACAGGGGGGCATCCTAGTGGATTTAGATTAGCTGAATCACTTGGACATAAAATTATTAAACCAGTTCCATCACTTTTTTCATTTTCTTGTAGGGATGAAAAACTGAAGGAATGTAAAGGCGTATCAGTAAGAAATGTACATTTAGAAATTTATATGAATAACAAATACTTCAAGAGTCGGGGCGATTTGCTAATTACACATTGGGGGTTTAGCGGGCCAAGTATCTTGAGACTATCCTCTGAAGCAGCAAGAGATCTTTATGAAAAAAAATATAATTTTAAATTACGCATTAGATGGACAAATTTAGACCATTCTGAATTAAATAATAGGATGAGTAAATTAAGAGAGACAAATGGGACATCTAATCTTTGTAATTTAAGGCCAATTCCCTCATTGACTAAAAGATTATGGGTTTATCTCTTAAATAAATTGGGTGTAGATAATAATAAAAACTGGTCTGAACTATTTTCGACGGAAAAATATAAAATCATTAATATCTTGTTGAATGATGAGTATCAAATCACT
>CACOIM010000001.1 GCA_902627325.1 uncultured Prochlorococcus sp. | reverse complement strand
ACTGGGCCAGATTAAGTAGTCTTTGGCCATTACTATATGGAACTGCATGCTGCTTTATTGAATTTGCAGCTCTTATTGGGTCAAGATTTGATTTTGATAGATTCGGCTTAGTTCCTCGTAGTTCGCCTAGACAAGCTGATTTATTAATAGTCGCTGGTACAGTAACTATGAAGATGGCGCCTGCTTTAGTTAGGCTTTACGAACAAATGCCTGAACCAAAATATGTTATAGCAATGGGTGCTTGCACAATAACTGGAGGTATGTTTAGTTCTGACTCAACAACTGCAGTTAGAGGAGTGGATAAGTTAATACCAGTTGATTTATATCTCCCTGGATGTCCTCCTAGACCTGAAGCAATATTTGACGCTGTTATAAAGTTAAGGAAAAAAGTTAGTAATGAAAGTGTTTTTGAACGAAATAAATCTGAACAGACTCATAGATATTTCACAATCGAGCATAATATGAATTTAGTATTTTCAGAGAATACTGGAGAGTACCTTAAAAAACAGACGGAAAAAACTCTTGATTCATCAAAAAACAAACAAGTTATTGATACGATCAATGAAGAGAATAATGAAACAGTTTTAAATCAACAAGATACTTAAGAATGGAAAAAAATATAGATAAATCAAAAGATGAATTACTAGATCAAAGAGGAGAAGTGAGTAAAAGGCTTTCTTCTGAAAATCTTAATAACGAATCACTAGGAGAAGACCATATCGGTGTAGAGATAATTGGTGTTGAACCTGAAGATCTTTATAGTATTATTTCAAGACTAAAATCCTATGGATTTAACTATCTACAATGTCAGGGAGGCTATGATGAAGGCCCAGGCAAACGTCTGGTAAGTTTTTATCATTTAATATCATTAGACGATATTAGTGAAAAATTTAAAATTAAAGAAATAAGAGTAAAAGTATTTTTAAAAAGAGATTCTGATCTATCAATTCCTAGTTTATACTCTATTTTCAAAGGTAGTGATTGGCAAGAAAGAGAAACTTATGACATGTTTGGTATTAATTATATGGATCATCCTTGTCCTAAAAGATTATTGATGCCCGAAGACTGGAGAGGTTGGCCTCTGCGTAAAGATTATATTCAACCTGACTTTTATGAGTTACAAGACGCCTATTAAGAATTTTTCTTTAGTTTTCTATACATTGCAATAACTGCCCTTGCTAATCTTCGAGAATCATGTCGTAGAGTTGGAGTAATTTTTTTTGAATATAAGGGTGCTTGTAAAACATCATATCCATCAGAAATTAATCTCCCCTTATTACAAATAACAGGTTCTGCTCCTCTAGAGCGATAATAATCAATTAAAGAAGATCTTTCAAACTCCCCTTGAGACAATATTGAATTAAAAATTCTTGTATTTACTCCAAAATTGAACAATTGCCTTTCTATAGATTTAATATGCTGGAAGACATCAAGCCCATCAGTTTCTCCAGGTTGAGTCATTAGATTGCTGATGTAAATTTTTGGTGATTTATTTTTTAATAATGCCTCAACAATTTCTGGCACGAGTAAGTTTGGTAATAAAGAAGTAAAAAGACTACCTGGCCCTAAAACAATTAAATCTGCTTCTCTAATTGCTTCTAGAGCTGCCGGTAAAGCAGGTGGGTTTTCTGGTATACATCCAATTCTATTTATTGGTTGTATTGATTTGCTTATTAGACTTTCTCCAAATATTTTTTCACCACTTACTAGTTCTGCCCACAACATAACATCTATTCCTGTAGAGGGAATAACCTGACCTTGCACTGATAAAACTTTACTAGAAGCTTGCACTGCTCTTTCTAAGCTACCAGTTATTGTTGTTAAAGCTGATAAAAAAAGATTACCGAAAGTATGGCCCTCAAGACCATCGCCACGAGAAAATCTATATTGAAATAATCTAGTAAGCATTGGTTCTTCATTAGATAAAGCAGCTAGACAATTTCTTATGTCACCAGGAGGTTGTACACCCAATTGCTTTCTGAGAACTCCGCTACTACCTCCATCATCAGTAACGGTAACGATTGCTGAAATATTACTACTATAGTTTTTTAATCCTTTTAAAAGAGTAGACAAACCTGTCCCTCCTCCAATAGCGACTATATTAGGCCCTTTACTTAATTTACTCTTCACTCTAAGTGCATCAACTAAAAATGTATCTTTTTGAGGAACTAATGCCTTTTGGATAGAGTTTATACTTCTATTTTGACCTACTCCAATTAAAAGAATTCCTACAAGTAAAACTGTAGGTCCAAGCAAAGAGACTGGTATTATTCTTGTAATAGTATTCATTACTCCAAAAAAGATCTCAATTAGCCAATAAAGAGGCCTTAGGTTTGTCCATATTGCTATACCAAGAAGAGATGTTATTACGCCGATCCCAGAAGTGATCATCCATCTTTTAATAACAAGACCAGGTAATAACCAGCTTAAAATCCTCAACAAACGATTCAATATTCCTAAATTTGATTTTTTTATTACCGAAATAGTCCTTCTAAGTCTTTTCTTTTTTCTCTTTCCCTTTATTTTCATCAATCCTCAGGATATATCTATAGATTAATTTATAATTAAACTATAAATCAAATAAAATGATACTTTCCTTATTCTTCAATAAAGGCAATAAATAAAGTATGTTAATTTTATTTTAAAATTTTTTTTATTTTGAAAAAATCTGTTCCAGCTATTGAAGTCAAAGATCTTACTATGGTCAGGGGGTACCTGAATGTAATTAAAGGAATAAATTTATTAGTTAATTCTGGAGAGAAATTAGCAATTGTAGGACCATCTGGTACTGGCAAATCAACAATTTTGAAAATTATAGCTGGACTGATATTACCAACAAGTGGCATTTTAAAAATATTCGGCGAAGAACAAAATTATTTAAGGTTAGATCAAAATAACCCCCCTGATGTAAGGTTGGTTTTTCAAAACCCGGCTTTGCTTGGATCATTGACTATAGAGGAAAATGTAGGTTTTATTTTGAATAGAAATAAAAACATTCCTAAAAAGTACATAAAAGCTATTGTAAATGAATGCTTAGAAGAAGTCGGTTTATTTGATGTTGCCCAAAAACTTCCTAATGAGCTTAGTGGAGGTATGCAAAAAAGGGTTAGTTTTGCAAGAGCCTTAATAAGTGAGCCTAAAGAGAAAATAGAGAATAAACCCTTACTTTTGTTTGATGAACCGACTGCTGGTCTTGATCCAATAGCATCAACAAGAATTGAGGATTTAATAAATAAAACCAACGAGAAAGTAAAAGGGTCATCTATTGTTGTGAGCCATGTTCTTAGTACTATAGAGAGAACATCTACAAAAGTATTAATGTTATATGGTGGACAATTTCGCTGGGAAGGTTCAGTTGATGATTTCAAAAAAAGTAACGATCCTTACGTTTATCAATTTAGGAAAGGTAAACTTAAAGGCCCTATGCAACCAAAAGAGATTTAATTGTTATGCGTAGAAGTCTTAGAGATTCAATTGTTGGTTTTTCCTTAGTAGGTGGGCTAATTATCTTTGCTTCCTTTTCTTTTTGGTTAAGAGGAATTAAATTATCGTCTAAAGATTGGTCCTTTTTTGCAAATTTCAGCAATGCAAGTGGACTATCAAAGAAATCTCCAGTTACATACAGGGGCATTATTGTAGGATCTATTGAAGATTTAATTTTCACTAATAAGTCTATTAAAGCAAAAATAGTTATTAATAATCCTGAAATTATTCTTGCCAAACCAGCTTTTGCCAAAGTAGTAACAAATTCATTTTTAGGAGGAGATGTGCAAGTCGCTCTAGAGACAAGTGAAGAAAATTTACCAAAAAATATAGAACAAGCTACTTCAAAAGCATGTAATAAAAACTTAATAGTATGCGAAGGAGATACAATTACAGGCAAGCAATTATCAAGTTTATCTAATATTACAAATAGGATAAACCAACTTTTAAAAGACTCTAATCAGGAGAATTTAGTTGAAAATATTATTAATTCAATTGAACAATTTGATAAAACTCAAGTGAATCTTGATGAATTAATTTACTTATCAAAAAAAGAAATTAACAGGGTCGAGCCTCTGTTAAATGAACTTACGATAGCAGCTGGACATCTTAATAAATTGCTAGCAACTATGAATGACGAAGAAACTCTTCAAGACATTAAATTAACTTTAGAATCCTCTCGCTCA
Organism: uncultured Prochlorococcus sp.; assembly: GCA_902627325.1. GTDB lineage: Bacteria > Cyanobacteriota > Cyanobacteriia > PCC-6307 > Cyanobiaceae > Prochlorococcus_A. Next base: position 73,793 of record CACOIM010000001.1, on the reverse strand, counting down.
ATTTTTGAAAAATTAGATCTTATGGCTGATGACTTTCAATTATTAATCAAAGATAAGGAACTTACAAGTTCTTTAAGAGATTTAGTAATTGGACTTTCTAAATTTCTAAATGAAGTTTATCCATAGGTATGTTTAAATTTCATTAATTGCATTTAGGGCCATTGCAGCAATAGCCTGATCAGTAGCCTTTGGCAATTGAACATATTTACCTTGAGCTACATCCGCTAATTCCTTACCGAAGCCGCTTGCAATAAACTTACGCTCAGTATCTATTACTAAGAGTTTAATCCCTAGGCTGGGATAATTAGATGCAACATTTAAAACCTCTTCTTTTAAATTAATAGCTTCGCTATCTTCATCTTCAGATTGACCCAAGGAGACTCCTAAAGGAACATTACCCCTGCCATCAGTTATCCCGACGACTATTGCTTGACCAATATCACCTGTTGCTATTGCATTTTTAGCAACTCTAGCTGCTTGCGTTAGACCATGGGCCAAAGGAGAACCTCCCCCACAAGGCATTGTTTCTAGACGTCGTTTCGCAGCAGTAATTGATCTGGTTGGAGGCAAAAGAACTTCTGCTTGATTACCTCGAAACGGTATTAATGATACTTCATCTCTGTTCTCGTAAGCTTCCGTTAAAAGCCTTATAACGGCTCCTTTGGCACTCTGCATCCTATTCAATGCCATTGATCCGCTTGCGTCGACAAGAAAAATAACTAGTGCTCCCGCTTTCTTTTGTAGCAATTTTGCTCTAAAGTCACTTTCCTCGACAATAATCTTTTTACTAGGATTTTTTTGCCTTCTCGATTTTTGATAAGGAGCGGCAGCCCTCAAAGTTGCATCAACTGCTATTCGATTTAATTTACCTCTAGGAATGATGGGCCTAACATATCTACCCCTAGATTGACTTAATATTACTGACCTATTTCCACTATTTGATGCCTTAGATTTTGCAGAGGAGAAAAGCAATAAGTCAGGATCTACTGCACATGCTTCAGGATCTAGGATAAATTCTTCAGGAATATCAGGTGTAGATTCTTCATCTCCCTCTGATTCCTCTTCCTGATTATCTTCATTTGAATCAGATTGTTCATTATTAGAATCCTCCTGATTCTGAGGAGGAGGAGGAGGAGGAGTTTGGTCTTCAGGAGGTGGAGGCTCCATTTGATCATCCTCTGGAGGCAACTGTTGCGATCTTGGAATAATTACTAGCCTCACCGCTACTTTAAGATCTTCACTATTTACAGAATCACTTCCTCTTAATGCAGCATTAGCTTTTGCTACCTTAACTGCAAATAACTCTGATCTATGACCTTCGATACCTCCTCTAAGCGCCTCATTTACCAAATAACTTATTTGCTCTTCACTTATGGTCACATCTGGCAGCCATTGCCTAGCTAAAATTAATTGTGTTGATAAATTTTCCGTTTCTTCAGACCATTTTTCTGAAAACTTAAGATTATCCTCAGCATGCATCAAAACAGATTTAGTAATTTCAACTCTTTGATTATTATCAATTGATTGATTAGCAGAAAGTACTATTGCAAATCTGTCTAAGACATGATCTCTTAAGGTCCCTTCTTCAGGATTATAAGTAGCAATTAGGAGTGATTTACATGGATGAGAAAGACTTAGACCATCTCTTTCAACATAATTTTGTTCCCTTCCAGTAGCTTCAAGAACTAAATTAACTATCCCATCATCTAATAAGTTTATATCGTCAATATATAAAACACCTCTATGTGCCTCGGCTAAAACTCCAGGCTGAAAAACTTGTTCACCTGAACTTAAGGAACTTGCAACATCAATAGATCCAACCAAGCGATCCTCTGTGATACCAATAGGAACTTGAACAAAAGGCGCCTGTACAACTTTTGTTGCTATTGATTCTTTTAAATCATCCTCATCATTAAAATTAATATTTTCACATAAATTCAATAGCCCTTCATCCCATTCTTCTGGTGTCCTGGGATCAAGATTTCTACTGATAGGCCTAAAATTAACTGTATTTAGTTTTAGATTTTGTAATGTTCCTTCACTATCAAGAATCTCAATTGGGGGAATTAAAGCATGTAAGCCTCGAGCTAATACAGATTTTCCAGTTCCTCTTCCACCTGCAATTATTACACCACCTAAGCTGGGATCTACTGCGGCCAATAAAAGTGATAACTTTAATAGATTATGTCCTGTTATTGCAGCAAGTGGAAATGACCTAGATGAATCTCTCTTACTCATTAACTCCTTAATCTTTGATTTAGATTTCACCTCTTGTTCCAAAGTCAATTTTTAAATGCCTGATATAGAATTTATCCAATAAAATTACAATTTATAGTGGAATTATCAAATCTTAATATCAAAAATGGCTTATGTATATCATTGGGATCAAATATTGATAGCAAATTTGGAACTCCTGTTAATTCATTAATTGAATCAAAATGCAGGATTGAAGAGACAATTAAGAATTTAATCAATTTAAACTGCCCAGAGAATTTAGGAAAAAATATATTAAAAAAAATTTGCAATTGGTCATCTCTTTACCAAACAAGTCCTTTAGGAGTCATTGGGAAACAACCTGACTATATTAATTGTTTATTATTAGTCGAGGGAGATTTACTACCTCCCTCTTCGATTGAACAAGCAAGATTCCTCCTAAAAGAATTTCAAAATATAGAAAAAGAATTCGGAAGAAATAAATCATCGGAAGAGGAAAGATGGCTTCCAAGACCACTTGATATAGATATTTTATGGTGGGATGATTTATATATAAATGATGCTGATTTCAAAATTCCTCATCCAAGATTTCAAAATCGTAATTTTGTAATTTCTCCCTTAGCAGAGGTACTAAGTATTAAGCAGAAAATAAAAAAATTAAATGTTCAAAATTGGGTATTGAATTAATGTCCATTTGCGCAAAATAATTGTTAAGGTAAATCTATTTGATGAAAATGCAGAATAATCATTTAATAAAAAAACCTATTTTTAAAGAAAAAATATCTGAATTAAAAACAAAAAAATTTAGCTTTGAGATAAATAGAATTGAACTCCCAAATGGACACGAAGGTGAATATGGAAGTATAAAATTCCCAAACGCGGCATTAGCCGTTCCCATAACAAGTGAAAATAAAGTCATCATTCTTCGTCAATATAGATTCGCTGTCTCACGATATTTACTTGAGTTTCCTGCGGGAACTTTAGAAACAGGTGAAACACCAATCAATTCAATAAAAAGAGAAATACAAGAAGAGGCTGGCTATAAAGCAGAGGATTGGGATAAATTAGGAACTTTAGTTAATGCCCCAGGATATTCAGATGAGGTAATTCATCTATTCCTTGCCCGCAAATTACATAAATTAGATATTGATGTCGAAGGTGATTTAGATGAAGATATTGAAGTGCTAACGTTCTCTCCTGATGAACTAGATAATTTAATTGCTAGTGGGCAAGAAACTTTAGATGCAAAAACTATCACGGCTTGGTTTAGAGCTAAACAATTTTTAAATATCTAATGGAACATCCAAGAATTCTTTTTTGGTATAGAAAAGATCTTAGAGTAAATGATAATCAAGCTCTAATTAGTGCATTTGCTTTATCAAAAGCAATAACGCCAATATATATTTTTGATGAAACATACCCCTACGATTTCAATTCCAAATCACGTTCATGGTTTTTAAGTGAAAGCTTAAAAGAATTAAATGAACAGTGGGAAAAAGCAGGCAGTCGATTACTTATCGAAAAAGGTTCACCAATACATTTAATTCCTTTCATAGCAAAAAAAATAAATGCTAGATATATATTTTGGAATAAGGCAATTGAACCTTATGAAATCCAAAGAGATGAGAAGATTCAATCTGATTTGAAAAACTCAAATATTGAGATTATTGATTTATGGGATCATTTATTAATTAATCCCGCAGAAATTTCGACAGGGAGTAAAACGCCATATACTGTTTATGGACCTTTTTTTAGAAAGTTCAAAGATCAACTCGATAAAATAAATTTTGAAAAAGATAAGGATTTTAGATTTGAGAAATTAAAAGATTTGGATGATGAATTAATAAAAAGTGAATTGGTTACAAAATCTAAAACAATATTTGATGAATTTCTTAAAAATATTAATTTTTCAGGAATGGGAATATGCCCATGTAGACCTGGTGAAATTGGTGCAGAAAAATTATTAGAAAGATTTTCTTCATCAAATAAAATCACCTCTTATCACACATCAAGAGATTTTCCATCAGAAGATGGGACCTCATATTTAAGCGGTTCATTAAGATTTGGGACAATCAGTATAAGAAGTCTTTGGAAAAAGACTCTACTCCTAAATTTAATAAATGAAGATACTAAAAAAATCCAGTCAATTGAAACATGGCAAAAAGAACTTGCTTGGCGAGAATTTTATCATCATTGCTTATTTCATTACCCGGAATTAGAAAAAGGTCCTTATAGAGATAAATGGAATAATTTTGCATGGAACGATAATCAAGAATGGTACAATCGTTGGTCTGAGGGACAGACTGGCATACCAATAATTGATGCTTCGATGAGACAGCTAAATCAAAGTGGTTGGATGCATAATAGATGTCGAATGATTGTAGCTTCATTTTTAGTGAAAGATCTTATTTGCAATTGGAAATTAGGAGAAAAAAAATTTATGGAACTTTTAGTTGATGGTGATCTTGCAGCTAACAATGGAGGCTGGCAATGGAGTGCTAGCAGTGGGATGGACCCTAAACCACTAAGAATTTTTAACCCTCATACCCAAACTAAAAAATTCGATCCTCTCTGCAAATATATTAAATTCTGGATCCCTGAATTATCTGGCATTAACAATTCAGAAATAATAAATGGTGATATATCAAAACTAGAAAAAATTAACTATCCAAGTCCAATTGTTTCTCATAATGTTCAGCAGAGAATTTTTAAAACGCTTTATGCAAATATTTAATTCATATTTAAGTAATCATTTATTATTATGTTTAAATTCTCTACAACATAGGTTTGTTCTTCATATGTAATTTCTGGGAACATAGGTAAACTAAGTACTTCTGTGCATATTTTCTCAGTCTCTAAAAGTTCTTCTCTTTTATATAAATTATTTTGATAAGCTTTTTGAGAATGAATAGGAATAGGATAATAAATAATAGTGTTTATTCCCTTGTTCATAAGATGATATTTCAAGAAATTCCTTAGAGATTTGTAATTTTCAATACTTGTCTCAAACAAATATTGGGGATTATCTTTAATTGAAAACGTATTATTTTTACATCTAATAACAAATTGATTCCATGTATGAGAAGCTAATTTTGTATTGGTTTTTGGTAGGAAGAGAAAATCATTTTCTTTGATTAAATTCAAGTAATTATTAGCAACTTTTTTTCTCAATTTAATCCATTTATATATTGAATTTAACTTGACATTTAGAATCGCTGCTTGAATCGTATCTAGCCTACTATTATAACCAATTTGATTATGAGAATATCTTTTAGGACTGCCATGTACTGCTAATTCTCTAATTTTTTGAGCTAAAAAAGCATCAGATGTTGTCACTGCTCCTCCATCACCAGCTCCTCCAAGATTCTTTGTTGGGAAGAAACTAAAGCAGCCAATATCTCCGATGCTCCCAACTTTTTGTCCATTCCATGCTGTACATGTAGCCTGCGCACAATCTTCAATAATTTTGAGTTTAAATTTTTGAGCGATTGCCTTAATGGCTGTCATATCAACAGAATTACCAAATAAGTGAACAGGCATTATTGCTTTAGTTCTCGAATTAATTTTTTTCTCAATACTTTTTGAGTCTAGTAAAAAAGTATTTGGATTTATATCCACAAAAATCGGTTTTGCTCCAACATTGCTTATTGCCTCCGCTGTAGCAAAAAAGCTAAAAGATGAAGTAATAACTTCATCACCTTCACCTATGTCTAAGGCTCTTAGAGCGAGAATTAAAGCATCAGTACCGCTATTACAACCAACAGCATATTTTGTACCTATCAGCGATGAAAAAGAATATTCAAATTGCTTTATAACATCTCCGCCAATAAATTGACCTCCTTTTAATACCTTTAAAACTTCTTTTTCAATATCAGAGCCTATTTCTAAATATTGTCTTTCTAAAGTGAATGGAGGTACTTGCATAGTATGTATCTTAACTTTAAACTTTTTTATACGGGATAAACAGTTTTTTACTTAAACCATTCAGGCTCATTTCCAGGGGTCCATTTTATGTTACATCCTAATGAAGGTATTTGTTTGGATGGATAATCTTCATTACCGAGCATTGCTTTTGCTGCTGAGATCAAATCATCTCCCGTTACTGGAGCATTATTAGAAGGTCTACTATTATCGAGTTGACCATGATAAAAAAGAGAAAAATTTCTATTACCTTTATTATTGAAAAGATAAAAATCTGGGGTACAAGCAGCTTTTAATTGCTTTGCAAAGCTTTGATCCTCATCAAATAAATATGGGAAACTCCATCCATTTATTTCAGCTTGAATTTTTAAATTCTCTGGAGAATCTCCAGGATGAGTTTTGATATTATTACTTGAGATTGCAATAGTTTGAATATCATTTTCAATATCTTTTATTATTTTTGAAATATGAGTTTCAATATGCTTAACGAATGGGCAATGAGCGCAAATAAACATTACAAATAAATGTCTTTCGTCCAAATGTGAAAAATCAAATTTTTTATATTCTTTTAAATTAACATTAAGCATTTCAGCATTAGGCAATGAACTACCCAACTCGATAAACATAGAATTAGTTTTAACCATTGTTTATGAACAAACTATATAGTTGAAGAATATTGTATATTTTTGATTAATGTATTAACAAGTGCACTTTTTGTAGGAGAATAATATAAATAATTAATAAAATGCTTCTTGATTTAACCGGAAAAAAAATCCTTGTTACTGGTATCGCTAATAACAGATCAATCGCATGGGGTATAGCACAACAGTTATCCAATGCCGGAGCTGAGTTAGGTATAACCTACCTACCTGATGAAAAAGGTAGATTCGAATCAAAGGTCAGAGAGTTAACAAGTAATTTGAATCCTTCGTTATTCTTACCATTAGATGTTCAAAACCCATCTCAAATTGAAGAAGTATTTGAAAATGTCAAGAATAAATGGGGAGGCATCGATGGATTAGTTCATTGTTTAGCTTTCGCTGGGCGTGATGAATTGATTGGTGATTATAGTAATACTTCATCAGAGGGCTTTGATAGAGCACTTAATATAAGTGCTTATTCGCTTGCACCCTTATGTAAATATGCGAAACCCTTATTCAGTGCAGGAGCAGGGGTAGTTTCATTAACTTACCTAGGTTCTGAAAGAGCTATTCCCAATTATAATGTAATGGGAGTTGCAAAAGCTGCATTAGAGGCATCAGTCAGGTACCTCTCCGCGGAGCTAGGACCTGAACGGCAAATCAGAGTTAATGCTATAAGTGCAGGCCCTATAAGAACTCTTGCGAGTTCTGCAATTGGGGGAATCTTAGATATGATTCACAATGTTGAAGAGAAAGCACCATTAAGAAGAACAGTTACTCAAATAGAGGTAGGAAATACAGCAGCATTCTTATTAAGTGATCTTTCTAGTGGTATTTCGGGTCAAACTATTTACGTTGATGCAGGTTATTGCATTAATGGGATGTAGATAAAAAATTTTTTAATTTTATGTCATATATAAGACAAGCAGAAATTCAAAGGAAGACAAACGAAACTGAAATAAGTGTTTTTCTAAATGTAGATGGCACTGGTATCTCCGATATCAACACAGGAGTTCCATTCCTTGATCATATGTTGCATCAAATTTCTAGTCATGGATTATTTGATTTAAAAATTAAAGCCATTGGAGATCTTGAAATAGATGATCATCATACAAATGAAGATGTTGGTATTGCCCTAGGCAAAGCTTTTGCAAAATCTCTTGGAGATAGAAAAGGCATTAATAGATTTGGACATTTTTTAGCTCCTCTTGATGAGGCGCTAATACAGGTTACTTTAGATTGCTCAGGTCGGCCTCATTTGTCATATAACCTTCAAATACAATCCTCCAGGATTGGAACTTACGATACAGAATTAGTAAGAGAGTTTTTCATCGCCTTTGTCAATAGTAGTGGAATCACATTGCATATAAATCAAATTCAAGGTGTTAACGCACATCATATTGTTGAAGCAAGTTTCAAAGCATTTTCTAGAGCTATGAGAATGGCGACTGAGATAGATCAAAGACGATCTGGATCGGTACCAAGTAGTAAAGGGATGCTTGAAAGTGAACAAGATTAAAAATCATAATGATCCACAATTTTGAACATTATTCGCGAAAATAAGAAAAGCTAATGATAAATCGTGACTAGTTTACAAGAAAAAAATATTCTTAATAACCAAGTTTTTGATAAAGCTGATTGGTCAAGCGCTTATCAAAATGTTGAAGTTGAGTTAGAAAACAAATCTTTAAATATTTCAAAGGGGAATATACTCCCTGAATTAAATGGAACATTATTTAGAAATGGTCCAGGTATTCTTGAAAGAGATGGGCAATGGTTACATCATCCTTTTGATGGTGATGGGATGATTACTGCAATTAAATTTAAAAATGGAAAAGTTTCTTTTACAAATAAATTTGTAAAAACTGAAGGTTTTTTAAAAGAACAGAAACTTGACAAATTTATATATCGAGGAGTATTCGGTACTCAAAAAAAGGGCGGAGTTATTAATAATGCTTTTAACCTAAATCTAAAAAATATCGCCAATACTCATGTTGTTAAATTAGGAGATGAACTATTAGCATTATGGGAAGCAGCTGGACCTCATTCACTCAATCCGAATAATCTAGAAACCAATGGATTAACAACTCTTAAAGGTGTTCTTAAGAAGAATGAGGCATTTAGTGCACATCCAAAGGTAGATTTTAATTCCAATTCAGCAGATGAAGTTTTGATAACTTTTGGAGTACAAACAGGACCGACCAGTACCATCAGATTGATGGAATTTTCGAATTCTGGGGAAAATTCAGGGGAAATTTTATTTGACAGGAAGGATAAACTTAAAGGCTTTGCATTCCTTCATGATTTCGCCATAACTACAAATTGGGCAATCTTTCTGCAAAATGCCATAGATTTTAATCCACTACCATTTGTGATGGGTCAGAAAGGTGCTGCACAATGCTTAAAGTCAAACCCTAAAAAAACAGCAAAATTTTTCATCGTGCCAAGAGATAGTGGACTTTTCAGAGGTCAACCTCCAATTGTCATAGACGCACCTGAAGGATTTGTTTTTCACCATGTAAACGCATATGAGGACGATTCGAATATTATTTTAGATAGCATTTTTTATGATGATTTCCCCTCAGTCGGCCCTAATGAAGACTTTAGAGATATTGATTTTGATAACTATCCTGCAGGCAAATTAAAAAGATCACTTATTGATTTAAAAGGTAAGAGTTCTAAATTAGTAAGTTTTAGTGATCAAACTTGTGAATTCGCAGTCGTGAACCCTAATTTTTTAGGAGTAAAAGCAAACTATAGTTGGATGGCATGCACAGAGAGGAAAACAGGAAATGCACCACTACAAGCCATAAAAAAAATAAATCTTGAAACTAAAGAAGAATTGTTTTGGTCTGCTGCTCCAAAAGGTTTTGTCAGCGAACCCATAATGGTTCCTAAAGAAGGTAGTAAATATGAAGATGAAGGTTATTTGTTAATACTTATCTGGAATGGATCCAGAAGAGGAAGTGATTTAATAATTTTAAATTCTAGTAATCTTGAAGAGCTAGCTACATATGAATTACCGATTAATATTCCGCATGGTTTACATGGATCATGGGCGAATGAAAAATTAATTTAATAATCTGGGAAAATCTTTTTAAGTTCAGGAATTAATTTAGCGATAGCCTTCCCTCTATGACTTAATTTATCTTTAATATCATCTGGCATCTCGGCAAAAGTTAACTGACTTGAAAATTCTTCAAATATTGGATCGTATCCAAATCCATTTGTTCCTCTTGTCTCTGATAATATTGTTCCAAAACATTTTTCCTCAATATCTAATATTATTTCTCCTTCAGGGTTTGCGACGCAAACATTTGCGACAAAATATGCATTACGATTATCAATATCTTCAAGCTCACTCAATACTCTCTTAATCCTATCCCTATCATTATCTGCGTATCTTGATGAATAGATACCAGGACTACCATTTAGAGCATCTATACATAAACCTGAATCATCTGCAATTGCAAAATTATTCAACTTTTTTGATACCTCGCAAGCTTTTTTTACAGCATTTTCTTTAAAAGTTTTACCTGATTCAACAACATCTATTGAGTCAGGTTGTAAAGCTAATTGACAATTAATATCTGAAAGTAATTTTTTATATTCACTAATTTTTCCTAAATTTTTACTAGCGAGATATAGAATTTTTTTCATTTATTTACGCGTTATTAATAAATTCTTTACTCCATTTTAAAGTTTTATCAAGCAAATCTTTTGAAGGCGCTTCACAATACAATCTCAGTAGCGGTTCTGTTCCAGAGAATCTGAAAAGTATCCAAAAATTATTTTCAAGTCTTATTTTTATACCATCAGTCATAGAAACATTTTTGACTAAATAATTACAAATATCATTAGGTATATTATTAGTTATGAACTTTTTTAGATTATTTTTTTTATTATTATCCGTAAAAGGTAAATCAATTCTTTCATAAAAACTTGGACCAAATTCTTTTTGTATTTCATCAAGAGATTCAAATAAATATTTTGATTGTTCGGCAATTCCATTTAATAAGGTCATAGCAGCATATAAACCATCTCTTTCTGGCAAAAATTCACCAAAACCTACTCCTCCCGATTCTTCTCCTCCAATAAATATTTCTTCATTAATCATTTGTTCTGCAATAAATTTAAAACCTACAGGTAACTCAATTACTTTCCGATTTTGTTTTTTTGATATATTCGTGATAATGTCCGATCCACTTACAGTTTTCAAGACAGGATTTGAAGTCTTATTTCTTAAACCAAGATAAGCAATAAAATATGGAAGTAGATTTTGAGTACTACAGTATCTACCCAACTCATCAATGACGGCAATTCTATCGCCATCACCATCAAAAACTATACCTAAAGTTTTTGTATCATTAATGGCTTCTTGCTTTAGGATTTTTTTTAAATTATCAATATAATTTTCTAAAGGTTCTGGTGGATGACCTCCGAAATATGGGTCATTATTTTCTCTAATACCTTGAACGATACCTGAGCCATTACCTTTGAATAGAATATTTAAACTATTAGAAGCTGAACCATGCATTGAATCAAAAAATACTTTGATTTTCATCTCTTTGAATTTGTTCAAAATAAATTGAGTATTAAATTTGGAGGAGATTCTTTCTAAATAGAATCTCTTTATATCGATCTCTTCATATTTATTACTACCAGGCTCGATAGTATTTTGTAATCTAATTCTCTGTTCTACCGCTTCCGTAAAAGATGAATTAACAGAGGATCCTTGGAAATTTTTTATTTTCAAACCGAGCCAATCACTTGGATTATGACTTGCGGTAATAATCAAAGAACCAAGTAGATTCATTTCTTTTGCATAAAAACTGCATGCAGGAGTTGTTACATAGCTAGTCGATAAAATCGGCTCTAGACCACAAGCATTAACATATGGAATTATTGCTTTCGCTAAGTGGTTAGCCATAAATCTTCTATCAAAACCTATTAAAACTTTTTTTGATAAAAGCTTACTGTAATATTGATAATTTAATTCTTGGCAAGAAGCAACAGTTACTTTGATTAAATTTTCTAAAGTAAAATCAAAAGCTAACCTGCCTCTCCAGCCATCAGTACCAAATTTAATTACCCTGTAATTATTTTGATGCAAAATGTTTAAGGCCTCTCAAATATATAAATATATATTAATTTATGTAGTATGAATATAAGCCGACTAGAAAATTTTTGAATAATTTATTACTTAAAAGTTATTTAAGATGCAAAAGAAAGGCTTGGCTTGAATTATGGGGTGAAAAATCGCTAAAAACTTGGTCTGCGCAACAATCAATCAATTTAATAACTGAATTTAGTAATTTTAATCAATATACTAATGGAGACTTGTTCAAAGGAAGAAAAGCATGTGAAAAGGGTGTAAAGGGCGTAATAGGAATAAAAATTAGAGATAAATTAAAAAATGAATTTAAAATTGAGATCAATCCCTCTTTATTAATAAGAACTAATGGGGATAGTATTTGGGGTAAATATAAATATTTGCCTGCCGTTTCAAAATTAGGGCGCAGAACAACGAGAGAACATCAATTAGATTTGGCGTTATGTTCAATTTTTATAGAAAGATTTCAAAAAGCAAAGATAGAATATGGATTGGTGATATCAAGCCAAAATAATAAAATTTATACTGAAAAAATCTTCATAAATAAAAAATTAAGAGATAAAGCAATAAATCTTTTTTTTGAATTAAATGAATCATTAAAGTATAAAATCCCCCAAATTACGGAAAACAGAAAAAAATGCTCAATATGTTCTTGGAAAAAATTCTGCGATAAAGAAGCTGAATCTAATGGTTTTTTAACAGATATTGATGGGATTGGTAGTAAAACAGCTCAATCATTAAAAAATATTGGGATAAATGATGTTAAGCAATTAGCATCTTGTGATAGATCTAAATTAAAAAATAGATTATCTATTCATGATGAAAATGATTTTAAGAAATTCAATCAAATAATTAATCAATCAAAATCTTATGTATCAGGATTGCCAATCCATCTTAAGTCTCAGAAAGAATTATTAGATTTATTTAAGAAACTAAAACAAGGTTTTTTTGTATTTGATATCGAATCAAATCCTGACGAAAATCATGATTTCTTATATGGCTTACTTTCAGTAGAAAATGTATATGACCAAACTGAAAATTTTGTTTACAAACCCATATTAAATTTGATCAATAAAAATAAATATAATATTGAAATCTTCAAACAATTAAATTCAAAAAATAAGTGGCCAATATTACACTTTGGAGAAACAGAAAAAATAACAATGATAAAAATGGCAAAAATTATTAATTTAAATAAATTTGAAATCGATTCTTTAGAGTCAAGATTTATAGATTTGCATTTACTTATTAGAGACTCATGGATCCTCCCAATTAAAAATTATAGTTTAAAGACGGTTGCAAATTGGGTAGGGTTTGATTGGACTCAAAAAAATATTAGCGGATCTAAAGCTTTGTATTGGTGGCTCCAATATAGCTACACAAAAGAAAATTCCTTTCTAGAAAAAATTATAAACTATAACAAAGATGATTGTTTAGCAACTCTAGCTATAACTAAATGGCATTTAAATAATGCTGATAAGTTTCTAAAAGAAAGCTGATCCTATTGATTTTTCAACTTTTATTGACCCTAATTCATCATTAAAAAAATACTTTAATTGGTTTAAATAATTCTTTTTCATCATCGCTAAACCAATTACTTTCTTAGAACTAAGAGATAAAAAATTAGTTATGGTTCCAGTTATTGTTTCTTTATTTTCATTTAAATAAATTTTTTTATCGTTTAATTCAAAGTTTTTATTGATGATACTAGCTGACCAAACTCTAATTTCCTGCCTTAAAGATGATAACCTTTTCAATCTTGCCATTGTTTCCTGTCCAAGATAGCAGCCTTTATTAAAATCAACTAAATCATATAAACCTAATTCAAGGGGGTTAGTTTCACCATCGATTTCAGAATTTAATCTTGGGATAGCCTGCAATATTTTCAACACTTCAAGATTACTTGATTTCAATAATTCTATTTGATTGTCTAGACAATATTTTTTAGGATCTTTATTGATAAAAATTTTTGGTTGAAATTTTCTCCATGGTTGATCCTTCTCAAATTTCTGCAATCTAAAAACAGGGAAATTATCACTCAAGCAAACCTTATCACTAGGAAAGATCATATTCTCGCAGAAATCTTTAATTTCTCTAATATTGCCTTCAAGATTAATAAGTAATAATTTATCTTTATAGATATGAATTTCTAGCAATGCTCGCAAAATACCTTTTGGATTAAGCCAGCATGATTGTATAAAAGGGACGTCAAGATTCATATTATTTGTTGTAATTCCATTTAAAAATCTTTTAGAGCCTTCTCCCTCGACATAAAAGGATTCAAATTCTTCTAACCAAAAATTTTTTTTATTGTCTTTTTTAATCATTAATTAATAAAATCTCTAATATTAAATAAACTCTTCAAAACAATATTATTTTCTCTCAAGATATCAGAACCTCCTTCTTCTCTATCAACTATTGATAAAACTTCATTAACAATATAATCGTTCTCTCTTAATTTATTTATTGCTTTTAAGCAAGATCCTGCAGTTGTTACGACATCTTCTAAAACAGTAACAAAAGTTTTACTATCTAAGCTTGGCCCCTCAATTCCTGATTTAGTACCATGATTTTTTACCTCTTTTCTAACTATTAAACCATCAAGGGGAATTCCCTTATCTGCAGCTGACACAATTACACCACTAACTAGAGGATCTGCACCTAAAGTTAAACCTGCGACAGCTTCACTTTCAGAATTCATTAATTCTAAAAATAATTCGCTAATTAACTTTAATCCAAACCCATTTAATGATACAGGCTTACAATTTAGATAATGGGAGCTTTGTTTACCGGAAGATAATTGAAAATTACCTTTTTTATAAGAATATTTTTGCAAAAGGTTAAGTAAGGTTGCCTTATTTTTATAAAAATTTGGAGAGAAATTACTCATTAATTAAACATTAATATATTTAAAGATTAGAAGAAAAAAAAGAAATCTCACAAAAGCTTTCTAATTTGGTGCTTTTTGAAATATTATTTTTAGGTACCATAAAAATAGCTGCATTTTTTAATGTACACATTTGGGGGTGTAGCAATCTGGTGAATGCAGCGAACTCATAATTCGCCTTAGGCGAGTTCGATCCTCGCCACCCCCATAAAATACTTGGCTTTGCATGAAAATAACACTTATCTTATTTTTATTGGCTTTTCCTGCTTTTTTTGCAGCCAGTGAACTTTCAGTATTATTAATAAGACCTAGTAAGGTTTTAAGGTTAATAGAAGAAAAAAGGGAGGGAGCTAATTCAATACTTAAAATTCAAAAGAGATTTAGATCATCGTTAATATCATCTCAATTTGGAGTCACTATCTCGCTTATAGCAATCGGTTGGCTAGGTAATGGACTTGCTAGAGATTTTTGGCAGGATAGTTCTTTGAAAAATAGATTATTGGATCTTACTTTATTTTTAATAATTGTTTTCATTTCGACACTTGTTTCTGGCCTTATTCCAAAAGCAATTGTTATTAATAATCCTGAATCAGCCGCATTAAAATTAACAACTATTTTTGAAGCTGTAAGGAAAGGAATGAAGCCTGCAATTTCGATAATTGAATTTTTCGTAACTGCATGTTTAAGGTTATTAAAATTAAATAATAAATGGGATTCTCTAAATTCTGGATTATCCGCGGGAGAGCTTGAAACACTTATTGAAACAAATAATGTTACGGGATTAAAACCTGATGAAAAAAACATAATTGAGGGTGTTTTTGCTCTAAAAGATACTCAAGTTAAAGAAGTTATGATCCCAAGATCTGAAATGGTTACCTTGCCAAAAGATATAACTTTTTCTGAACTTATGAAAAAAGTAGATAAATCTCGTCATGCAAGATTCTTTGTTATTGGAGAATCTTTAGATGATGTTCTGGGTGTTTTAGATCTACGTTATTTAGCAAAACCAATATCTAGAAGTCAATTAGGAGCAGATACATCATTAGAACCTTTCCTTTTACCAGTTACTAAGGTATTAGAGACTTGCTCTTTAGCTGAAATTTTACCTCTGGTTAGAGATTACAACCCATTTTTACTTGTTGTAGATGAGCATGGGGGAACAGAAGGTTTAATAACAGCAGCTGATCTAACGGGAGAAATAGTTGGAGATGAAATGCAAAATAATATTTTAAATGTTGCTATGAAACAGTTAGATAATTCACAAAAAAAATGGTCAATTGCTGGTAAAGCAGAAATTGTTGAAATTAATAAAAAATTAGGTTGTGAAATTGTAGAAGGAGAAGACTATCACACCTTGGCTGGATTTCTTTTGGATAGACTTCAAATGGTTCCTAAAATTGGCGATATCTTAGAATTTAAAAATATAAAATTTGAAATAATTTCAATGTCTGGTCCTAGAATTGATCGTGTAAAAATAAATCTTATTGATAGTAAAAGTTGACATTTTATGCATGATAATAAAATATGAATATTAATTGCAAGATATGAAACTAGACTCGTATCCAGTCAAGGTTGGAGTCATAGGCATAGGGAATATGGGATGGCATCATGCGAGAGTCCTCAGCCTTTTAAAAGACGCAGACTTAATTGGTGTAGCTGATCCCAATGAGCAAAGAGGACAGTTAGCTAAAGAGCAATTTCAATGCGATTGGTATAGTGATTATCATCAACTTCTATCTAGAGTTGATGCAATTTGTATAGCAGTTCCAACCTTATTACATCACCAAGTTGGATTAGATGCGCTTAAAGCAGGTGTACATGTTCTTATTGAAAAGCCAATAGCAGCAAGTAGAAAGGAAGCAGCATCTCTAATAAGTGTTTCTAAAGATAAAAATTGTTTATTGCAAGTTGGACATATTGAGAGATTTAATCCTGCTTTTAGAGAATTAAATAAAATAATAAATAATGAAAAAATTGTTGTCTTAGAAGCGAGAAGACATAGTCCACATGCAGACAGAGCCAATGATGTCTCAGTTGTTATGGATCTAATGATTCATGATATAGACTTGGTTTTAGAATTAGTTAATTCAAAAATAAAGAAATTATCTGCTGTTGGAGGCAAAAATAAAGAGGGTTTAATTGATTATGTGAGCGCTACACTTGTTTTTAAAAATAATGTAATTGCAAATTTAACAGCAAGCAAGATGAGTCATAAGAAGATTAGGAGCTTAAGTGCCCACTGCCAAAATGGGTTAGTAGAGACTGATTTCTTAAACCATAATCTTCAAATATATCGAAAATCGAATGAATCTTATTCAGCAGAACACGGGGAATTAGTTTATAGAAACGATGGCTTTGTAGAGGAGGTTAGTACAACTTCAATTGAACCACTTTATGCTGAACTTGAGCACTTTCTAAAATGTGTACAGGGAAAAGATTCTCCAGAAGTTGATGGTGAACAAGCTTCAAGAGCATTAATTATTGCAGATTTCATCGAAAATGCAGTAGAAAATCCTGGAGAGAGTATTCCCTTAGGAAGCGCTATTTAATTATTTAATTATTTAAAACCAACCGCAGCTTGCCATACAAATACTAGAAGAAAAAAGAATAAAGGGATTAAAGGAAGAACGTCAACTGTTGGAGCAAAAGCTTTGTACGCTTCGGGAAGTTCAGCAAATGTATTAAAAAAAATCAACACCTTAAAAATAAATTAATTAATTACTATATGACGTTACCACGTATGATGAGCAATGGAGGATGTTTTCCAAGGAGCGAAATCTATTGTAAAACAATTATCCTGGATTGCTTTTGAAATTGCATTAGTAAATCGTATGACATGAGATATATTATGCAAGCTTATTAACGTTAAACCCAATAATTCATTATTTCTGATTAAATGATGAAGATATGCGCGAGAGTAATTTTTACATGTTTCACATTTACAAGTTTCATCAATTGGGCGAAAATCATCTCTAAAACGTGCATTCCGCAAATTCCACCTTTCATCATTAAAGAATGCTGTTCCATGACGTCCTAGTCTTGTAGGTAATACACAATCGAACAAATCGAAACCTTTTGCTATCGCAATTGAAATTTCTTTTAGAGAACCTATACCCATTAAATATCTTGGTATATTATGTGGCAAAAATTTTGGAACTAAGTTTATTATATTATGAATTTCATCTGTAGACTCTCCTACACTAACCCCGCCTACCGCAATTCCAGGGAGATCAAATGAGCTAACAAATTTTGCACTAAATTCTCTTAATTTTGGATATTTACCCCCTTGAACTATTCCAAAAAGTGCTTGATCCTTTCTCGTATGAGTCTTCACACATCTCTCTAGCCAAGCATTAGTTCTTCGTAATGAATCTTCAATATCATTTTCAGTAGATGTATGAGGAGGACAATGATCAAAAGCCATTGAGACATCAGATCCTATATCCATTTGAATTTCCATTACTTTTTCAGGAGAAAGGAAAATATAACTACCATCTCTTGGATTCTTAAAGCTAACTCCCTCGTCAGAAATCTTATTTAATTTTGCCAAGCTAAAAACCTGATAACCTCCAGAATCTGTTAGTACCGGTTTGTGCCAATTCATAAATTTGTGAATACCCCCAGATTCCTTAATAATTCTTTCTCCCGGTTGTAAATGCAAATGAAAAGTATTCGCTAATATCATTGTGGCATCTGTAGAATTAAGTTGATTTGAGCTCAAACCTTTTACTGTGCCTAAAGTTCCAACCGGCATAAACTTTGGTGTTTTAACAGAACCATGCGGGGTCATAAAAATACCAGTTCTCGCATTTGTCGAACTACAAAAAGAAATTGATTTAAAATTAAACACAATATCTACTAAAAGTTTGTCATTATATTTTTCTAATTTAACCTATTATTATCTAAAGACATCTCTTTGAAACTTATCAAAAAATATTTCTTAAATGACTTTGCAGGTGCTTGGATTTTTTTCACTATTTTCCCAAAGTTACCTCTAATCTATCCAAGATTTAAAAATATTACTCAATATGCACCTCTTTTGGGAATTTTAATTGGTTATGTACAATGTCTCATATTCACAGGCTTAACAAATAATTCATGGCCAATTTTCGCCTCTGCAGCAATTTGCATTGTTAGTGGTTTCTTCATAACAGGAGGACTTCACATAGATGGTTTAATGGATACATTTGATGGTTTATACGCTGGAAAAGATAAATTCATTAAAGCCATGAAAGATAGCAGGGTAGGGGCTTTTGGAGTACAGGCAATTATCTATATAACACTAATACAGTTAGCTTCTTTAATTAAGATACAAGATAATATATTTAATGTCTTGCCAATATGTCTATTTTGGGGAAGAGTATCAACTCTCATATACATAGATAAATTTAAATATTTTAACTATAAAAGAAAATCTTTTAGTCACCAAAAATATTGGAGAGGATTAAAAAAAGAATCACGAATATCTATTTTTATATTAATTTTATTAGGGTCATATAATTTAATATTCGTTGAATCTTATTTTATTTTATTTAAGAAACTTCTATTGTTAATTATAGGCATGTTTTTCGCATGGAGGATACCTATATTGTTAGGTCATAAAACAGGAGGTGTTAATGGAGATACTTGCGGAGCTAGCGTTGTTTTAACTGAAACTATTATGTTATTTATTTACGCAATTGCTCTATAGGTAATTTTAAACAGAAAATATTAGTTTTTTTTATATTTTTATCCTCGCTAATAAACTGATTATCCTGGGGATTCTCAAGAAGATATAAATCACCTCCAATTTTTTTAGCTAATTTTTTCGCCAAAAAAAGACCAACTCCAGTACCATCTTTATTTTTAGAGGAAATCCCTCGATAACCCTTTCTGAAAATTTTTTCTCCTTCTTCTGCAGATATCTTCTTCCCATTATCAAAAACTATTATTCCAGAATGAAAAAATAATATTCCTATTTGAGCATTTTCTTCCGTATATTTACATGCATTTTCTAACAGATTTGCAATGATTTCAGCAATTAATCTATATTTTGAATCTATCTTTATCTCTGTCCAATCTGGCCATCCTATTGATTGATGCCAATTTTTATTCTGTAATTTTGCATTGGCTTTACCTCTTTCTAAAATTGGGGTCAAAAGATCTTTTATGGTAATTTTTTCTATCGCATTGAGATCAGGAGGTAATAAAAGTCTTTCTTCCCCAATTTCAGCAGGGATCTGCATGGGTTTATTTAATTTTTCAAAAGATCCAATATATGCATTTATTTGTTTTTGTTCTATCAACATACTTTCAATAATTTCTAATGAGTCACTATCAGGACCAAGCCTTTTCATTAATAATTTTGCATAAGTTCTAAGTGCTGCTAAAGGATTTCTCAGTTGATGAATAATAAAACCTACCTGGCTTCTTAAATAATTGATTTCTTTATCATTTTTTTCTCTATCAATTTCTATAGAAAAACTTCTAGATAATGAAATTGAAAGAGCTTTAAGTCGAGAATCGAGTATTAATGGCCATTCCCCTCTCGTAAAATCAGTTTCGACCCTAATAACACCAAATAAGATATCTTTATCTTGTATCGGATACCATCTTCTATTAGGCGATGATACTTTTAATTCAGGATCATCTGCGATTGGCTTAAGATACCTTTCATTTTGGGGCCATTGACCTAACAATTCAAAACTAGCTTTTTCTCCTTTCTTAGCAGAAGCAATATAAACAACTAGCTGATTCACTCCCATAAAACATCCGAAACTCTCTAATTGGGTCAAAACTAGTTCTTTGAATTTATCAGAAAGTTTCATAATAAAGACTGGTTAGAAAAAATTTTTTAGAGAAATTTTCAAAAAAAACTTGTAAAATCTGAAAAAAGTATTAAGATTGTTAGTGACGTATGACACAAGTCATTCTCTCTATGAACAGATGTTCATAATCAATATGCTACATCAGAGGTTGATGGGTCCTCTATGTATCTTATAAGTGTATTTCAGTAACTAGCTTGATTAGTTAATCTTTAAATTTGGAAACTAATCAAAAAACATTAAGAATTAATGGAGATCCCAATCAATGTCAAAAAAAAGGAAAAGAATTAGCAGAAGAAGGCTTGCCGGTCAAAGAGTAATGGCTCATGTACCTATTTATCATATTGAGACTGGTAAACTAAAGCCAGTAACAGCAGCAAGAAGATTTATAGCTGAGAATGGCTTATCTGCTCCATGCGTTTTTAACGTGAGGAGAAACGAACATACAACTGACAGATTCTTTTGGGGAGAGAAAGGATTATTTAGTGCACAGTATGCTGAAGAGAATCATTTTTTATTTCCCTCTCTGAAGACAGTAGTGGAAGGGATTGGCGAGGAAAAAATATTTGAAGGATTGGAACTATCTGCAGATGACTGGGAAGAAATAGAAGAATATGAATATGCTTTCGTTTAAAATAATTCCTTAATCTTTAAGCGTATAACCTCAATAAAATCTGGATGAATTGAATGTGAGCAGTTATATTCATAAAGTTTGGTATTTGAAATCTTATTGTTCTTAAGTTGTATTGAAATCTCTCTAGATGCATCAATAGGGACTACATTATCTTGCAAACCATGACTAATTAAAACTGGATTGTTTCTTATAGGATTCCATCTGGGATGGGGATAGCCACTACATGAAATAACCAAACCAAAATCTAATTTCAAGCCAGCATTTAGAGCCATCGCAGCACCTTGCGAGAAACCTAATAGTATAGTTTTTTTTAGAGAAATTCCATTCTTATCAAACTCTTTTAAGGTCTCCAACAATTTATCTAAAGCGATCTCAGCTTCATTCCAATTGGGAGGGAATAAACTATACCATTGCCATCCAAGATTATTAGAACATGGAGTTGGAGCTTTAAGAGAAATTATTTCAAAATGAAAGCATAAATCTTGAATAATTGCCTTTCCTATTGGCAGAAGATCATTTTCATCGGCTCCCCAACCATGAAGTAAGATAATCCTATGTGTAGAGTTTTGAGAGCCAATCGACACATATTCATGATTCATTAAAGATTTCATTTTATATTCTTAAGTAATTAATATTTTTTTTAATGTCTCCTTTAGCTTTGATTAGTGTTTCAGATAAAACGAACATCATCGATTTTTCAAAAGTTTTAGTAAAGGAATTTGGTTATAAGATTCTATCAAGTGGAGGGACAGCAAAACACCTTGAAGAAGCAAAAATTCCAGTCATCAAAGTTTCCGAATTTACAAATTCTCCAGAAATACTTGAAGGCAGAGTAAAAACTTTACACCCAAGAATTCACGGTGGGATTTTAGCAAAAAGATCTAATAAAATTCATTTAAATGATATTGAGAACCATAATATTGATTTAATTGATCTTGTAGTTGTAAATTTATATCCTTTCCAAAAAAAAATTGAAGCCAATTGCAGCTGGGAAGAGGCAATTGAAAATATTGATATTGGGGGTCCCTCAATGATAAGGTCTGCTGCCAAGAATCATCAAGATGTTTCAGTCCTTGTTGACTATAATCAATACGACCAATTTATTGATGAATTAAGGAAAGGAAGTCTTTTAAGTTCATATAAAACAGAGTTAGCTTTAAAAGCCTTTGAACATACTGCAAGTTATGACGCGGCAATATCAAATTGGATAGCCAAAGAAAAGAAATTAGAAAGTAATATTCATATAAGAACATTCCCTTTCTTAAGAAATTTAAGATACGGAGAAAATCCTCATCAAAAAGCAACTTGGTATGGTTTAAATGATATGGGCTGGAATGCCGCAAAACAATTACAGGGGAAGGAATTAAGTTATAACAACTTACTCGACCTTGAATCTGCTCTTTCAACTGTCTTAGAATTTGATTATGAACAAAAGCAAAATCCTCCACAACAAATTAATGCAGCGGTGATATTAAAGCACAATAATCCTTGCGGGGCAGCATTAGCAAATTCTCCATCAGATGCCTTTAGAAAAGCCTTAGATTGTGATAGCACTAGTGCATTTGGTGGGATTGTAGCTTTTAATAATAACGTAGATTTTAAAGCTGCTGAATTACTCGCAAATATTTTTCTTGAATGTGTCGTAGCACCATCTTTTGATAAAGAGGCATTGGAGATATTAAATAAAAAAAAGAATTTAAGATTACTTAAATTAAATAAAGAGAATATAAAAGTAGATAACAAATCAACATTTAAATCAATATTAGGAGGCATCCTTGAGCAAGAGAATGATAATAAAATTGATCCAGAGAATGAGTGGTCATTCGTAACACAAATGAGACCTTCAACTGAAGAATTTAATGACTTAAAATTTGCTTGGAAAATCTGTAAGCATGTGAAATCAAATGCGATAGTAATTGCAAAAGATCTAACAACGATAGGAATCGGCGCAGGACAAATGAATAGAGTAGGTGCTGCTAAAATTGCTTTAGATTCATCAAAAGATAAATCTAATAGTGCTGTTTTAGCTAGTGATGGCTTTTTCCCATTCTCAGATTCTGTAAAAATTGCAAATAAATTTGGGATTAAATCTATTATTCAACCAGGTGGAAGTGTAAGAGACAAAGAATCAATTGATATGTGTAATAAGTTTGGTATCTCTATGATTTTCACTAATAGAAGACATTTTTTACATTGAATTAATTAGTCTTAGGATAATAAGTAATTTTATTTGTTTTCCTAAATAAGGCTAGTCTTCCAGGTCCAGCACACAAAAAATACAGAGAAATAGCACCATAGATGAAGGATAATTCAAATGCATAATTATGACCCTCAACAACCGCGAGAGGGAATCCCTCTAAACCTGTATCAAGCATATGAAAATATAGCGCAAAAGCCATCGTAGAGAAGAGACCTAAAGCTGATAGTCGAGCGAAAACTCCCAATGCCAATCCTAATGGGCAAACCAATTGTGTAATTGCTGCACCAAATGTCCAAATAACTGGATCTCCTGGTAAGAAAGGAAAATACTTACCAACTACAAATTCAGCAAAGCCTTGAGGATCTTGTAACTTTTCTAAACCATGATGGACCATTAATAAACTAAAACCAATTCTTAGTATAAAAATTGATAATTCTCCAAGGATATTCACCTCAGGATTCCCTGAGGGATTAGCAACTACAACTTCTACTTTTTGAGGAGCTTTTGAAGAGTTCATTTTGGCTGTTGAATTTTGTTCAGGGAGTGTTGTGTCTTCCATACTACATAGATTTTTACAATATTCTAAATAATAAAGTACTTCTTTAGGAAAAAATAAAAAAAATTATACCTAAATTGATTAAATGACTAATTTGTTATTTTAATTAGTTTTTCAATTACATCTGCTACAACCTTATCTGGGGTTGAAGCTCCGGATGTAATTCCAACTGTTAGTTCTCCATCTGGAATAAAATCTTTTTTCAGTACCAATTCTGACTCAAGAGGTTTATGACAAATTGAATTATTCTCAACAGAAATTCTATCTGGGGTATCTATATGAAATGATTCAATATTATTTGTTATGGCTATTTCCTGCAAATGAGTAGTATTTGAGGAATTAAAACCTCCAATGACAACTAATATATCTAAATCTTCATCAACCAGAGAGAACATAGCATCTTGTCTTTCTTCGGTTGCATCACAAATAGTATTAAAGGCTAAGAAATGATCATTAATATTGGCAGGACCAAATTTTTTTAACATAGTTTTTTCAAATAACTTACCAATTTCCTCTGTTTCACTTTTAAGCATTGTAGTTTGATTAGCAACACCTACTCTCTCAAGATGGATATCAGGATCAAATCCATTCGAAAAAGCTTTAGAGAACTTCTGTAAGAAATGATCTCTATCTCCATTTCCAAGGATATAATTTGCTACATATTCCGCTTCTTCTAGATCAAATACCACTAGATAATCTCCAGCAAAAGATCTAGTAGCTAACGTTTCCTCGTGCTTATATTTTCCATGAATAATAGAGGTAAAAGTATGTTTTTTATGTTTTTCAACTGTATGCCAGACCTTAGATACCCATGGACAAGTTGTATCAATAATATGACATTCCTTTTCATGTAATAATTGCATCTCTTGAACTGTAGCTCCAAAAGCCGGCAAGATCACAACATCTCCATGAGAAACAGCAGAAAAATCTTTAATACCATTTTTTGCAGAAATTATTTTAACGTTCATCCTACTTAAATGATTGTTTACAGATGGGTTATGAATTATCTCGTTAGTCATCCATATAGTTTCCTTTGGATAATGTCTCCTTGTTTCATATGCCATAGCAACAGCCCTCTCCACTCCCCAACAAAATCCAAAAGATTTAGCTAATTGAATTTTTAAACGTCCTTCCTGATAAGTAAAATTATTTTCTCTTATAGAGGCTATTAGATTACTTTGATATGATTCTCCTAAAGCTTTGGCACGTTGGGTAGGGGACTCAAATCCTCTTCGGTTATACCTCCCCGAATGTTGTATGGCATGTTTTACAGCTTGAGTATCCATGAATAAGATATTACATCATTTTGAATAAATTTAAAGAAACAAAAAAAAACCTGACACATGTCAGGTTTTTTTAAGATGTTTATATTTACCTTGAGGCAAAGTCAGGATATGCTTCCATTCCATGTTCACCGATATCTAGACCTTGAATTTCTTCAGATTCAGAAACTCTGATTCCTCCAAATAAGCCTCCAATAACAGACCATGCAATCCAACAAGTAATTAAAGACCATAGAGCGTATACGCCGGCACCAAGAGCTTGAACTAATAGTAGATTAATTCCTCCACCATTGAATAAGCCTAGGCCAGAGCCATCTCCCTGCACTGCTGTTCCCCAAAGTCCAATAACAAGGGTACCCCATACTCCGCAAACTCCATGAACAGAGAATGCTCCAACAGGATCATCAATGCCAGCTGCATCAAGAGCCCCTACAGCAAAAACGACGATAACACCACCAACCAAGCCTGCTAACCAGGATCCTGTCAAGGTCATATCACCACAACCAGCAGTAATACTTACCAAGCCAGCCAAAATTCCATTAATTGTCATAGTAAGGTCAGGTTTACCAGAAGTCATTGTTGAAACAACAGTAGATCCAATTGCTCCACCAGCAGCTGCAAGTGTTGTCGTTACAGCTACATATGGGACCCATTGATCCATTGCAAGTTGAGAACCTGGATTAAAGCCATACCAGCCAATCCAAAGGATTAAGGCTCCAAGTGTTGCGATAGACATATTATGGCCAGGCATCGCTTGAGGTTTGCCTTCTTTGAACTTTCCGATTCTTGGTCCAAGAAGCATTGCACCTACTAAACCTGCCCAAGCTCCGACTGAATGAACAATTGAAGAGCCTGCGAAGTCGATAAAGCCAAGTGAATCTAGCCATCCACCGTTCCATTTCCAGCTTCCTGCAATTGGATATATAAATGCTGTAAGGATAAGAGCAAATACTACAAATTCACCAAACTTTACTCTTTCTGCAACTAGACCAGAAACGATGGTTGCGGCTGTTCCCGCAAAAGCTGCTTGAAAAAGGAAGTCAACAGTAGGAACTAAGCCTCCATCTGCTACTGTTTCAGGAGTTACTGTTGGATCGAAGAACAAACCATTAAAGAAAAGCCAGCCATCTATAAGACTGCCTCCGTACATTAATGAATATCCAATAAACCAATATGAAGTTACAGCAAGTGCAAAAACGAAAAGGTTCTTAGCGAGGATATTAACAGCATTTTTAGATCTACACATACCGGCTTCAACCATCGCGAAACCTGCATTCATGAAGATTACTAAAATTGTTGCAATAAGTAACCATAGGTTATTAGCAAGAAAAGCTGCATTTAATTCAGGTAATTCATTAGCGTGAGCTGATAAATTAAAAACACCTAAACCAAATAAAGCTAATGGAACAGTTGCAAGCCACAGCATTGAGCGATTTGAACTGAATCCGCGGATACTCCTCAACAGGAGCAAAGGGCCATCTGCAAGACTTGCTTCTTGCAATTTAGACCTAGAACGCCTTGTAGGCGTTTGCATAGCAGTGGTCATAAAATTTTAATTAACAATAGAAACAGAACTTCTGCCTCATAAATATAATTTTGAACATTAATTCAACTAGTAACTGGTAGTGGTTTATACATTTTCGAAATTTTGTTTAATTAATATATTGTTATTGGTAGATAATTAATAGTTTAAATTTATTTATTTATTTATCATCTTTATCCCTCAAGACAGGTACGATTTTATCCCAATTAATATGATCTCTATAAAAATTTAAACGACATGGAATTACAATCAATCCTAACTTTAAAGATTGACTAAATAGCTCTCCATATTTGGGATCTTCATCATCTCCAGTCGAAAAAAAATCAACATCATTTCTAGTAATACAAGGCACCAATATTGCTTTTGATTCTGGAATAATTGACATTAAATCTTTTAAATGTTTTTGTCCTCTCAATGTTACGGTATCTGGGAAAAGTGCAATATTTTTTTTAATCCATGTTGTATTTTTAACTTCAATATAAATATTTCGATTATCAGGATTTGATGATTTTGGAGTTAATAAGAAATCGATCCTGCTTTTATTATCTTTACCATATGGCCTTTCTGATTTTATAAGATCAATATCACCAATAAATTCTTTTAGAATATTGTTCTCGATAACATTCTTTATTAATTTATTTGCAAGCAAAGTATTGATCCCTACCCATATTTGATCACTTTTATAATTAACAACTTGTACTTGTTCCCAAGTCCATTGAAGTTTTCTTTTGGGAGAGGGGCAGAATTTAACTCTTACTTTAGAATTATTTGTTAACAACCCCTTCATAGGTCCAGTATTAGGACAATGGGCAGTAATTTTCCTCCCATCATCTAAACGAATATCTGCAAGGAATCTTTTATATCGTTTAATTAATGTGCCTTCTTCTAATGGGTCAAATTTCAGTAATAATTTGCTCATTTTTGAAAATAATTAATAAATCAATATAATCAAATATAAAAAGTTCTATTAAAAATTTATTAAATTTAATGTATTCGTTTTTCAAAAATAATATATTTTCGATTTCTATTGGAACTACACTTAGTAAATTTACTGGATTTTTAAGACAAATATTTATAGCTGCGCTGTTTGGAGTGGGGTTAGCCTATGACGCATATAACTACGCATACATAATTCCAGGATTTCTAATAGTAATAATTGGAGGAATAAATGGACCTTTACATAACGCCGTTGTTGCAGTTCTAACTCCATTAGAAGACAACAAAGCAAGTAAAATTATGCAAAATATCAGTTTAAAAATCATATTATTTTTATTGATTATTGCATTATTAATTTTTTTAAATGCAGAATTAATAATCAATATTGTTGGGCCAAATTTGGATAAAGATACACAATTTATTGCTGCGAAGCAATTAAAAATCCTTTCTCCATGCATCCCATTATCAGGTTTTAATGGATTGAGTTATGGTGCTTTAAACTCTAAAAATAAATTTTTTCTTTCAACTATTAGTCCAATAATAGTAAGTATTATCACAATTATATTTATTACTATCTACTGGTTTTTTAACCTAAAAAATCAGATTTTTAATAATCTGTTTTATTCGGAGTTACTTCCTCTAGCTACGTTGACTGGAACTTTTATTCAAACAAATATTCAAATTTACGAAACTTATAAGATTGGCTTAATCAAATTTAGATTAAATTTAAGAAAAACTTTTAAAGAAGAAACTAGAATTTTTAATTTAATAATTCCCACATCTTTTTCTTCTGGACTTGGACAAATTAATGTCTTCGTTGATATGTTTTTTGCATCTAGTTTTAAAGGAGCAGCTTCAGGATTAGCATATGGGAATTTACTGATTCAAGCGCCTTTAGGAATTTTATCAAATGCACTTATTCTTCCTTTACTTCCTCAAATTGCTGAATTAATAAATAAAAACAAAAGAAAATTAAATAAAATCTTAATATCAAATATCGAATATTGCTTATTAGCAACATTTTTAATGATGGGATTCTTTATTTGTTTTGACGAGTTATTAATTGATCTAGTTTTTCAGAGGGGCGCCTTTAATGAACAATCTGCCATTATTGTTAAAAATATACTGATTGCTTACGCTTTAGGTTTGCCCGCCTATCTTTTTAGAGATTTACTAATAAGGATATATTATTCGATTGAAGAAACAAATTTACCTTTTAGTTTATCAATATTCGGCATTGGACTTAATTTTTTTTGGGATTGGTTGCTTATAGGAGCTCCTATTCAAAATTCTAGAAATCTTTTACCTTATAATTTTGGAGTAGTTGGTCTTGTGATTTCATCAGGTATTGTAAATTTATTAATTTGCATAATCTTGTCTTTGAAGCTTGAAAAATTTATTAAACCTCTACCGCAAATATTTTTAATAAGGAAAACTTTTTTAATATTAATTGCCTGCATTTTTGCAATAATTATTTCTCACACTATCCTTAATTTACACAAACCCAATCTTAATGAATTTTTTAAGGTAATTATGTTGCTTAGCGGGAGCACTCTTTACGGTTCTATTTATTTCTTTATTACTAAACTTTTTAAAGTTAATAAATTAGAAGTAACTTTCTTAAAATCAATCTTTAAATAAAATCTTCCAATAAATTTTCTAAATCTTTTTTTTGTGCAGTAATAATACATTTTGAGAGAGTTAATTTTTCAGAGCCGTCACCAATAGATACTTTGACTGAGTCCAAAGCTATACGAACAGCATTTTCTGTGCCTTTTGAGATATTAGTCAGGCATTCTATTGCTAATTTCCTAGCTAGGCCAGCATCTCCCAAATAAAGATTCCATTTCTCAATTTTTAAACAAATTGTTTCTGCAATTAAATTTTCTAAATCACTTATTGAATTATTTTTTAGATTCATAAAAAATTTCTTAAATTATTATTATTTTAAGATAATTAAAATATAAATAAATATAAAGTGTATTCAAATTTTTAAAAGATCACTTTACATAATTGAGATAATAATTAAACTTTTTGTACTCGTTATAAAAGACATAAAAAATAAATTAAATTATTCTTAAACTTACGATTGTTAATAATAAATATTTAATATCAAATTTTAGTTGACTAACAGACCCAAGAACAGTGATATTACATAAGTATGCGCCTGTAGCTCAGTGGATTAGAGCATCTGACTACGGATCAGAGTGTCGGGAGTTCGAATCTCTCCAGGCGCGTTATTCAACTATCAAATATTTTTTTTATATTTTTTTTTTAATTTTCTATTATATTTAATTTAATCAAAAAATTTTTCAATGAGCCTTATCAACAAATTAGAGGTAAGTGATCCAATAATTTCTAATTTAATTAATAAAGAGAATCATCGTCAACAAAGTCACCTTGAATTAATAGCAAGTGAGAATTTTACTTCCCAAGCAGTTATGGAAGCACAAGGTTCAGTATTAACTAATAAATATGCAGAAGGACTTCCTCATAAAAGATATTATGGCGGTTGTGAATTTGTAGATGAAATTGAAGAATTAGCTATAAATAGGGCAAAAAAGTTATTTAATGCAGATTGGGCAAATGTTCAGCCTCATAGTGGAGCCCAAGCGAATACAGCTGTATTTTTAAGTTTACTCCAGCCTGGCGATTCAATATTAGGTATGGATTTATCTCATGGTGGTCACCTAACCCACGGATCACCAGTGAATATGAGTGGTAAATGGTTTAAATCTTTTCACTATGGTGTGGATAAAGATACTAATCTTTTAAATTTTAATCAGATCAGAGAAATTGCTATTGCAAAAAAACCAAAATTAATTATATGTGGGTATTCTGCTTACCCAAGAACAATAGATTTCTTAGAGTTCAGAAAAATTGCAGATGAAGTTGGTGCTTATTTAATGGCTGATATTGCTCATATAGCAGGATTAGTAGCAAGTAATTTACATCCAAATCCTATTCCTCATTGTGATGTTGTAACAACCACTACTCACAAGACTCTAAGGGGTCCAAGAGGAGGATTAATTTTGTGTAGAGATAAAGATTTTGGGAAAAGTTTCGATAAAGCAGTTTTCCCTGGAACTCAAGGTGGCCCTCTAGAGCATATTATTGCAGCAAAAGCAGTCGCTTTTGGAGAAGCATTAGAACCGAGTTTTAGAGAATACTCAAAAAAAATTATTAGTAATGCAAAGGTATTGGCTAAGACAATAAAGGATAGGGGTATTAATATAGTTAGTGGAGGTACTGATAATCATATTGTACTTCTAGACTTAAGAAGTATTAACATGACTGGAAAAGTTGCTGATCTATTAGTAAGTGAAGTAAATATTACAGCTAATAAGAATACAGTTCCATACGATCCAGAATCACCCTTCGTCACAAGCGGATTAAGATTAGGGACTGCAGCTTTAACGACTAGAGGTTTTGACGAAAAAGCATTTGTAGAAATTGGGAATATAATAGCAGATAGATTACAAAATCCTGAAAACTTATCTATAGAGGAAACATGTAAAGAAAGAGTTAAAAATTTATGTGATCATTTTCCTCTTTATGAAAACAAACTTGAAACATCTATTAAATAAAGAGATTAAAGAAGGAGTAGAAATTCTTTCAATAGGTACAGAGCTATTGCTTGGAAATATTGTTAATACTAATGCAAGATGGATAGCAGAACAATTATCAATATTAGGTTTAAATCACTTTAGACAAACTACCATTGGTGATAATGCTGAAAGACTTTCTAAATTAATTAAAGAAATATCAATGAGAAGCAATTTACTTATAACCACTGGAGGTCTCGGACCAACCCCAGATGATTTAACAACCGAATCGATAGCGAAAGCGTTTAATCAAAAGATTTATGCAAGGGAATCTATTTGGGAGGGAATTAAAATGAAGTTATCGCAAAAGAAGCCTTATATTACAAACTTGAGTTTAAAAAAACAATGTTTTTTCCCAAAAGATGCTCAAATAATTAATAATCCAAAGGGTACAGCTCCTGGGATGATATGGAAACCTAAAGAAAATTTTACGATCCTAACTTTCCCCGGAGTACCAGATGAAATGAAGGTCATGTGGGAAGAAACTGCTTATAACTTTATTAAAAGTAATTTTTCAGATGGATCTATCTTTTTTTCCAATACATTAAAATTAACAGGTATCGGCGAAGCAACAGTGTCAGAAACTATAAAAGATCTACTTGAATTAAAAAATCCAACAATTGCTCCTTATGCAAGTTTAGAGGAGGTAAAACTAAGAATAACAACTAAAGCTAAAAGCGTATCTGAAGCAAAACTCTTAATCAAACCAATTAAAAAAGAACTCAAAGAAACATTTTCAAAAAATATATTTGGAGAAGATAATGAGAGTCTGCAATCCATTCTTGTCAAGGAATTAATTAAGAGAAATGAATCAATAGTTTTTGCAGAATCTTGCACTGGAGGGTTACTTTCTTCTTACATAACATCTGTTTCTGGTTCCTCCAAAGTATTCAAAGGAGGTGTAATTGCATATAGTAATGAATTAAAACACTCATTATTAGATGTACCCATAAACCTTATTAATAGTTTTGGGGCTGTATCTGAGGAAGTAGCAGAATCAATGTCAATCGGAGTAAAAAATAAACTTAAATCAGATTGGGCAATCTCTGTTAGTGGTATCGCAGGCCCTGATGGTGGTAGCGATTCAAAGCCAATTGGTTTAGTCTATATTGCAATTACAGGCCCTAATAATAAGATAATAAAAATCAAGAAACAATATAATCCTCTAAGAAACAGGAATGAAATTCAGAGACTAAGTGTAAATGACTGTTTAAACAGTCTTCGATTAATCTTATTATCTTAGTAAGTTGTAATTTTTTGAACGGTGAGTCAAAACACCCTATTTGATAAAGTCTGGGATTTGCACAAAGTTGCTGATCTACCTGGGGGGTCATCCCAATTATTTATTGGTTTACATCTTATTCATGAAGTTACTAGTCCGCAGGCTTTTGGTGCATTAAAAGACAAAAATTTAAATGTTAAATTTCCATCTAGAACAATAGCAACAGTTGACCATATTGTTCCAACAGATAATCAAAGTAGGCCATTCAAAGACACTTTAGCGGAACAAATGATTGATACATTAGAGAAAAATTGCAAAAAACATAAAATAAAATTTTTTAATATCGGTAGTGGTAGTCAAGGGATTGTCCATGTTGTGGCTCCTGAACTTGGTCTTACTCAGCCAGGGATGACGATCGCATGCGGAGACTCACATACTTCTACTCATGGAGCTTTTGGATCAATTGCCTTTGGTATTGGTACTAGTCAAGTTCGAGATGTCCTTGCAAGCCAAACACTTGCTATGAATAAATTAAAAGTCAGACAAATATGGTGCAAAAACAGATTATCTGAAGGAGTATTTGCAAAAGATCTTGTACTTCATATTATTAATAAACTTGGTGTAAAGGCTGGAGTTGGTTATGCTTATGAGTTCTCAGGTCCTGCAATAGATTTGTTATCAATGGAAGAGAGAATGACAATCTGTAATATGTCGATTGAGGGAGGAGCTAGATGTGGTTATGTCAATCCAGATCAAATTACTTTTAAATATATACAAGAGAGACAATTTGCTCCTAAAAACGAAAACTGGGCTAGGGCAGTTGAGTGGTGGCAATCACTGGCAAGTGAAAAAGATGCTAAATACGATGATGTAGTATTAATTGACGCTTCACAAGTAGAACCTACCGTTACATGGGGCATAACACCTGGACAAAGTATTGGAGTGAGTCAAAAAATTCCAGAATTAAAAGAACTTAGTATTGATGATCAATTCATAGCAGGAGAAGCTTATGAATACATGGGATTAAGTCCAGGGCAAGCAATTAAAAATACTCCTATAGATGTTTGTTTTATTGGAAGTTGCACAAATGGTAGAATTAGCGACTTGAGAGTTGCTGCTGAAATTATACAAAACCATAAGGTATCTCCAAATGTTAAAGCTTTTGTGGTCCCAGGATCAGAAAAAGTTGCTAAAGCGGCAATTGAAGAGGGACTTGATAAAATATTTAAGGAAGCAGGTTTTCAATGGAGAGAACCAGGATGTTCAATGTGCTTAGCAATGAATCCTGATAAATTAACAGGCAATCAAGTAAGTGCGAGTTCAAGTAATAGGAACTTTAAAGGGAGGCAAGGATCACCAAGTGGAAGAACTCTACTTATGAGTCCTGCGATGGTAGCTGCTGCGGCTATAGAAGGAAAAGTCAGTGATGTTAGAGAATTCTTAAAAAAATGAAAGAAGAATTTCAAGCTCCACAAGGGAAAATCTTGAAAATTAATGGTATTTGTATGTCTTTAGAGGGAGATGATATTGACACAGATAGAATCATTCCCGCAAGATTTTTAAAATGTGTAGACTTTGAATCTTTAGGAGATGCAGTTTTTGAAGATGATAGAAAAGATTTTAAAGGTAAACATCCGTTTGATTTAAAAACAAATCAAAGTGCTTCTATACTCATAGTAAATAGTAATTTTGGATGCGGTTCTAGTAGAGAACATGCCCCTCAGGCACTAATGCGTTGGGGTATTAGGGCAATTATTGGGGAAAGTTTCGCGGAAATTTTCTATAGTAATTGTCTTGCTATTGGGATCCCATGCTTTACATTGCCAAAGAAAAAAATTAAATCCTTACAGGATAGATCAAGAGAAGAAACCTTGTTTTTTGAAATTGATATTAAAAATATTATTGCTTTTGAGAAATCAATAGCACATCATTTAGAACTTAAAGAATCATCTAAAAATATGTTCTTATCTGGGGAGTGGGATGCGACTTCAACACTTTTAAATAATATTGAACTCATAGAAAGAAAAATCAATGAGTTACCATACATTAATTTAAATAAATTAAGAATTACTTAAATCCATTTAAGCTAAAACTTATACCACCGGCTTGATTATGTGGCTGATAAAAAAGGCCAAAACTATATGATCTCTTTTGTAAATTAATTCCAATATTTGAGTATATAAATTCTCCGTATTTATCTGAATCATTATCTAAATTGAGTGTGGCCTTAGCTTGCATTAATAATGGACCCACTAGCTGTTGATCAAGTATTAAATTAAGTATAAAATTTTCAGAGATTTGATCAAATTTAAAAAGGCTTTTACCACTTTTAAATCTATATAAGGGAAATGCTGCTATACGAGTATAGTCAAAATAATCTCTCTTAAAATCCCCAAATACAAATTCCGGCCCTATACCTATACCAAAATAATGCTGATAATTTCCATGCTTATATAAATTATAATTAGCTATAAGCTGTGTATTAATAAAAATACCTCTTTTGATTGGTGTTGGGATATATTCATAAGACTTGTCAATATACTCTGTTTTAGTGTTTTGCTTTTTAAGAGTTATTTTTTGGTTTAATTGGTAATTAATGCTTCCTTTGAAGCTTTCAATAAAATTTTGAGAGTTTAATTCTTCAGCTTTATAATCTCCAATACCAATATTAATTAATTGATTACTTGCCTTTGAGCCATTGCTCCAAGAATTTGCTTTCTCTAATTTCCAACCATATGCTCTAAAGATTTCTGATTCTCCAATTGAACCATTCCAAATACGCTCTCTATATGCTCCAAATAGTCTATTTACAAAAATATTATCAAATAAAGTAATTTCTTTAATAAATTCTGCTTTAGTTCTAAATGCATTCGCAAACTTATCCAAATCCAAGGAATTTAATTCCTTAGTTATTTCTATATCCCAATTTTTAATACTTCCTTCAATCGATGAACTTAAACCAAAATAATCTGATAATGAAATATTTCTCTCTACGCGGGGAGAATTTATTGAATAATTCTTCTGAGAAAAACTTCTTGTATATCCTTTTAAAGTCCTTTGGAGAAGAAATTGAGGCTCTATATTTAAAAATAATTCATTTTTTAATTGTATGGGATTAAATTTTCTTCCTAAAAAATACCCATCCTTACCGAATTTGTCGTAGCCAATATTCCATCTATTTTGAAACTCAACCCTATTTTTAAAAATAGTTCTATTCCCAACCCAGAATGGGACTTTAATTTTATCCTGAAAAATCAAATAATTTATTTTAGAATTCAATTTCAATTTTTCCTTATAGGGAGAAATTTCAAATTCATTAAATTGAAATTTTATTTGATTTGAATCAAGTAAATCATTAGTTAAAAATGCTTTTTTTGATGACCATTTATTTTCATTAATTTCCAATTTTTCTGCAGAAAAAATCCAATTAACAACACTATCAGGTGTAAAAACAACCTTATCTTTCTTAATTTTTTTAATAAATGATAAAGACCTTTTATAAATATCCTCTGAACTTAAATCAAAGTCTGAGATTATGGATTTAAAATTAATTAATCCTTTAATATTTTTAAAATTACCTTTATTCTTGGAAAAATCATATTCAACCTTCTCTGCTTCAAATATTTGATTATTAATCTTTAACTGAATATTACCCTCTGCCGTTGCTAGTTTTGTTTTTTTGTTATAGACAAGACTATCAGCTTTTAAAATATTATTTTTATAATTAACAATTACATCCCCTTCCGCATATAAAATCTTATCTTTTTCTGATTGAACTTTTGATTCAATAAATAATTCATTATCTGCAGCATATACTTTCTCGTCAATATTTTCTCTCGGATTATCAGCAATTATATTTTCTGAGTTGAGAAAAAAATAATTTTTTTCTAATATCTCTGGGACTAATAAATATTTTTTTATTAGAGTTCTGCTACTTATCTGATCATTTAAATATGATTTCTCATCATTAAATTCCAGAGTCTCCGCTGGTAAGATTAATAAATTTGAAAAAGTTAGACAAAGCGATATTAATTTTTGAATTTTGCAATTATTCAAAATAATTTATTAACTTAATGTAATTAAATTAATCTTGAGGACTTTCTAAATCTTTTCTATTTGGGGTTCTAGTAGGGTCACTAGCTAGGAATCCAAATAGAAATATACCTACGAAAAAGAAAACAATCGTATAGACAGAGATTTTAAGAGCAAGCATGAAATTAACAGATCTTCTAATTTATCTTATTAAATTTATATTTAATTGAAGAGAAAATGGTTAAATTGTGAAATTTTGGTAAATTTTGAAATACTTTCAACTTCCTTAAAATTAAATTTAATCATCGTGCTCATCCCATGGGTCTGTTAATTTTTCAGATTTTGGACCAAAGGCTCTAAAAAAACCATAAGCTGTAAGCCCAAGCAAAACAACAAAAAGAGTTACACCTATCGAAACAGCTGGATCTGGAGTAGATGATAAAGATTGCATCAATTTTGATAAGTTTGTAAACAAAATATGTTAAACATCTAATACAATAACGAAATAATATTGAAATTTAGGAAATTTTTCACTATGGGACAAAAAACTGCACTAGGAAGTTTATTAAAGGCTATTGGTAATTCCGGTCAAGGTAAGGTTGTACCTGGCTGGGGAGCTGTACCTGTGATGACTATAATCGGCGTCTTTCTTTTAGTCTTCCTAGTTATTCTTCTTCAGATTTACAACCAATCATTACTTCTTCAAGGATTTTCTGTAGATTGGAATGGTAATTAAATGTAACTAATGAATTTGTAACTTAATTTGCAGTTATTTAATAGATAAACTCATTTATGGCTATTAATCTTTTATTGGATTAAAAATTTATGAGTGATTACCAAGAAAAATTTATCATTGGCTTAGGGAATCCTGGCAAGAAATATGATAATAGTAGGCATAATATTGGTTTTCTACTTATTCAACAATTTGCAAAAAATAATAGTTCAACTTTTCTATTAAAAAATAAGATTAGGTGTAAATATTCTGAATTTAAATTAGATGGTGTAGTTTATAGACTTTTTATGCCTACTACATTTATGAATAATAGTGGAGAAGCAGTTAGAGCAATAATTGATTGGTTCAAAGTTAATAAAGATAAACTGATAATTGTGGTTGATGATATCGATATTCCTTTAGGTAAAATTAGAGTGAGAAAGAAAGGTAGTTCAGGTGGTCATAATGGCTTAAAAAGTATAATTAGTTATTTAAATTCCAAAGAATTTTTAAGAATCAGAATTGGGATAGGATCCCCTCCAGTAGTAGAGGAGGATAAAAAGTTTAATACAATATCGCATGTATTAGGAAATTTTTCTCAGCAAGAAAAGTTAATTTTAAATAAAATTTTTTGTCAAATTATTTATTCATTGCAAAAATTAAATGATCACAATGAAAATTTGATTATATGCGAATTAAATTCTTTTTCCTTAAATGAAATTTAAACCAGAAACAACAGTTTACGTCAGTATAAAAGAATATAATTTCAATAAAAGAGAATTGAAGGGTCTTGTAGAAGCGAGTGAGTTTCAATGGAATTTTACTTGGTCTTTTACTAATGGGAAATTATTCGTTAATCCCCCTTTGGGAAGAGCTTTAATAGAGGATTCGTTATTAAGATTTTTAATAAAAAAAGACTATGAATTAGAATCGGGTAGTAACTACAAATTTACTGTTTCATCCAAGTTTTAGATATGTAATCACCATTTAAAGTAAATTCACAATTCAAGTAATCTTCCAAAATGATCAATGCAGAGATTGCATCTAAATTAATATTTTGTAAAAAAATATCCCTAGGTAAAAACCTTTTAATTCCTTTAACTGGGAAAATTTCGAAGTATCTTTGCCGAGATCTAAAAGTTGTATTTTTTTCTTCAACTATAGTTAAATTATTATCTAAAAAACTTAAAGATTTTGCATGTTTATTACTTGTAGTACCATTACCAATTAATACTTTTATATTTTTGTCTTTTTCAGTAAAGGTTTGTATATTTTGAACCAAATATTTACTTTCAATAACAATTGCCTCAAGAACTCTCTTACTTTGAAAGTCAGCAAAAATTAAACCACATTTACATTTCCCAGGATCAATTGATATGTATTTTGTCATTAAAGAAGCTTAGCAACTTTTAACTCAACGATTATTGGCTGAGCGGTTTTACTTTCCCGCATAGAAACAACTTGAAATTCAAAATCAAAACCCTTATTTTTATCTATAAAACCTTGTAATTTTTTTAGTGAGTCACTTTTTAGCTTTATATCATTAATAAGAGAACCTCTCCTTTTAGCTTCTGCTAGGGATGATGCAAGTAAAAGATTAATTGTATTTCTTACTTCTTTTATATTATTTTCTTTATTGATTAAAGAAGTTTTAGATATGATTTCATCTTTTAAAACGATAATTTTATTTTCTATTAATTCAGGGAAAGCATAAACATAATTTTCTCCCTTTAAAACATTTCGAACTGACTTAATATTAATTACCCAATCACCTCCATTTTTGATCGTTTTCTTCAACTCATCAATATGGTTTTTACGAATTAATAATATACTTCTAGGCTCTGCTACGTTTGGAATAACTTGTTCTTGAGTGAACCTATTTGCATTTTTAATAATGTTTTGCATCTGTAAATCAACTTTAACTTTTTTATCTGTGTCTATCTCAGCAATATATATAGATTGACCACTACTTATAACAACTTTTCCACTTCTTAAAGCAATAATATTTCTTTCAAGTTTAGTCAGCTCTGTTTCTTTTTGAATTATCTTATCTTCTAAAGTTTCTCTTTCAGATTTCAATGACAGCAAAAGTTGCCGACTCTCCTGCAATTTTTTTTGCAGATCACCTAATCTAAAAAGACCAACTCGAAGCTGACTATTAACTAATAATATTAAAGATATCGATGAGGCGCTAATTAGGCTTCCGGTAATAATTGTTATTAAAGTTGCAGTTTTTCTAGGCCTTAATTTAAAGATACTAAATCTAGCTTTACCAATTTTTGTTCCTAGTAGATCACCAAAAGAAGATATTAAACCTCCCAGTAAAAGTAAGAAAATAATTAAAAGCCAACCAGACACGAATTTTTACTTACCCTCTTTTTATATTATTAATATAGCTATTAATAAATCAATTAAATCTTTTAGCAAGAGCGATTGGATCATATACTGTAATTTTTTTTCTATCAATATTGAGTAGTCCTGAATCTTTTAGATCTCCTAATAGTCTCGTAATTGTTACTCTTGTAGAACCTATTGCTTCCGCTATCGCTTGATGAGACAGCTTCAAATCAATAGTAATTCCCTTCTCTTCAGCTACTCCAAAATCTCTGCATAAAACCATTAAGAAACTAACCAATCTTGATGACATATCCCTATGAGTTAAAGTTTCAATCATTGTTTCTGTCTGTAGAATCCTACTCGATAATCCTTGTAACAGTAATAAGCCTACAGATGCATCAGCTTCAATTGCTCTTAGCACTGAATTAGCAGGAGCAGTTATCATCTCAACTCTTGTGAACGCGATAGAGTGATAAAAACGATCAGATCTATGACCCGTGAGAAGTGAAAGGACTCCAAATAAACTATTTTCTCTTAACAAAGCCACAGTAATCTCATCTCCAGACTCATAAACTCGGGATAAACGCACTGCTCCCCTTCTGATAAGGTAGACCCTTTCTGCAGGATCTCCAGGGAAAAATATTGTTTTAGACCTTTCAACCATCTCAGTATTAGCGCCATCAAGTCCCCTAAAAACTTCCATTAAAGTTTTATTAATTGGGAACCTTTCTCCAACTGAATATGCTGTATTTTTGCCACTTGATTTTGAAGTTAGGCGACTAAACCCACCATTAGTTGGAATCATAATTTTTCTGAATATAAAAAAGTTATAGAGAAGCGCAAATAAAACTTGTATCAATAGTAACCATTTTAGGTTTTTATGGAAACTTTTATTTTTTTAAGTAAAATTACACTATATGCAGTGTCAATAGATTCAAATTATACTTTATGTAGTTAAAGCTAGAAAATAATGGTTATTAGTGGTTCAACAAACTTATCGAGAAATGAGAATGATCTTGTCAATTTTAATGTTCATCAAAACTCTACAAGTAAAGTTAAAAGGATAAAACAAAATGGTCAGATTCAAATTTATCAATCATCTTACAGAGGAAGCTATTCGAATATAATTAGAGATTGCATAAGGAATGCAGCCCTAGGTAGGAAAGTACTACTTGTTCAATTAATGAAAGGAGGAGTAAACCAAGGCGTCTTAAACCCGGTAAGTTTATGCGATAATCTTTTATGGATAAGATCATCAGATTCTTATGATCAATATGATTCTAAAACTTTAGCCAATGACGATAATATAAAAAATTCAATAAAAAATTCCACAATTGAATTATGGGAATTTTGTAAAAAACAATTAATATCAGGAGAACAAGATCAAATAATTTTAGATGAGATTTTCCGTGCCATCGAGTTGGGTATGATTAATGAAGATGATTTGATTTCAACACTTGAAGACAGATTTATCTCTGGAGATGTAATTCTTACAGGAACGAAAATCCCCAAAAAATTCCTATTAATGGCTGATCAAGTTACAGAACTTCGCTCGTAAAAATTATGCTCAAAAATGATATTTGGATTACAGAACAAGCTTCTAAGGGAATGCTTAATCCTTTCCAATCAAAATTAATTAGACATCTAGATCCCAAACAAAAGCAGAAAGCTGTTCTTAGTTATGGTTGCTCCTCATATGGATATGATCTAAGACTATCATCAAAAGAATTTCTTATTTTCAGACATGTA
The DNA here is from genome assembly GCA_902627325.1 of uncultured Prochlorococcus sp. Classification (GTDB taxonomy): domain Bacteria; phylum Cyanobacteriota; class Cyanobacteriia; order PCC-6307; family Cyanobiaceae; genus Prochlorococcus_A. The sequence goes on along the minus strand of CACOIM010000001.1, from coordinate 32,404 downwards.
CCTGGAACCGTAATGAATCCCAAGAAATTCAATCCTAAAAATTTAGAAAGAACACCACTACATAATGATAAAGATGGTGATTATTTTATTCTCCCAGCTCACTCATATGGCTTAGGAGTAGCTTTAGAAAGGATGAGTGTTCCAGAAAACATAACAGTCATATGTTTAGGCAAAAGTACTTATGCACGTTTAGGGATTATAGTTAATACAACACCTGCGGAGGCTGGCTGGGAAGGTCATCTCACCCTAGAATTTAGTAATAGTTCAGGCGCAGATTGTCGTATTTATGCGAATGAAGGCATTTGTCAAATACTTTTTTTTGAAGGTGATCCATGTGAAACTACTTATAATGATCGAAAAGGTAAATATCAAAACCAAGCAGAGGAGGTAACTTTAGCAAAAATCTAATATGCACAATGTTCAACTACTCTCATTAACACCTGAAGCTGAAAAAACCATGGCTTATATTGCCAGAGTAAGTAATCCAAAGAATCAAAACAATGAAGACTTTTCAAGATTACTAAGTTACTGTATTAAAAATGAGCATTGGAGTGTATTTGAACAGTCTTTTATGACTTTACAAATAGAAACGAATAGAGGTATTGCAGCCCAAATATTAAGACATAGATCATTTACATTTCAAGAATTTTCTCAAAGATACGCAGACAGCACGCAGCTAGGTGATATCCCAATACCAGAGCTGAGAAGACAAGATATTAAAAATAGACAGAATTCCATCTCAGATTTACCTGAAGAGCTTAAAAGTAAATACATTAACAAAATTAAAGAGCATTTTAAAAAAGCCTCCAATCTATATGAAGAGATGTTGGATGCAGGAATCGCGAAGGAATGCTCGAGATTTATTTTGCCACTAGCTACTCCAACAAGAATTTATATGACAGGATCATGTCGCTCATGGATCCACTACATCAAATTAAGATCAGCAAATGGTACTCAAGAAGAGCATAAGCAAATAGCTTTAAATTGTAGAAAAATTTTCAAAGAAAATTTTCCAATAGTTTCAAAAGCCTTGGATTGGTAAATATGTAATTTTTTAGACTACTTTATTTATAATTATTAGAGAAATATTTTCAAATTTTAATTTAATATTTAACCTCTTTCAATTAAATATTTTAATGATTGCTCTATAGTATTCTCCTCCTGAAGACCAGTTAAAGTGGCTAGCAAATTTGCATTAGCATCAATAATATTTATTTGAGGTATTCCATTGACTTTAAATTCTTTAATAAATTTATCCCATTTAGGATTATCTACGTTCAAGAATACAAAATTAATTTTATCATCAAAATCTTTTTTCAATTCTGCAACTTCTGGAGCCATCTCTTTACATATTTCACACCATTCGGCATAAAATTCTAAATAAGTTGGCTTCCCATTTGTGAATGCTATTTCTGGATCCATCGATGAATTGCCAAGTTTTTTTAATTGCAAAGTAGATTCAAAAATATTATTTTTAAAAATTAATATAAAAGTTATTAAAGAAAGAGATAATAAAATTAAGATAATTTTTTTAAAATTATTTGACGAGTAATTATTCTGAGATTCCATTTTTTAAGTTTTAAGTCTTTAAATTCTAATTCAAAAGTAAATTTATAATTAGTTATTATAATGACGCTATATATAAAATCAATTTCGTTAAAGATTTTAGCTATAAAATTAATTAAAATATGCAATCAATCTTTGGAACTGATGGAATTAGGGGTATATTTAATAAAGAAATCACATACGATCTCGCTCAAAAGATAGGATACGCTTTTGGTTGTATTAATAATGATACCGAACAAATTTTAGTTGGCAGAGATACAAGAGTTAGTGGAGATTTATTATTAAAAGCTTTATCTAGTGGATTAAATCATTCTGGGAAGAAAGTAATTAATATAGGTATTTGCCCAACTCCAGCGATACCATTTTTAATTAAGAAATTTAAAATTTATTCAGGAATTATGATATCAGCGAGTCATAATCCCCCTGAATATAATGGGATAAAAATTTTTGACCATTTTGGTAACAAAATAAATAAAAATAAAGAACGTCAAATTGAAAGTTATTTAAACAAAATTAATTCAAGTTTAATTTTGAGAAATCAAAACGATATAGTAGAAAATTTTAATCTTCTAGATTTATATAAACAAAGTTTAATTGAATCTATAGGTAATAATAATCTTAATGGAATGAAAATAATATTAGATACTTGTCATGGATCTGCTTCAGTCTTTGCAGAAAATATATTTAAACAATTAGGAGCAAGGGTTAATGTTATCAATAATAATATTGATGGATCAAAAATAAATGTAAGATGTGGATCAACTTGTCTTGATCCTTTAAAAAAGGCGATAAATCAATTTAATGCTGAAATAGGTTTTAGCTTTGACGGGGATGCGGATAGAGTTATAGGAATGGATTCAGAAGAAAATATTCTTGACGGAGATCATATCTTATTCCTATGGGGGCGAGAACTTATAAAAGAAAAAAATTTATCGAGAAACTTATTAATTACAACGGTAATGTCAAATTTAGGATTTGAAAAAGCATGGAATGAGCTTGGTGGTATTTTAATTAGAACACCTGTTGGAGATAAGTTTATACTTAAAGAGATTAATAAACAAAATGCTGATTTAGGTGGTGAGCAATCTGGACATATACTCTCCAAAATAAATAATTACTCAGGAGATGGAATGCTAACAGCTATACAAATAGCGAATTTATGTAAAAAGAAAAATCTCATTTTAAGAGATTTACTAAAAACCAGCTTTAGAGGTTTTCCACAAAAACTTACTAATATTGAATTAAAGTCAAATGATAAAATTTTTAAAGACCTAATAGAAAAAAATATTAATAAATTAATAAAAGAAAAATTAGATAATATATCAGAACCATGCAGAATTTTTGCGAGGAATAGCGGTACAGAGGAAGTTTTAAGAATTTTAGTAGAAGCAGAAAATAAAAAGCTTGTTGATGAGATTACACTGCAAATGAAAAATATTGCTGAAATGATGATTAAAAATTAATTAATATTATATTCTTTTATATAATTTTTCAAATACTTTTAGTTTTTTGCTTCTTACATAATTCTCTCTATTGGTTTGTAAATTTGTGGGATTATAATATTCAATTATTTCAAAATATGGACAATTATAATTAATAAAACTTTTGGAATTCATTATTATCATATCCATATATTTAAAAAGTTCCTCTACATCACTTTTAATTGAAATCAATCCTCCAAATTTCATAAGTTGAGAAATTTTATAAATTAATTCAGGTTGTATTATTCTTCTCTTATGATGTTTTTTCTTAAACCAGGGATCTGGGAAATTAAAAGAAACACTTGATACCATATCTCCAGGGCAGTTGTTAATAAAATCATCAATTAAATAACTAGCATTTCCAAATGCAAAGAATAAATTATCAATAGATTCATTTTCTAATTTTAATTTTGCTTTATCAACCAATTTTTCTCTAATTTCTAACCCTATATAATTCCAATTCTTATTTTGATTGGCCAGATCAAATAGGAAAGCTCCTGAACCACAGCCAATATCTAAATGTATCGGTCTCTTATCTTGACTAAATATTTCTTTTATGGGGGGAATTGGCTCAATATCATAAAAATATTTGCTTAATGGATTGACATGTTGTCGCATTTTAATTTCCTCATAATTTTGATTTAATTAGTAAAAAGCAAGTTTTCATTATAGAGGTACAATTTTTTATTTATTCACAACTATAAAAATAAAGATTACAGATATGAACAATTGAGGTTTAATATTTAAGTATGTTAATAAGAAAAAATTTTGATCCCCATTAATGAATTTTCTACTTGGATAACATTTCAACTTTCGTCAGTTTTTATTGTAGGAGTTCCTCTATCAATTTTCATATGGTCAATTAAAAAAAGAAACAAAGCCATTGAAAAGTTATTAATAATATATTGGAAGATCTCAATACTTTTTTTAATAAGCCTTTTATTATTTATCGGAGGTGTAGATTTTTCACTTTTAATTTTAATAATTTCTACTTCTTTAATGACCATAAGCGTTTGGTTTTGGAATGATATAAATAGAGAATTACAAGGCTATAAAATAACTGATGTTCTTATAACTACAACAAAATCATGGAGATGGGGATTAACTTTCATATCTATAAGTTTTTTAATACAAAGTTTTCAAGATATTGCCTGTCTAAATTCAATTAATAGTTTTGAATGTTTAAAGTGGTCTGAACCATCAAAGAATGTATCTAAACTAATAAATCAACTATTTAATTTTTTATTTGGCGCAAATTTCACAGAACCAATTGCAAAATTTGTAGGATTATTCGCTTTACTAATTTATATACTAGGTCTACTTCAATGGCTTATTATTAAGTTTCCAAGGTCTGGAAGAAATTCAGATTTTTCAAATTATTAAGAGCATTAGAATATTATCAAATTTGAAGAATTAAGCTTAAATATTATGTAAATTCTTGTAAGAATTAGATTATATATTTAAATCATTGGCAAGGAATACTTCACAACTAAAATAAATTTAAGATTTAGCCTCTCAAGAACCTATATAATTAACCCTAATATTGATACTGTAATAAGATTAATTATTTTCAAACGAAATAAGAACTTCTTAATAATTTTATAAATGAAGAATTTAAGCTGTTAGTTTAGGAGAGTAGCAAATTTAATTATTGTTAATTGATTATTAATTAGAATGTAAAAGTACATTATTTAATTATTTCAGCACATCTTCTGCATAAATTTGTATTTTGAGAACCTTTCAATGTAAATTCTTGAAAATGCCAACATCTATCGCACTTTATTCCTTTTGCTTTTTGAATTTGAATAGTTCCAAATTCATTATTTACAGTTAATAAACTATTCTTAATAGGACTATCAACAATTAAAAAATTTGAAACTATAAGCCAGTCACCATAACAATCTACCTCAGGATTTCCAGAGTTTTTGAGCCAAATAAGAGCTTCTTTTAATTTATTATCTTTAGGCAAAAATATTATTTCAGTTTCAAGAGCTGCTCCAACTTTCTGCTGATTTCTACATCCCTCAATTACTTTATTAATTTCAACTCTTAATTTTCGCAAATTAAATATTTTTGAGTCAATATCAATATTTTTCCAATCAGAATTTATTTTAGGCCAACCCCTCTGGAAAACTGATTTTTCTGGCACTTGATAAGGCAAATTCTGCCAAATATCTTCTGCCATATGGCATAAAACTGGAGAGATAAGAACTGCTAGATTTTCTATTATTTTTGAAAGAACAAATTGACAAGATCTTCTTCTGTATTGGTTAGAGGAACTTACATATAATCTATCTTTTGCAATATCTAAATAAAAATTTGATAAATCTACTACACAAAAACTTTGCAAAATTTGAAAAAACTTTGAAAATTCATAATTTTCATATGCAATAGTAATCTGATCTATAACTTCCACTAATCTGTTTAACATCCACTTATCCAAGACAGGTAATTCTTGGATGCTAATATTTTGTTCAGAAGGATCATAATCGTGTAAGTTTCCGAGTAAATATCTTGCAGTATTTCTAACCTTTCTATAAACATCAGATAGTTGCTTTAAGATATTTGACCCAATGGGAACATCAACTGAATAATCAACAGAACTTACCCAAAGTCTTAATACATCAGCTCCATAAGCCGGATTAATTTTTTGATTAGCTCCACCATTAATAACAATATTTGGATCTACAACATTTCCTAAAGACTTGCTCATTTTCCTACCATTTTCGTCAAGGGCAAATCCATGAGTAAGAACTGTTTTATAAGGGGCCTTATTGTTGACTGCCACAGAAGTTAATAATGATGATTGGAACCAGCCTCTGTGTTGGTCTGACCCTTCTAAATACAGATCCGCAGGGTATTGCATATCCTCTCTTTGGCTACATACAGCAGCCCAACTAGAACCAGAGTCAAACCAAACATCCATAGTATCTAAACCTTTCTCCCAATTACCTGCCTCATTTGAATATTCTGAAGGCAATAATTTTTGTTCATCCCAACTCCACCATATATCGGCCCCATATTTCTGAAAAAGATTTTGAATATGATTTAGTGTCACCTGATTTATAAGTATCTCATTACTATTCTTTTTGTAAAATACTGGTATCGGCACGCCCCATGATCTTTGCCTTGAAATACACCAATCACCTCTTCCTATAACCATAGATTTAATTCTCTTCTTTCCACTTTTTGGCATCCATTCCACACTTTCAATAGATTCTAAAGCTGAGGATCTGAAACCATCTACAGAAGCAAACCATTGTTCCGTCGCTCTAAAGATTGTTGGTTTTTTAGTTCTCCAATCATAAGGATATCTATGTTTATAAACCTCCATTAACATAAGATCATTTTGACTATCTAAAAATTTAATTATTAAATCATTTGCATCTTTTAAGACATTAAGATCTTTAAAAATTCCTGCATCATCAGTTAAATTTCCCTTTTCATCAACTATGCATGTTATTGGCAAATTATATTTTTTCCCTGCATTAAAATCATCGATACCATGCCCAGGAGCAGTATGAACAATTCCTGTTCCAGATTCTGTTGTAATATAATCACCTCCTAAGATCACTGGACAAGATTTATCTTTAGTTGGATGTTTATATTTGATACCTTCTAATTCCGTACCAGAAATATCAAATAATAAGTTAAATTCTCTATTAAATTTTTTTTGCACAATTTCTACTAAATCTTTTGCAAAAACAAAGATATTTTGATTGCTATCAGAAGCAACTACGTATTTTACTTTGGGATTAACTGCTGCTGCTTCATTAGCGGGAAGGGTCCAAGGAGTCGTGGTCCAAATCAAAATAGAATAATTATCAATATTTCTTAAACCCTTGTTATTCGATACAATTTTTTCAAGTTTTGATTCAAATAGTTTCGTAAAAGATGTAATTCTGAAACATACATAAACACTTTTTGAAAAATGTTCATCTGGATACTCTAACTCAGCCTCTGCTAAAGCTGTTCTTGAGCTTGGGCTCCAATGGACAGGCTTTAGACCTCTAAATATGTAACCTTTAAGAAACATTTTCCCAAATACTTCAATTTGAGCAGATTCATAATTTTTTTTCAAAGTGAGATATGGATTTGCCCAGTCTCCCCAGATAGCCCATCTTTTAAAACCCTCTTTTTGCAAAGAAATTTGTTTTTTTGCATATTCTGTAGCCTTTTTACGAAGCCCTAAAATATCTAAATTTCTTCTTTCTTCATTTTTTAATTTTTGAAGTACTTTTAATTCAATTGGTAAGCCATGACAATCCCAGCCAGGCACGAAATGAACCCTATATCCATTCAGTACTTTATATTTATTTATAAAATCTTTTAGTACCTTATTAAGGGCATGCCCCATATGAAGAGGACCATTTGCATAAGGAGGGCCATCATGCAGAGTAAAAATATTTCCTTGATTAGTTAATCCTAAATTCATATCAATTTTATTTTCTGACCAAAATTTTTGAATTTCTGGTTCTCTTTTAACCGCATTTGCTCTCATTGAGAAGTCAGTCTTTAAAAGATTTAGTGAATCCTTGTAAGAGAATTTTTCCTGATTATGATTTTTGTTATTAGACATATTTATATTTGGTGAAAATTATTATTTATCAAGTTTGGTGTTCTTTGTATTATTTTTATCATCATATATCATATCTTCTTTAGAAAAATCTGTTGATTGAATATTATTCATAGATTCTTTTGAAGATTCTTTATTTAAACTTGAAGTAGCATTATTATCCTTTGGTCTAATCCATTTTTTTTTGATTGTAGAATTTTTAAAAAAACTTTTTATTTTACTGTAAAGTAATTCTCTGAAATCAACTCTAATAATATTTATAATTATCGAAAAATTTTTTTTAAATCCAGACATACTTTTAATATCATATTTTTCTTTATCTAAAAGCTGATTCCACCTGAATAAAAAATTTTCAAAAAAATAAAAATTTATCAACACAGCATTTAGAGTTAAAATGAAAGAAACCTTAAAAGAAAAAATATTTTTATAAATTATTAGAAATATTCCTAGAAGTATTATTAGTCCTGATTGAAGAATATCTTTAGGTCTCCCTAATTCAAAAAACATCAAAGCAGTGAATAACGAAATACAACCAATAATTAAATATATTATTCCGATTAAAATTATTAAAAACATCGTATTAAATAACTAAACCTCCTGTAACTGAACTCTTATAAATTTGATTCAATATGAAAATCTGATAACTTTATGCGGTCGGGGAGACTTGAACTCCCACACCATAAGATACGAGTACCTAAAACTCGCGCGTCTACCAATTCCGCCACGACCGCGTATTAAAATATTAATTCAGTGAAGAGCATTTGAATAAATTTTTTTTATTAAGATCTTCATTTTGATACATAAATATAAGTTTTCATAATAATTATTTACCTGCTCGAGGAATCCATAATTCTTAAAAAAAATCTTTGAGCACAAAAATACAAATTTGTTAAAAATTTAGTTATATTATTTATAGATTTACTTGAACAATCGCTAATTTAGGTATCCAAAATAAGAAGGTTAAAAAGCTATCTCCTACTACCTTTAATTGGCAGAAGGAGATAAAAAATTATGTTGACCCTCCCAATTTCTGGAACCCTACACTAGGTTTATTCATTGGTGGCTATATCCTAGCGATTATTAGTATTTGGCAGTGGTACAGAGGTGATTGGCCATTACCATTACTCGTAGGAACCGCATTTCTAGCATTACATATTGAAGGTACAGTAATTCATGATGCATGCCACAAAGCTGCACATCCAATCCCTTGGATAAACCAATTAATGGGTCATGGATCAGCTATTTTACTAGGTTTTAGTTTCCCTGTGTTTACTAGAGTCCATTTGCAACATCATATTCATGTCAATGATCCCAAAAATGACCCGGATCACATTGTCAGCACTTTTGGTCCAATATGGTTAATTGCACCAAGATTTTTTTATCATGAGATATTTTTCTTTCAAAGAAAATTATGGAGAAAATATGAGTTACTTCAATGGGGCATAGAGAGGTCAATTTTTATAACAATAATACTTGCTGGTATAAAGTTTGATTTTATGAATTTAATATATAATTTATGGTTTGGTCCGGCTTTAATGGTTGGTGTTACATTAGGAATATTTTTTGATTACTTACCACATAGACCATTTCGTTCTAGAAATAAATGGATCAATTCAAGAGTGTATCCAAGTAGATTTATGAATATATTAATAATGGGACAAAATTATCATCTAATTCATCATTTATGGCCATCTATTCCCTGGTTTGAATATAAAATTGCTTATGAAAAGACTAAACCATTGCTAGATTCTAAAGGTTCACCTCAACGCGTTGGAATATTTGAATCAAAAGAAGATACTTATAATTTCCTTTACGATTTACTATTAGGGATAAGAAGTCATGCAAAAAGAAGAGGACGATTACGTAAAATCATAAATCTTCTGCCCATAAAAAGTTTCAGAAAATCTCTTCTAAAATTAATCAATAAGACATATATAGGTAAGGACTGATATCAATCTTTAATTATTTTTGGTACTTTAAAAAAATTATCTTCCCTAGAAGGAGCTAGATTCAAAATATCTTCTGTGTTTTTACAGTTTTCTTTTGAATCACTTCTTAAAACATTTACAACCTCAATTGCTCTTGTTGTACAAGCGATATCATCTGTATCAATTTTTTCCAATTGATTTATATAGTCAAGGATCTTTTCTATCTGGATTGCATGATTATCTATTTGTTCTTCATTTAATTTTAACCTTGCAAGTTTTGCCACTTTACTAACCTGATCTCTTGAGATTCTGTTCATTTTTAAAATTTCTAACCATATTTTAGAATTATAAAAGCATAACAACAAAAAAATCTTATTTTGATTCAAAAATTGCTAGAAATAAATTATAAAGAAATTTCTTAACAGTATCTAAGTATGTCTGCGAAAATTTTCTACAAAATACAAAATTTTTCTTGATGACTTTTTTTCTTTATAAAAACTAGACTTTACATCAGATCGCCGCTAAAAATAAAGTTAGATAATTTACTTACGGTAATTCAAAGAATACTTAAAAAAGATTTTTTTTCTCGCCACTCTAGTATTGTTGCTCCTGAATTAATTGGATGTCTTATTGTTAGGCTTCATGAAGGTAATCAAATACAGAAAGGGATAATAGTGGAAACAGAAGCCTATTCTCAAGAAGAAGAAGCCTGCCACGGTTTTAATAAGAGAACTAAAACAAATCAAACCCTTTTCGGAGAGCCTGGACTATTTTATGTATATAAATCTTACGGGATACATTATTGTTTAAATTTAGTGACTGACAAAAATAATTTTGCTAGTGGGGTATTAATTAGATCAGTTTTTATTAATAGGAAACAGGAAAGAGTTGCTTCTGGCCCAGGCTTATTAACCAAAAAATTTGACATTGATACTAAACTGAATTCTTTAAAAAATTATGATAATAATTATTTAAAAATTTTTAATCGTCATATTAATATCAGTAATAATGATCTAATACAAACCACGCGTATAGGTATTTCAAAAGCAATAGATTTAAAATGGAGGTGGTACTTAAAGAAAAGTAGGAGCGTGAGTAAAAGAGTCAAGGGAGACAAAATTCTTAAATTAAAAAATCGAACTACAAACTGCAATCTTTAAATTCATATGAATTCTTGGCCTCATAAACATGTTTTAACTCTTGCAAACTTTTCAAAAGAGGATTTTAAAGTAGTCATTGATTTAGCTAATAGATTCAATTCAATTCATAATAACGAGATTAACAATTTACCCTCTTTGAAAGGATGTTTGATAACATCATTATTTTTTGAGGCGAGCACAAGGACAAAAAATAGTTTTGAGCTAGCAGCAAAAAGACTCTCAGCAGATTTTCTAAGCTTCCATCCATCATCAAGTTCTTTATCAAAAGGTGAATCATATCTAGATACCGCACTTACTTATTGTTCGATGGGCTCAAAAATCTTGATAATTAGACATTCATCAATTTATTCCCCTTATGAAATTTCAAAAAAATTAGATTTCTTAGGTTTTAATACATCTGTCTTAAGTGCAGGAGATGGACTTTTCAGTCATCCAAGTCAGGGATTACTGGATTTATATACACTTACAAGGTTTTTCTCACCAACAAATATCGATCCAAATATTTTATATAATAAAACAATTTTAATCGTTGGAGATATTATTCATTCTCGCGTGGCGAGGTCTAATCTTTGGAGTTTAACCGCTTTTGGAGCAAATGTTGTCCTTTGTGGTCCAGAAACATTGATACCTGACGCATTTTTAAAATTTTTGAGTTCTAAGCCTCCATATGAAGTTGAAGATCCAATTAAAAATAGAGGGAAAATTACTATTTCAAGATCACTTGAGCAATCTATCAAGAATGCTGATGCAGTGATTACATTACGATTACAGAAAGAGAGAATGAAGAAAAATTTAATAGCTAGTATTAAATCATATAGTGATGATTATTGTTTAACTCCCCAAAAGCTTGATATTTGCAATCATAAAATACCTATACTTCATCCTGGACCTATTAACCGTGATGTAGAAATCAGTAGTCAAATAGTTGATAGTTATCCAAATTGTCTTATTAAAAATCAAGTCGCCAATGGAGTCCCTATCAGAATGGCACTCTTATATTTGTTGAGTAAATTTAAGCAATAATTTAAAGCAACTTGAGACTTTCTGTAAAAAAGCCATAAACCAAACCAATTCTCAAGAAATCAACTATTAAAAGAAAAAATGTTCTACTTTTATTAATTAAAAGAGAAACTCTTATTTTTATTAATATTTCAATTACTAATACTGAAATTAAAGCACTCACTGGATCCATTAAATTATAAACAGCACTTATCATTCCTAATGAGCTACCTAAGAAATATCCAATAAAAAAAGTAATAAGAGCTAGTGAATATTTCCTCCAAGGATTTATAGCCCAAATATTTATAGTTTTTAAACTTTCTAAAATAAGAACCTGAAATTTTGTTTTTTGAGGTCTTTTAATCATCCTTTGTTGTAAAAGATCAGACTAAATCGGAGACTGGTTTAATTTTCTGATTACCCTCCAGTAATTCCAGAAGAGCCTCCATTTGAGCAAGAATTCCTCTTAACTCTCCAGGCTCAGGGAAAAAACCATCCTCTTGTATACCCTGATGGATTTCTCTCAATTCTTGCCTTAAGTATCTAATGTGGCTGACTACCTGTTCTCTTTTTGTTTGTGACATTGTTGGATTTCATATTTAGGTATATCTTAAGTAGATTATTTTTGATCTCCATTAATTTAATAATTTTTGAATAATTTGGGAAGTATAAAATTTTTTTAATATTTTTCATAATCAATAAGTTAAAATAATAGAAAAAAATTGAGTAAATCTAGTAAACAAAGAAAATTAAAAGTTTTATTATTAATCAGCGGAAGTATTGCCGCTGTAAGAATTCCATTATTAGTTAGTAAATTAATAAAAGAAGATTATATTGTGAAATGCGTAGTTACTAAAAATGCTGAAAAGATAATACAACCTCTCTCACTTTCAATCTTAAGCAGAAATAAATGTATCGTTGATGCCGATCAATGGAACTACAAAAGATCAAAACCTTTACATATTGATCTGTGTGAATGGGCAGATATTCTTATCATCGCTCCTTTAACAGCTACAACATTATCTAAGTGGGTATATGGAAATGCCGAGGGTTTAGTTTCAAGCATATTAATCGCAAATAAAAAACCTGTTATCGTTGCACCTGCAATGAATACAAATATGTGGCAAAACAAAGCAGTAAGTTCAAATTATAAAAAACTTAAAACTTTTAAAAACACATTATCCATAGAGCCATTAAAAGGGCTTTTAGCCTGTGATCAATTTGGGATTGGTAAAATCCCTACTAATGATTTAATATTATTAGCAATCAAATTTGTGATATCGCAAAAACGAAAGGATTTTAATGATTTAATAAATAAATCTTTTTTAATAACAGGTGGTGCAACGATTGAAAAAATAGATTCAGCAAGAATTATCACAAATAATAGTTCCGGAGAGATGAGCCTCCTCATAGCACAAGTGGCTAGATTTAGAGGAGCCAAAGTAACCTATATTCATGGTCCTTTGAGATTAAAATCTGAAATAACTGAAGGAATTGAATGCTATGAAGTACAAAATGGTTCAGAACTAAATAATCTAGTTAGAGACAAAATCCATAATTATGATTATTTTTTCATGAATGCCGCCGTAGCTGATATTAAACTTAAGAAAGACTTTACCAAAAAAATTTCGAAAAATAATCTTAAAGATCATTTATCCAAAAATTTAGAGCTAGTACCAGATATATTAAAGAATGTTTCATCATTAAAAAGAAAGAATCAATTATTTATAGGCTTTTGTGCTTTTACAGGCACGCTTGAAAATCTTAGAGAAACAATCAAAGAAAAATTTGAAAAAAAAGGTTGTGATTTAATCTTTGCGAATCCTATAGATATTGAAGGGCAGGGTTTCGGGGAAGGATCTGAAAATGAAGGCTGGCTTTTTGATAGAAAAGGCTTGGAATTTCACATAGAAAGATCTTCTAAATTAGACATAGCAAATAAATTAGTTAATAGAATTATTTCAATTGATAAATAAATCAAAAATTTAATATTTGTTTTTTTTTGTAATTTTAATTAAAAAAATACTGTTATAGTCTCTTTTTACCTTAGTATAGTTCCAGTTTTTAAAAAAATTCTTACACTACGGTTTACTTCGAAGCTAAAAATGACCAACATTTATGCTTCTTTCCCTTGTATTATCCGTACTGAACATTCAAGGTAAATTTTACCGGCAGATCCAGAACTTTATTGAAATTTTAATTATGAGAATTCGTTCATTCTTGGCCTTGGTCATTTCATTTTGTATAACATTAGCTTTTGTTCCATTAAGAACATACGCATTTTCCGAAAGAGGTAATGCTCAATTTACTGACGTTGTTAATACTGGAAAGGCGAATGATTGTCCAGCATTAGACGCCTCATTAGAAGGCTCCATCTCAATAAGTAATGGAGATTCTCTAAAAGGAATCTGTATGCATCCAACTGAAGTTTATGTAAAAGTTCCTGGATCAAAGCGTCAGAAAGCTGACTTTGTCTCAACCAAAATTATTAGTCCTAGGAACAACACAACAGTAACTGAAGTTTATGGCGATATTGATTCTGGGAAATTTACAGAAAAAGGAGGCATTGATTTTCAATTAATAACAGTTTTAACACCTGGTGGATTAGAAGTACCATTTGCCTTCTCTGCAAAAGATCTAACAGCTAATATCCCCTCATCACTAGAACCTGGAACTGAGGTAAGTGGATCAACTTTTACACCAAACTATAGAACAGGTGATTTCTTAGATCCTAAAGCAAGAGCTGCCAATACTGGTGTAGAGTACGCTCAAGGTCTAGTGGCTTTAGGAGGAGATGATGAGGAACTTGCAAAAGAAAATATTAAAGTTGATGTAAATGGTACAGGTACAATAAAACTTTCAATAACAAGTGTAGATAGTGATACAGATGAATTCGCTGGGACTTTTGAAGCAATTCAACCCTCAGATACAGATATGGGTTCTAAAGAACCTGTAGATGTAAAAATTATCGGTGAACTATACGGTAGAAAAGCTTAAAGAATAGTTTTTAAAGAGGGTAATCAAAATTACCCTCTTTTTTATGTAAAACTTTAAATAAACAATCTAAATTAATGAATAATACTCAAAATACTGAAAGAGATGAAATGGGCTTGATTCCACCTTATGGAGGAATACTTAAACAATTAATCCTAAGAGATAAAGATGAAATCACAGATTTATTATCTGAGATTGACTTTGAAAAAGAGTGCAGCGAAAGAAATGCTTGTGATGTTGAGCTCTTAATGATTGGAGCATTTTCTCCGTTAGAGGGATTTATGAATGAAGAAGACTATAAATCGGTTACAAAAGATCATAGAGATACAAAGGGTTTTTTATTTGGATTACCAATAGTGTTGGATACAAATAATGATCATTTTGAAAAAGGTCAAAAAATATTACTTACATTTAAAGGGCAAAAATTAGCAGTCTTAGAGATCGAATCTAAATGGGAACCAGATAAAGAATTAGAAGCTAAATTCTGTTATGGAACAACTTCCTTAGACCATCCTGCAGTATCAATGATATTTCATGAGAGAGAGAAATATTATATTGGAGGGAAAATTTATGGGTTAGAGCTTCCAAAAAGAGAGTTTCCTTGCCAAACTCCATTTGAAGTAAGATCTTCATTACCCTCTAATTATGATGTCGTAGCATTTCAGTGTAGGAATCCTATACATAGAGCCCATTATGAATTATTTACAAATGCACTAAAATCAGAAAATGTATCTCAAAATTCGATTGTTTTAGTTCACCCAACATGTGGGCCTACTCAACAAGATGATATCCCAGGAAAAGTTAGATATTTAACTTATAAAAAGTTATCAGAAGAGATTAATAATAAACAAATAAAGTGGGCTTATTTACCATATTCTATGCATATGGCTGGTCCAAGAGAAGCATTGCAACACATGATAATTAGAAGAAACTATGGATGTACTCATTTTATAATTGGAAGAGATATGGCTGGATGTAAATCTTCTATAAGTGGGAAAGATTTTTATGGTCCTTATGATGCACAAAACTTTGCAAAAAATTGTACTTTTGAACTTAATATGAAAGTTGTTCCATCTAAAAACCTAGTCTATACAAAAGAAAAGGGATATATAACGGCAGAAGAAGCTAACGAAAATAAATATCAAATCATGAAATTAAGCGGAACAGAATTTAGAAAAAAATTGAGAAATGGAGAAGAAATTCCTGAATGGTTTGCTTTTAAAAGTGTAGTAGATGTACTAAGACAGTCCTAATTATGATTTATTCTTATTAATATATATATATTGAAGAATTATTATCGTGAACAAACGCTTGAGAAACATTGGACTTTATGTTCTTGCAGTTATTACAGTCATTTTCATTGGAACATCAGTTCTAGACAAACCAAATACTGAAAATGCTACAAAGACCCTAAGATACAGTGATTTTATAGAAGCAGTTCAAGATAAGGAGATCAGCAGAGTTCTAATTTCCCCTGATAACGGAACAGCTCAAGTTGTTGAAAATGATGGAAGCAGATCTGAGGTTAATCTTGCCCCCGATAAAGATTTATTGAAAATTCTTACAGATAATGACGTTGATATAGCTGTTCAACCAACCAGACTTTCTAGCCCATGGCAGCAAGCATTCAGTAGCTTACTATTTCCAATCATTTTAATTGGAGCACTTTTCTTTTTGTTCAGAAGAGCACAAAGCGGGTCCGGAGGTGGTGGTAACCCTGCGATGAACTTTGGAAAAAGCAAAGCAAGGTTGCAAATGGAACCCTCCACAAAAGTTACTTTTGCTGATGTAGCCGGTGTTGAAGGTTCTAAGCTTGAATTATCTGAAGTAGTTGATTTCCTCAAGAGTCCAGATAGATTTACAGCCGTAGGTGCAAAAATACCAAAAGGAGTTTTACTTGTTGGACCTCCAGGTACAGGTAAGACTCTTTTAGCTAAAGCCGTAGCTGGTGAAGCAGGTGTACCCTTTTTCTCCATATCTGGATCTGAATTTGTAGAAATGTTTGTAGGTGTTGGTGCAAGTAGAGTTAGAGATCTCTTTGAACAAGCGAAAAAGAACGCACCCTGCATAGTTTTTATTGATGAAATAGATGCAGTTGGAAGACAAAGAGGTGCAGGATTAGGCGGTGGTAACGATGAGAGAGAACAAACTTTAAATCAGCTACTTACTGAAATGGATGGTTTCGAAGGTAACTCTGGAATTATTATCGTTGCAGCTACAAATAGACCTGATGTTCTCGATTCAGCATTGATGAGACCTGGTAGATTTGATAGACAGGTAACTGTTGATAGACCTGATTATGCTGGCCGATTGCAAATTTTAAATGTTCACGCTAAAGATAAAACTCTTTCTAAAGATGTTGATTTGGATAAAGTAGCTAAAAGAACACCTGGCTTCACAGGTGCAGACTTAGCTAACCTTTTAAATGAAGCTGCAATTCTTGCAGCAAGGAGAGAACTAGATAAAGTTAGTAATGATGAAGTTGGAGATGCTATTGAGAGAGTAATGGCTGGACCTGAAAAAAAGGATAGAGTAATTAGTGAGAGAAAAAAAGAACTTGTTGCATATCATGAGGCGGGGCATGCAATAGTGGGAGCACTAATGCCTGATTATGACCCTGTAGCTAAAGTTTCAATTATTCCTAGAGGCCAAGCTGGCGGTTTAACATTTTTCACCCCTAGTGAGGAAAGGTTAGAATCTGGTCTTTATTCAAGATCATATCTACAGAATCAAATGGCAGTAGCATTGGGTGGACGAGTAGCTGAAGAAATTGTATATGGGGAAGAAGAGGTAACAACAGGAGCTTCAAATGATCTACAACAAGTTGCCAATGTAGCAAGACAGATGATTACAAAATTTGGAATGAGTGAAAAAATTGGTCCAGTTGCTCTTGGCAGATCACAGGGTGGAATGTTTCTAGGTAGAGATATAGCATCCGAAAGAGATTTTTCAGAAGATACTGCAGCTACTATTGATGTAGAAGTTTCAGAACTTGTTGATGTAGCTTATAAAAGAGCAACTAAAGTTTTAACTGAAAACAGAGGAATGTTAGATGAGATGGCACAAATGCTTATTGAAAGAGAGACTATCGATACAGAGGATATTCAAGATTTAATTAATCGCTCTGAGGTAAAAGTTGCCAATTACTTGTAAAAATAATTCAGATAGAACTTTAAAGGAAAAAATAAATATTTTAAAAAAAACTCTTGCAATCCAATCCTTCATCTTACTAGCAAGGCCAAATGATAGCATCTATAAAAGCGAGATAGCCAAAAAAAAATTTATTCAAGATTTAACTTTGATTGTAGAGAAAGGTTTGTTAATACTTGAGATTCCATGGTTCGATAATGAAAACTGGTTAGATCTAATGTCAGATTTAAGATCTAAATTTCCTTACTTACTAATTGGATCAGCATCTTTAATTAATAAAAAATCAATAGATGATTCTTTAAAGCTTGATCTTAATTTCTCTATGATGAGAACCTGGAATAAAGATTTATTTACATATTCAAAAAAAAATAATTATCTATTAATTCCTGGAATGACAGGTATAAAAGATCTTCAAGAGGCTATTTCTTATAAATGTTCTATGATTAAAATCTTTCCAATTGCAAATAAAGATATACTATTAAATATAAATAAATATAATCACATTTCGTTTGTGGGAGCTGGTGATATAGCTATAAATGATATTAATAAATTCAAATCTTTAGGTTATCAAGGAGTTGTTGTTGGAAGTAAGGGATATGATGGCGAGAAATTTGATCCAAAAATATTTGAACTACTAAATATAAAAAGGCAGCAATATAAATAACTTAATTCATAATTCCACATTGTGCATGATTAAGCAGCACATGATCAGCAACTACAAGAGCTATCATTGCATCAACCATAGGCACGGCTCTAGGCAAAACACATGGATCATGTCTTCCAAGTGCTTTCATAATTACTTCTTTACCCGCTGAGTTAACAGTCTTTTGTTCTTTCCTTATAGTTGCGGTAGGTTTAAAAGCGATTCGCATTTTTAACATCTCACCATTACTAATACCTCCTTGTATACCTCCAGAATTATTTGATAAAGTTTTTAATTTATTATTTTCATTGGATTGTATGAATGGATCATTATGTTCACTTCCTGTTAAATATGTACCTGAGAATCCAGAACCAATTTCAAAACCTTTTGTAGCAGGTAAAGACATTAATGCTTTAGCTAAATCAGCCTCTAGCTTGTCAAAAACTGGCATACCTAAACCACTTGGCATATTTTTCACAATAGCCTCAATTACACCTCCACAAGAATCACCTTTTTGCTGTAATTCAGTAATTCTTTTTATCATCTTTTCAGCTATTTCAAAATCTGGGCATCTGATAATATTTGATTCGATACTCTTAGAGGTAATATCTTTAGGATTGACATCGGAATCAATATTGTGAATTCTTTTCACCCAAGATAATATTTCAATTTCATGTAATTTCCTTAAAAATTGCTTAGCAATTGCTCCTCCTGCTACTCTCCCGATAGTTTCTCTTGCTGAAGCTCTTCCTCCACCGGAATCAGCTTGAATACCATATTTCAGGTGATATGTTCCATCTGCATGAGAAGGTCTAAATACTTTTTCAATATTACTATAATCGCTTGGTCTCTGATCTTTATTTCTTATTATCATTGCGATAGGCGTTCCAAGAGTAATATTATCTTTGATTCCACTCAATATTTCTAATTTATCTTCTTCCTTTCTTGGAGTAGTTATTTGACTTTGCCCCGGTTTTCTTCTATCTAATTCATTTTGTATTTGCTCAATATCAAGTTCTAAACGAGGTGGACAACCATCCAGAATAACACCTACCGCTCCACCATGTGACTCTCCAAAAGTATTAACTTTAAAAATTTTGCCAAAACTATTACCCATAAAATAATTAAGTTTGTTTTAGTTTAATTATATTGAATCTAATAAATTTAGACATAAAAAAAAGATCCCCCGAAGGGGATCTTAATTTTAAGAACCTTAAGCTTAGCCGATTGCAGGAGCTGTAAGAGCTACAGATGTAGACTCAGCAGCAGCTAAATCGAGTGGGAAGTTGTGAGCGTTACGCTCGTGCATTACTTCCATACCTAAGTTTGCACGGTTAAGTACATCACCCCATGTAGGAACGATTTTACCGTTAGCGTCAACAACTGACTGGTTGAAGTTGAAACCATTTAGGTTAAATGCCATTGTGCAGATACCCATAGATGTTAACCATACGCAAACAACAGGGAATACAGCTAAGAAGAAGTGAAGACTTCTGCTGTTATTGAAACTTGCATATTGGAAGATCAAACGACCGAAGTAGCCATGAGCTGCAACGATGTTGTATGTTTCTTCTTCTTGACCGAACTTGTAGCCATAGTTTTGTGACTCAAGACCAGTTGTTTCTCTAATTAGAGATGATGTTACCAATGAACCATGCATTGCAGAGAATAATGATCCACCGAACATTCCAGCAACACCAGCCATATGGAATGGGTGCATAAGAATGTTGTGCTCAGCCTGGAATACAAACATGAAGTTGAATGTACCAGAGATACCTAGAGGCATTCCGTCAGAGAATGAACCTTGACCGAATGGGTATACAAGGAATACTGCGAAAGCTGCTGAAACTGGTGCAGAGTATGCAACACAGATCCAAGGACGCATACCTAGACGGTATGAAAGCTCCCACTGTCTTCCCATGTATGCTGAGATACCGATTAGGAAGTGGAAAATTACAAGTTGGTAAGGGCCACCATTGTATAGCCACTCATCTACTGTCGCTGCTTCCCAGATTGGGTAGAAGTGAAGACCAATAGCATTTGATGAAGGAACAACTGCACCTGAGATGATGTTGTTTCCATATAGGAATGAACCAGCAACTGGCTCTCTAATTCCGTCGATGTCTACTGGTGGTGCTGCGATGAAAGCAACAATGAAGCAAGCCGCTGCTGCAAGTAAGCATGGAATCATTAAAACTCCAAACCAACCAACATAAATTCTGTTGTTAGTTGATGTTACCCACTCACAGAACTGTGGCCAACCTTTTAACAGCGATGAACGCTGCTGCTGAATAGTTGTCATGAGTTCGTAAGGTATGCCTTAAAAAGGCGTGTAAATAAAGCAGACAAAATCTGCTTTTTAGACTTTAATCCAAAATCTTTAAAAATGTGTAAATAATATGAGTAAATATTCAAAATTTGTTGATTTTTCACAAAAGTGAGCCTCCGTGATTTAATATTTTCTTAAGATTCTTATTTAAAGTTGGTTCTTCTTGAGTGGCTTCTTAACGGGAAAAGATCCAAAGAAATAATTCCATTATCCTCTGCTAAAAGCAGGAGACTGGAGTTAGAGGCAATTGGAGCTATCGTATACTGGTCCGAAAGAGTTTAAAATTTTAGAACTTATCGCGCTTTGAAACTCTAATTAAAAATATTGATAATAAAAAAACTAAAAGTTCTAAATATATTTTTTAATATAAAAATATCTTCTAATCAACATCTATTGAGGTTTTACAAATTCAAAAAAGATAAAAAACCGTTAATCCATTCTTGATCACACTTTAAAATCTCTTTCTTTGTAAAGCTCATTGCAATATTCTTCTCTCTATATGCTGCCTCTCCAATAAATAAAGGGTAAATTATTTCTTTTTCTTTATAAGTGTGTACATTATCATTAATGTCCAAGAACAAGGGTTCCCCCTCATCAATACCTTTCCAGTCATTATTAATCCTTAAAGGATGAATAAGAGCTTTAATGTCATAATTTTCATTTCTAGGATAGTCAATACTATTTTGATGAACAAAAAAAGAAATCTCATTTGGCAAGCTGATTCTATTATTTTTTAAATTGCTTATTAGATCACCAAGGAAATTCAAAATTATTAAAAACCTTTCAGTAATTTCGGAATCATAATGATTCTGAGCAACCGGTCCAATCTCGATTACAAGTCCGCATGGCCATGCCTCTACTAAAAAGCCAGTTTGATTTTTATCTTTTTCATGTAAATATATAGGTAAACCAAATTTTGACTGCAATATTGCTGCTAAACAGAAATCTCTTTGTCTTCTTCCATACATAACAATACTTGTTCCCATACCAGATGTTGTGGTGTGTAAATCAACTACTATCGGACATGGTTCAGATCCTTGACAGCCGTATTTATTAATAAGATAATCAGCTCTATTAATTTCGTAGAATTTTTGATTAGATGACGTTTTTAAGACATTGAATGATCTATTTAAATCTACATCAATGTATCTCAATCCCTCTTCAAGTGATTTTGGATTGCCTATAGTAAATTCTAAGAATTTTGATTTTGGAGATTTACTTATTAAGTTTTTAAATTTTTTTACTGCCCAAACAGGATTTAATTCATTACCATGTGTCCCTGAAACTATAAGTATTTTTTTTTCACTCATATTAATGTAAAGACAATAGTAATTTTATGGCACCCAATAAACACATAGTATCGATTGCTAGGCAATTATGGTTTTGGTTATGGATGAAATTAATGGATGGATTTGCACCATCCGATAAAAATGGTAACTATGTAAGACCAAAAGGATTTAGTAATCATAACTTAAAAGTTAATAAAAATAAAAATTATTATTTATTGGTTGGTGCAACATGTCCCTGGTGTCATCGATTAATGATTACATATAAATTATTAAATTTATCGAATAAGATTAAAATAAATCTCTTAATCCCAAAGTATAAAACTGGGGAATGGATTTTTAAAAAGAAATTTTATAACTGCAAGAATCTAAATGAAATATATATAAAATGCAATCAAACAAAAATATTTAGGGCAACTCTTCCTACATTGTTAAATTGTGAAGACGGTGAAATAAAATTCATCTCTAACGAAAGTAGAGACATTTTAAAATTTTTAAATTCAATGAACTTTAATTCGCTATTAGTAAGTGATCTAATAAAAGATTGTGATAAAACACTCCTTGATCTCATAAATGATGACATAAACAATGGAGTTTACAAATGTGGATTTGCAAGAAACCAAAATGCATACATTGAAGCAAGTCAAAAACTTTTTGCTGCATTAACAAAAATAGAAAAGATATTAGATAAGAATGGCGGTCCATGGCTTTTAGGCAAAGAAATATCATTCGCAGACATCTACTTATTCCCAACAATTATTAGGTGGGAATTGATTTATAGCAAATTATTCAAATGTACTGAAAAAGATATTTCCTTTTTTAAAAATATAGTTATGTGGAGATATAATTTTTTTAAGTTAAGAGGAATATCAGAAACTTGCTTTTATAAAAATTGGCTTCAAGATTATTATCAAGCTATCTTCCCGCTAAATCCAAACCAAATAATTCCATTGCAACCTTCCTTAGAAGAGATAGTTAATTCGAAGAAACTTTAATTTTCGAATTTTTTATTTAATTACTGATTAATCATTATTTCAACTTATATGGGATGCATTTTATGAATTAATTCACTATTGTGTATTTAATTACTCATTCAGGAAGTCAGAAAATGAAATCCATCGACGAGCACATCAAAAAAGATCAATCAGAAATTGAATCTGCCAAAGCAGCAGGTAACCTTCCAAAAGTAAGACATCTTACTGAAGAACTTAAGGAATTAGAAGAATATAAGGACCATCATCCAGATGACAAACATGACCCTAATGCACTCGAGCTATTCTGCGAAGCAAACCCAGATGAGCCAGAATGTTTAGTCTATGACGACTGATAAATAATCGCTCAAATAAAAAAAAAGAATGGGTTTAGAGCCCATTTTTTTTTAGTAATCCATATTGTAGTCTGATGGACTACCTGTTAAAGTGCAAACCACTGATTCTTCATTTTTCATTTCTTTGACTTCTACTATTGGTCTGCCCATTTTTTTTAAAACCTCAATATCTTGAATCGTTTGGCATCTTGCAATCACTTTTCCTGATTTATCAAAGCAACTATAAAAGTTCATAAATTGTGTTAGCTCAATATCTTATTAATGACCAAATTTATAACCAAAATCAAGTATTTAATTTTACAAATCTTTTGATTTGCAATCTTAAACTTTTTCCCAAACCTCAGACAAAAGCTGGGTCAACCCTTTTCGCAATGATGAAGAAATAACTAAAACTTTCTTTTTGGATAAATTTTCTAACTTTTTAGTTATCGATTTCAAATATTCTGCTTCAACTAATTCCATTTTATTAAAAACAACAATTCGATACTTATCAATCAACCCATTGCCATATTTTTTTAGTTCATCATCAATAATTAAAAAATCGTTTATTGGATCATCTGCAAATACATCAATTAAATGTATCAAAATTTTTGTCCTTTCAATATGTCTTAGAAAATCATGCCCTAAACCAATACCTTCAGCAGCTCCTGATATTAATCCTGGTATATCAGCAAATAAACAACCATTACCATCAGGTTTTCTTACCACACCAAGATTTGGGATTAGGGTAGTGAAAGGATAGTCCGCAATCTTTGGGCGGGCTGATGATAGCGAAGTTATTAATGTACTTTTTCCAGCATTGGGTAATCCAATAATTCCAACTTGAGCAATTAATTTTAATTCCAGTTTTACATGCCAAATCTCGCCTTCTCTTCCATCAATACAAAATTCAGGAGCTCTATTGGAATTACTTAGAAAATGAGAATTTCCTAATCCCCCTCTACCGCCGTAAGCTATTATAACTTGTTCATTATTATCAACTAAATCCCCTAAAATTATTCCGGTCTTTGAATCTCTAATCTCTGTGCCACATGGCACTTTTAAAATCCTATCCTCTCCACGAGCACCTGTTCTTTTGTTAGGACCACCTTTGATTCCATCTTTTGCTCTGATCTCCCTATTAAACTTGAAATCAAGCAAAGTTTGCAGATTATTGTCAGCTATAAATATAATTGATCCTCCTTTCCCTCCATTACCTCCTGAAGGTCCACCTGCAGGAACAAACTTTTCTCTTCTAAAAGAAACTATGCCATCTCCACCTTTACCCGCTTTAAGAATAACTTCTGCTTGATCAATAAAATGCACGTTGGTTTTAGGATGAAAATTGATAGATTTAATAAATGAATTCTATTTGATCCAAGCGACTGTACAGCCAGAACCACCTTCTGAAGGCGCTGCATCCTCTAGCTTATCAATATAATCTAATTCTGAGAGCCAATCTTTTATACCTCTTTTTAATTTACCTGTACCAATACCGTGAATAATCCATAGTGGACCATGAAATTTTCTAATTTTTTCTTCAACTAAAATTTCTGCTTCATGGACTCTTAACCCCCTAACATCAATAGTATTTTTTGTAGTTCTTACTTTAGCAAATGTATAATCATCTTTTGAAGAATTAATTTGAAACTTCGTTGTTTTTATATTTGATTGTTCTCCATTAATGCCTTGCAGTTCAGAAACAGACAAAACACTATTAAAAGATCCACAATTGACTGTAAATGTTTGAGTTTTTTCGTCGGATGAAATTATTCTGCCACGGCTATTAAGAGATTTTATTTTTACAAAATCTCCAATTTTAGGTCTCCATGATAAATTCTCAATTTTTTGTCCATTATCACTAATAAATTGTTTCTCAATTTCTTTTAACCTGTTGCCAATTCTTCTAGAGTCTTCACCAGTAGCATTTTTATTTCTTAATTTTTCAATTAGTGTTACAACTTCTAACTTCGCTTTTTTAATTGATTTAGTTAATTTTTCTTTTTCTCTAGCCAGTATCTCTTTAGCGTGAGACTTTTGATATTTATAATTATTATTTAATTCTTCATAAAGAATTTCAGTCCTAGCGATAAGGGCCGCAGCTTCTTCAGAGGCTCTTTGCTGTTTTGTTCTTTGTTCTTCTAGCCCTTTAATGATTTTATTTATATTGTCTGTTTCCTTTGGGATTAAGTAGTTAGAAGCTTGATCAATAATTTTCTGGTTGATTCCAAATTTACTCGCAATTGTTAATGCATTACTTCTACCTGGGATCCCCCAATTTAATGTATATGTCGGTTTTAAAGATTCTTCATCAAAACTGACAGAAACATTTTCAAACCGAGAATCTTTATATTTAAGCGCTTTAATTTCACCATAATGCGTTGTAGCTACAGTTAAGTCAGATTTGTTTGCAAACTCCTCAAGAAGGGAAATAGCTAAGGCAGTCCCCTCTTCAGGATCTGTACCAGAACCAATTTCATCTAGCAAAACAATAGATAATCCCTGTTTAATCGATAAAGCATCAAAAATTTTTTTAATTCTCAAAATATGTCCGCTAAAAGTAGAAAGATTTTCTTGCAATGATTGATCATCTCCAATATCAGCATAGATATTTGCATAAAATGGTATCACTGGTTGATCGTTTGCCGGAATAAATAATCCTGACTTAGCCATTAATGTAGCTATCCCAATTCCTTTTAGTGCAGCAGTTTTGCCTCCAGTATTTGGGCCAGTGATAGATACAACTTTGGTATTTTTTTTAATATAAAAATCTATGGGAGTTATCTTATGAGAATAATTATTTTTGTTTTCCCACAAAAGTAAAGGATGAGTAAAACCTGTAATTTGAATATTTAAATCATTTACAAATTTAGGAGGACGACCTTTAATCCATCTTGAATATCGTGCTCGAATGTGAGCCTTTTCAATACTTAATAAGATATCAGACAGTAAAAAAAGAGTATCTTTATTTTCTGAAATAAGATTAGCCCAGGACTTTAATAACTTAAATTCTTCACTCGCAATGTTTGCTTTACATGATGCAATTTTGTTTCCTTTTGCAACGACTGCATCTGGCTCAATGTAAATTGTATTCCCTGAGGAAGATGAGTCATGAATAATTCCCTTGAATTTATTAATAAAATTTACTTTTATTGCTAATACAGGTCTCCCAACTCTCTCACTTATTATTGCATCCTGTATATAGTTACTATTTTTATAGATTATTTTATCTAATATTAGACGCCTCTCATTTTTGATTGAAATTAATTGCTTTCTCAAATCAGAAAGTTTTGGGCAGGCTCTGTCAGATATTCTTCCATTATTTTCAATACCATTTTTTAGGATTTTTTCTAATTCAATATGATCGACTAATTTCTCCAAAAGGGAAGATAACTGTGGTCTTAATTCAAAATTTATGATAGTTTTCTTTAACTTTCTTGCAGCGGCAATAGTATCAGCAATTTCTAAAAGTTCAACAGAACTAATTACTCCTCCTTTAAAACAAGTCTCGGTATTTTTTTTAATATCAAATACACCTTCAAAATGAATGTTTTGATCATATTCATTCTCTAATGAATAAATCTCCTTTGTTTGATCTAACAAATATTGAGTATCCTCTAATCTTGATGGGATTTCAAAATCAATTATTGATTTTTTACCCATTGGAGTAGAAGCAAAAGAAGAAAGTTGCTTTTTTAATAATGGCCATTCCAAAAGTTCTAAAGATTCATTTGTCAGATTGCCAACTAAAGAATCTTTTTTTACATTATTTTCTTCAATCATTTATTTTTTCAAATATTTGATTTAATTCCACCATCAGGCACATAAAGCATTTCTAGCCAATTACCCTCAGTATCTTGCATATAAAAAGAAGCCGTTCCGTCTCTGTGATCATGAATAGCGCCCACTTTTAAACCAGAATTCTTCAAATCATAATGGATTTTTTCTATTTCTTTTTTATCTTCAAAATGAAAAGCTAAGTGAGGACCTGCAGCCTTATAAGTTGGGCCAAGCAAAGCTAATCCATCTTTTCCTCTTCCTGCTTCTAGATAGCACCAATCCTTATCATCCCATATCAAATTCATTCCCAAGTTCATATAAAAGGATTTCGATCTGTCAAGATCTTTCACCCGCAAAGCTGTGTGGCCTATTCTTTCAACACCTTTTGAGTTTTCTAATTTCAAAATTTTTTAAATTATTAATATAAGAATAAACAATAAATTTTAATTTAATGAGTTTTTAAGTCTTTTTAAGCCAAGTAGCAGCATCACAAGCATGATAAGTAAGTATTAATTTAGCTCCTGCTCTCTTAAAACTAAGTAAAGTTTCAAGTACAACATCTTTTTCATCTATCCAACCTTTTAGTGAAGCAGCTTTAATCATTGAGTACTCTCCACTGACATTGTAAGCTGCTATTGGTTTGTTAGAAAAATTATTTAGCCTATAAATTATATCTAAATAAGATAATCCAGGTTTAACCATCAATATATCTGCACCTTCATATTGATCAAGAGCAGACTCTATAAAAGCTTCCTTAGTATTTGCGGGATCCATTTGATAACTGGATTTATTAGTAGGAATCTTTTTATTAGAATTTAATCTTGGAGCTGAATCTAGAGCGGTTCTAAAAGGACCGTAATAAGCAGAAGAATATTTAGCCGTATAACTAATAATGCCTACTTCTTTAAAACCATTTTTATCAAGTGACTGTCTTATAGCTCCAACTCTTCCGTCCATCATGTCACTTGGTCCAATAAAATCTGCACCTGCACTAGCTTGAGTTAAAGCTTGTTTTGTAAGTATTTCTATAGTCTCATCATTCAGAATGTTACCCTCTTGGTCAACTAATCCATCATGCCCGTCACATGAATATGGATCTAGTGCGACATCAGTCATTATTGCCATTTCAGGTATTTCCTGTTTTATTTTTCTAATTACTGTTGGAATTATTCCGGCTTCATTAAAACATTCTGCTCCATCTTCAGTTTTTAAAGAGTCATCTACTTTAGGAAATAAAACAATACATTTAATACCTAACTCCCAAGCACGAAAAACCTCCTTTATTAAACCGGAAATATCCCATCTATAAATTCCAGGCATTGCCGAAATCTCTTCTTTGTAGTCTTTGTTATGAACGAATAGAGGATAAATAAAATCTTCAGGTTGAATTTTTGTCTCTTGCACCATTTGCCTAATAGCTTCCGTTCTTCTTAAACGTCTTGGCCTAATAAAAGAATTCATTGGGATATTTTGCAATTTTAGATAATCTATTTTACTTAAATAACTCTTAAATAAAAAAGCTTTTAATAATTAGATTTTAGGTTACATAACTAATTAGATAAACAAAAGCTTTTTTGAATAAAATTAATCAAATTTCTTTAAAATTAAAGAAAACATTTATTGATTTTTTTTGCACTAATTGAATGTTTTAACAAATTGTGTTCATAACAAGATAAAATTTTAAATTAATATTCTTTATTTTAAGGAGAATTTCTTTGAGCTTAATCAACGGATTTCATCTCAGAAATATACGTGGAGATGTTCTTGGAGGCATTACGGCTGCAGTTGTAGCCTTGCCTCTTGCTTTAGCATTTGGCAATGCAGCACTGGGTCCTGGTGGTGCAATCTATGGGTTATACGGCGCAGTTGTCGTAGGATTTTTAGCTGCACTTTTCGGGGGGACTCCGGCTCAAGTAAGTGGCCCTACTGGACCAATGAGCGTAACAGTCGCTGGAGTAGTGGCTGGTTTAGCAGCTGTAGGAGTTCCTAGAGATCTCTCCGCTGGTCAAATTTTGCCTTTAGTAATGGCAGCAGTTGTCATTGGCGGATTATTTCAAATCCTATTTGGCATTTTAAAACTTGGTAAGTATATAACTCTTGTTCCATACTCGGTTGTCTCAGGCTTTATGTCGGGTATCGGAGTAATTATTATTGCTCTACAAATCGGGCCGTTATTAGGGATAGGTACTCGTGGAGGGGTAATTGAATCTCTCAGGACAGTATTTTCTAATTTTGAACCCAATGGTGCAGCAATAGGAGTCGCCATTATGACATTAGGAATAGTCTTCCTAACTCCAAGAAAAATTAGTGAATGGGTTCCCTCTCCCCTATTGGCATTATTAATAGTTACCCCTTTATCTATAGTAATTTTTGGTGATAGTGCCTTAGATAGGATTGGTGAAATACCAAAAGGTGTGCCATCTTTAAGCCTACCAAGTTTTACTAAATATCTGCCTATTATTTTTAAAGCAGGATTAGTGTTAGCAGTATTAGGAGCTATTGACTCCTTACTTACATCATTAGTAGCTGACAATATCTCACAAACCAAACATAATTCAGATCGTGAACTCATTGGACAAGGAATAGGTAATGCGGTTGCTGGACTTTTCTCAGGACTACCTGGAGCTGGAGCCACTATGAGGACTGTGATTAATGTTAAATCCGGAGGTCAAACACCTATATCTGGCATGGTTCATTCTTTAGTTTTATTAATTGTTCTTGTTGGTGCTGGTCCATTAGCTGAAAAGATACCCACAGCTTTATTAGCGGGAATACTTATTAAAGTTGGCTTAGATATTATTGACTGGGGGTTTTTAAGAAGAGCTCATAAACTCTCCCTTAAAACTGCTGCAGTAATGTACGGTGTCCTTTTAATGACTGTTTTTTGGGATTTAATATGGGCTGTTCTTGTTGGAGTATTCATAGCAAACATGCTTACTATTGACTCTATTACGGAGACTCAACTTGAAGGTATGGATGCTGATAATCCATTAGATAAAGAGAATATCCAAGCTAAAAATTTATTACCTGCTGAAGAAAAAGATTTACTTGATAAATGCTCCGGTGAAGTAATGTTATTCAGGCTAAAAGGGCCTTTAAGTTTTGGAGCTGCTAAAGGCATCTCTGATAGGATGAGCCTTGTAAGAAATTATAAGATTCTTATATTAGACATAACTGATGTTCCAAGACTAGGAGTAACCGCAACTCTTGCCATTGAAGATATGATGCAAGAAGCTAAGAATAATTCAAGAAAAGCATTCGTAGCAGGAGCCAATGAAAAAGTTAAAGAAAGATTATCAAAATTCGGAGTTGAAGGAATTATTACTACTAGAAAAGAAGCTTTGCAAGTCGCAATTAATGAACTAAAGAAATAAATCAATGGATTTAAGCTTGTTACTTCAAAATATTTTTGCACCAACTGTACTTTTCTTTTTCATTGGAGTTATTGCAGTATTTTGCAAATCTGATTTAGAAATACCTGCTCCACTACCTAAATTATTCTCTCTTTATTTACTACTAGCTATTGGATTTAAAGGGGGGATCGGTATACAAGAAAGTGGCATCCTTAACAACCAAGTTTTATTGACCTTAAGTGCAGCAATTTTAATGTCATTATTAATACCACTCTTAGGATTTATAATTCTTAGACTAAAATTTAATGTCTTCAATTCTGCTGCTATTGCTGCATCCTACGGATCCATAAGTGCGGTTACTTTTATTACAGCAGAAAGTTTCTTAGCTAGCCAAAACATTGGTTCAGATGGATTTATGGTTGGTGCTTTAGCATTAATGGAATCCCCAGCTATTTTAGTTGGGCTTTTATTAGTTAGATTTGCTGGACCAAAAAATCGTCCAGGATCTAGAAAATTACATTTATCTTCAATCCTACATGAATCATTCTTAAATGGATCAGTATATTTATTGATTACGAGCCTAATAATTGGATTTTTAACTTCTTTAAGTAATCCATCTGCGGTTGAGAAAATGTATCCCTTTACTCACTCAATATTCTATGGAGTTGAATGTTTTTTCTTATTAGATATGGGAATGGTTGCTGCCC
The DNA here is from genome assembly GCA_902627325.1 of uncultured Prochlorococcus sp. GTDB lineage: Bacteria > Cyanobacteriota > Cyanobacteriia > PCC-6307 > Cyanobiaceae > Prochlorococcus_A. The sequence goes on along the minus strand of CACOIM010000001.1, from coordinate 1,146 downwards.
AAAGATTACCAAGCCTAAAGAAAGCAGGTTCATTCTTAATAGGATTTGCAATTCTAATGCCCATATTTAATTCAATTATTGGTGTGTTAGTTGCACAATCTTTATCTCTTGAGACTGGAAATGCCTTCTTATTTGTGGTTTTATGTGCGAGTGCATCTTATTTAGCTGTTCCTGCAGCTATGAGAATGACAGTACCTGAAGCACGATCAAGTTATTACATCTCAACTACATTAGGTCTTACTTTTCCTTTCAATATAGTTTTGGGGATACCCTTGTATATGAGCTTAGTAAATAAATTCATACCAATTTCAACCTTTTAAAAAATGAAAAGATTAGATTTAATTTTTAGTGAAAGGGAACTTCAAGCAATCCTAAACACTTTGGAGAATGCCGATGTTCCTGGTTATACAGTAATGAAGCATGCAACAGGGAGAGGTCCGGAAAGAGTAGTGACTGAGGATATGGAATTCACTGGACTAGGTGCAAATGCACATGTAATTGTATTTTGCGAACAAGAAGTAATTAATAAAATGAGAGATGAAATTAGATCTGTACTTAGCTATTACGGTGGAGTGGCATATATATCTGAGGCGACACCATTATAAGAACAAAAAAGATTCATTCAAGAATGAATCCAATCAACTCTAATGTTTTTTCTACTATTTAAATACCTATCAATTGACATTGCCGCAATACATCCATCAGAAGCAGCAACAACTGCTTGTTTGAAGGGAGTATTTCTTATATCTCCAATAGCCCATACTCCATCAGAGTTAGTTGACATAAAGTCGTCAACAATAACTCCTCCATCCTCTTTAAGCGCAATTTGATCTCCAACAAAATCTGTAATTGGTTTTGATCCACTCATATAAACAAACACACCTTCTAATGAAAGATTAATTGGTTGTTCTTCCTGTTTATTTTTAACAGTAATATTATTAACACCCATATCATCTCCAGCTATTTCAAGTAAACGTGTTCTACTCCAATGTTTTACATTTGATAATTCCATAAGTTCCATAGCCTCTTCATTATCGGGCTTTGGATCACTTGAGGTAATCCAATGAACAGTAGAAGCAAATTTTGTTAAAACATTTGCCTCTTCAATAGCTTCTTTATTGGCACCGATAACTGCAACCTCTCTTC